>CAYGNE010000157.1:0-8401 GCA_964351155.1 uncultured Rhodobacterales bacterium | reverse complement strand
CGACATCTTCGGTGTAAACGAAGCGCTCTACCAACTGAGCTAATCACCCGTGACGGTGCGTTTACGCAACCCCGTGCGCCCGCGCAAGCCCCTTATGTCAGCAATCGGCTTTTGCCGTCCCTGAGGTGATAGACCACGCCCTGGCCACCGCCCACGGTTTCGAAGGCCTCGCCGGGCAGGCCCTGGGCCAGGCTGCGGATCATCCGCGAGGTGATGCCGTGGGTCACGAGAACACTGGGCCGGGTCAAGGTGGACAGGAAAGCGGCGACGCGCTGTTCCAGCGCCAGCAGACCTTCGCCGCCGGGCGCGTGATCATACCAGCCCAGCCCGTCGGTTTCGAACAGGTGCGGAAATTCCGCGACCAGATCGCTGCGCACCGCGCCGGACCAGTCGCCCATACCGATTTCGCGCAGGCGGGGTTCGGGGATGATCGGCACGTCGCGGCCTTGTGCGGCGATTTCGGCGGTGGCCATCGCGCGCCCCTGCGGGCTGGAAAACCAGTCCCAGCCGACGGGGTCGAAGGCGTGCAGGATTTCGTTCTGGCGCCGGGCCTGCGCGTGCCCGGTTTCGGTCAGGGGCGAATCCAGCCCGCCCTGGAGCCGTTCGGCGAGGTTCCATTCGGTTTCGCCATGGCGCAGCACCAGCAATTCGGGAAAGGACATGTCACACCCTCAACGAAAAGGGGCGCCGCCACTGGCCGCGCCCCGGAAATCTGGTGGGTGATAAGAGATTTGAACTCCTGACATCTTCGATGTGAACGAAGCGCTCTACCACTGAGCTAATCACCCGTGCGGCGGGTTATTAGCCCTCCTGCGCGGTCTCTGCAAGAGGGGTCGTGCCGGAGGCGTCGCGATTGCTCTGGCGCAGCTTGCACACCGTGACCCGCCCGTTGGCCAGTTCCCTGGTCCGGTTGATGCGCAGCTTGCCAAAGGGCTGCAGGTTGAGCTCGCGGCCTTCGCTGACAGTCTCGCCCAGAACGGCCAGCATGGCCTCGACGACTGGCTTGGCATCCTTCTTCTTGATGCCCGAGCGGGCAACCACGAGGTCGATCAGTTCCTTTTTCTTCATGTCGGTCGCGTGGGCCGCCGGGGCGGAGCCGGCGACCGCGCCGGTTGCAGCCGGTTTGCCGGAGGCGTCCGCAGTTGCGCCGGGTGAACTGGGTTTCATGACCATGATCTTCCTTCGGTTTGATATGCGCGCAGACTAGCGCCAAGTTGGCGGCATGGCCAGTTGGCAAAACGGTCCCGGTCAACGGTTCCGGATCAGAATGTCGGCGGGGTGCAGGCGCTGATGATGACGCAGTCGGTTTCGCCGATGTTGCGGAACCGGTGGGGCAGGCGGCTGTCGAAAAGATAGCCGTCCCAGGGATTGAGGACACGGACCTGGTCCTCGACCGTGATCTCGACGATGCCGGACACGACGACGCCACCTTCCTCGCCCTCATGGCTGATCAGGTCGGGCCCGGTGTCGGAGCCGGGCGGGTAGATCTCGTGCAGCATCTGCAGCGCGTGGCGCGACGCATCGCCGACCTGCCGCAGTGAAACGCGTGGCGTACCGTTGAATTGTCCGGTGTCCTGTGGCGACAGTTCGATCAGCTCATCCGCGCTGTAGAAATACTTTGGCGCTTCGTTGCCTTCGAACTCCGAAAAGAACTCTGACATGGTCATCGGGATGGCATCGAGCAGCCGTTTCAGCGAGGCGACCGAGGGGCTGCTCTTGTTCTGTTCGATCAGGGATATGGCCCCATTGGTCAGGCCGGCGCGCCCGGCGAGGTCGCGCTGGGTCAGGCCCCGATCCTCTCTCACTGACTTGAGTCTGCCGCCGATATCCACACGATTGCCCCGGTTTATCCCGTGTTTGAAATATTAAACGCAAATTTTCGCCGCCGGTCAATCGTCTTTTGTCGCTGATATCACGTCATAAATTTACAGTTCTCGGGTTCTGGATTGCCCGGTGTGTGAATGCTTGCTTCGGCGTGCGAAAAATATTAATCAGGATATGAAGATAATTATCAAGCCGTTCAGATGGAGAGCGCGATGGCCACCCTGACCAAAACAAAGAAAACCGCCACCCCCAAGACCAAGACCCGGCGTGCGCCGGCAAAATCCGCCAAGGCGGCCCAGGCCGCGACGACTGTCGTCGAGGTGACGGCACCTGCCGCTTCGGTGGCGACCGGCAGCAATGCCGAACTGCTCAGCCGGCGCGAGACGGCGGTTCCGCGCGGAGTGGCCTCGGCAGCGCCCGTGTTCGCGGCACGGGCGGAGAATGCCGAACTGTGGGATGTCGAGGGACGCCGGTTCATCGATTTCGCCGGTGGTATCGCGGTGCTGAACACCGGCCACCGCCACCCCAAGGTGATCGCCGCGGCCAAGGCGCAGGAAGACCTCTATACCCACACCAGTTTCCAGGTCGTGCCTTACGAGCCCTATGTGGCGCTGGCGGAAAAGCTGAACGCGCTGGCGCCGGGTGATTTCGCCAAGAAGTCGCTGCTGGTGACGACCGGTGCCGAAGCGGTGGAAAACGCGGTCAAGATCGCACGCGCCGCCACCGGACGCCCGGGTATCATCGCCTTTACCGGTGGGTACCATGGCCGGACCCTGATGACGCTGGGCCTGACCGGCAAGGTGTCGCCCTACAAGAAGGACGTCGGTCCGTTCCCGGCGGATATTTTCCGTGCGCCATTCCCGGATGCCCGCAACGGCGTGACGGTCGAGGATGCTCTGAAAGGCCTGGAAACCCTGTTCCTGACGGATGCCGACCCGTCCCGCGTCGCCGCGATCATCCTGGAGCCGGTCCTGGGCGAGGGTGGGTATCACCCGGTTCCGGCCGAGATGTGGCAGGCGCTGCGCGCGATCTGTGACAAGCACGGCATTCTGCTGATTTCCGACGAAATCCAGGCCGGGTTCGGCCGGACCGGCACGTGGTTCGCTATTGAACACAGCGGCGTTGTGCCCGACCTGATCACCGTTGCGAAATCGATGGCCGGCGGGTACCCGATTGCCGGCGTCATTGGGCGGGCGGACGTGATGGATGCGCTGGCCCCCGGCGGGCTGGGCGGCACCTATGGCGGCAACCCCGTGGCATGCGCCGCGGCGCTGGCGGCGATCGAGGCGATCGAGGCCGAAGGACTGCTGGCCCGTTCCACCGCGCTTGGCGAATTGTTCCGCGCCCGCTTTGCCGAGATCGGCGCGCGCACGGCCCCGTTCCGGATGTGGGACATCCGCGGGTTGGGCGCGATGCTGGCGGTCGAATTCGTCACCGATTTCGACAGTGCGACACCGGATGCCGCGTTCACCAAGTCGGTCATCGCCCATGCGCTGAAGCGCGGGCTGATCCTGTTGGCCTGTGGCATGCACGGCAACGCGTTGCGCATCATGGTGCCGCTGACGGCGTCCGATGCGATCATCGAAGAAGGTCTGGCCATCTTCGAAGCCGCGCTGGCGGACGCCATGGCCGGCTGATCCCTGCACCGGCGGCGCGGCAGAGTCGCGCCGCCGGCCTGGCGGGAAATCGGGCTGTTGCCGGGGGCGTGTTGGCGATAGGCTGCGAGTCGCGCTGCCGGGAGTTCCGCGACCGGTTGGCAGATTCAGATATCAGGATCCTCGCCGATGTCCCATGTCTTTCCGCGTCATTCCAGGTTGAACCCTCCGGTCGCCGTGGGCGGCGAAGGTTGTTACCTGTTCGACAGCACCGGCAAGCGGTACCTGGACGGGTCGGGCGGGGCGGCGGTGTCCTGCCTGGGGCATGGCGACAAAGAGATCACCGACGCGATCAAGGCGCAGCTGGACAAGCTGGCCTTTGCCCATACCGGATTTCTGACATCTGAACCCGCCGAGGCGCTGGCCGATCTTTTGATCGGGAATGCGCCGGGCGATCTGGACCGCGTCTATTTCGTCTCGGGCGGTTCGGAAGCCACCGAGGCGGCGATCAAGCTGGCGCGGCAATATTGGGTCGAAAAGGGCGAGCCGAAACGCGGCCGTCTGATTGCCCGCAAGCAAAGCTATCACGGCAATACGATCGGCGCCCTGTCCGCCGGCCGCAACGAATGGCGCCGCGCCCAGTTTGGCCCGCTGTTGCTGGATGTCAGCCATATCGATCCGTGTTATGACTATCGGCTGCGCCGGAACGACGAGACCGCCGAGGAATACGGATTGCGCGCCGCCAATGCGCTGGAGGAAGAGATCCTGCGGGTCGGGCCGGAAACCGTCATGGCTTTCATGGCTGAACCGGTGGTGGGGGCGACGGCGGGGGCGTTGGTGCCCGCGCCGGGGTATTTCCGGCGCATCCGCGAGATCTGTGACAGCTATGGCGTGCTGCTGATCCTGGACGAGGTGATGTGCGGGATGGGCCGCACCGGGTCGCTGTTTGCCTGCGAGCAGGACGGGGTAGCGCCCGATATCGTCTGTATCGCCAAGGGGTTGGGTGCGGGGTATCAGCCGATTGGCGCAATGTTGTGCACGGTGGATATCTACGATGCGATCGCGGCGGGCTCGGGGTTCTTTCAGCATGGTCATACCTATCTTGGCCACCCCACCGCCACCGCCGCCGGGCTGGCGGTGGTCTCGGCGATCCTGAACCGCAACCTGCTGGAGCGGGTGCGCGAACAGGGCGACAAGCTGCAACAGCGGCTGGTCGCGCGGTTCGGGCAGCATCCGCATATCGGGGATGTGCGGGGCCGCGGGCTGTTCCGGGGCATCGAGATCGTGGCGGACCGCGAGACCAAGGCCCCGTTCGATCCGTCACGCGGGGTGGCGGGCAAGGTAAAGAAAGCGGCGTTCGAAGCCGGGCTGATCTGTTACCCGATGTCGGGCACCATCGACGGGCGGCAGGGCGATCATGTTCTGCTCGCGCCGCCCTTCATCATAGAAGATGCCCAGCTGGATGAACTGACGGACAAGCTGGAGCAGGCATTCAACGCGGTGATCTGACGGATAAGGGGACGGGCGAATGCGGTTTTTTGTCTTTGGGCTGACGATTGTCATGACCATCCTGTCGCTGGTCGCGACGCTGTTCAGCTGGTGGTTCCTGGTGCCATTCCTGGGCTTCGGGTTCCTGGCCGCGGTTGGTGTCTACGACGTCACCCAGCACAGCCATTCGATCCTGCGCAATTACCCGGTGATCGGTCACATGCGGTTCCTGTTCGAAGGTATTCGCCCGGAGATCCGGCAGTACCTGATCGAAAGCGATCAGGACGAGGAACCGTTTTCGCGCGACAAGCGGTCGATCATCTACCAGCGCGCCAAGGGGGTCGAGGACAAGCGGCCCTTTGGCACCCGGCAACGGGTTTATGATTCAGGTTATGAATGGCTGACCCATTCGGTGGTTCCCAAACATATCGCGGACCATGATTTTCGGGTGCGGATCGGCGGCAAGGCGTGCAAGGCCCCTTATGATGCCTCGATCTACAACATATCCGCGATGAGTTTCGGCGCGTTGTCGGCCAATGCGATCCGGGCGCTGAACACGGGGGCAAAAAAGGGCGGATTTGCCCATGACACCGGCGAAGGCGGCATCAGCCGCCATCACCGGCAAGGCGGCGATCTGATCTACCAGATCGGGTCGGGCTATTTCGGGTGCCGTGCCGCCGACGGGCGCTTTGACGCGGCCAGGTTCCGCGACCAGGCGGCGGACCCGCAGGTCAGGATGATCGAATTGAAGCTGAGCCAGGGCGCGAAGCCGGGACATGGCGGTGTGTTGCCGGCCTCGAAGATATCACCCGAGATCGCCGAGGCGCGCGGCATCGGGATGGGCGACGACTGTGTGTCGCCGGCGGCCCATCCCGAGTTTGCGACGCCGATCGAGATGATGGAATTCATCGGTACGCTACGCGAAAATGCAAGTGGCAAGCCGGTGGGGTTCAAGCTGTGCATCGGGCACCGGCGCGAGTTCATGTGTATGGTCAAGGCGATGCTGGAAACCGAGATCGTACCGGATTTCATCGTGGTCGATGGCAAGGAGGGCGGCACCGGTGCCGCGCCGCTGGAATTTGCCAACCACATGGGGATGCCGCTGGTCGAGGGGCTGACATTTGCCCATAACGCGCTGCGCGGCGCCGGGCTGCGCGACCAGCTCGCGATCGGCGCGTCCGGCAAGGTCGTCACGGCCTTCGACATCGCCAAGGTTCTGGCGCTGGGGGCGGACTGGGCCAACTCGGCGCGCGGGTTCATGTTCTCGATCGGTTGTATTCAGGCGCAGGCCTGCCACACAAACGAATGCCCGGTCGGCGTTGCGACCCAGGACCCGCTGCGCCAGCGCGCGCTGGATGTGGGTGAAAAATCGGAACGGGTTCACCGGTTCCACAGGAACACGATGAAGGCGCTGGCCGAGATGACCGGCGCCGCCGGTCTGGATCACCCGGGCAACTTTCTGCCACATCACCTGCTGATGCGGGAAAGCGACCGGGACATGGTGACCGGCGAAGAGGTGTATCCCTATCTGTCCGAAGGGTTCCTGTTGCGCGAGGAAGAGGACGAATTCGGTTATCTCACCCGCTGGCGGCGGGCACGGTCGACCAGTTTCGAACCGTTGGACAGGTCCTTTGTCTGACCCTGCATGCAAACGGCCAGATCATGGGTGACGGGGCCAGGTTGCGGCCGGTTGCCGATGCGGACTGGCCCGAAGAGATCGCGGATCTGCGGGCCGGGTTTGCGGGTGATCTGAATGTCTATCGCACCATGGCGCATCATCCGGCGCTGTTGCGGGCGTGGGCGGCTTTGCGAGAACACGTGGTCAACGGCAACGCGCTGGGGCGCGAACGCGCCGAAATCGTGATCTTGCGCGCCGGCGTCCGGATGGGGTCCGAGTATGAATGGGCCCATCATGTGATCCGGGGTCGCGGGCACGGGCTGAGCGACGCGCGGATCACGGCGCTGCGTGGCGCGGTGGAGGCGATAGAAGGTGATGACCGGTTGCTGGTGCAGGCCGTCGACGAATTGGTGGATCACAAGCGGCTGAGCCCGGGAACCCGTGATGCGCTGTTTGCCCGGTTCGGGCGCGCGGCGCTGTTTGACCTGATGGTCACTGTTGCCTTCTACAGCAACCTGGCATTCATCCTGAACACCTTTGGCACGCCGCTGGACGCAAACATTCGCGACGCGCTGGAGGCCGATCCGCTGTCGGCGGAATGAACGGGCTGGCCGGGCCTATTCTTCGAACGGGAAATGGCAGGCGGCGGCATGTGCCCTGATTTCCAGCGCGGGCCTGTCGGTGCGGCAGATGTCCTGCACTTTCCAGCACCGAGGCGCAAACGGGCAGCCGGGCAGGTTGGCCAGAGGCGAGGGGAGTTCCCCGGTCAGCTTGATCCGTTCCTTGCGCCCGCCCGGATCGGCACGCGGCGTCGCCGAAAGCAAGGCCTTGGTATAAGGATGGCGCGGGGCGGCAAAAACCGCGTCCTTGGGGCCGGTTTCCACCGCCTGTCCCAGGTACATGACGATGATGTCATCCGCCACGTGGCGCACCACGCTGAGGTCGTGGCTGATGAAGAGATAGGCCAGCCCCATGCGTTCCTGCAGATCGACCAGCAGGTTCAAGACCGAGGACTGGATCGACACGTCCAGCGCCGACACCGGTTCGTCCAGCACCAGCACCTTGGGATCCAGCATCAGCGCGCGCGCAATGGCGATGCGCTGGCGCTGGCCACCCGAGAACATGTGCGGATAACGGTCGAAATGTTCCGGGCGCAGACCGACCAGACCGAGGATCTCGCGGGCCTTGGCCTCGCGCTCCGCCGCCTTGATATCGGGGCGGTTGATGATCAGCGGTTCCTGCAGGATCGCGCCGATCCGCTGCCTTGGATTGAGCGAGCCATAAGGGTCCTGAAACACGATCTGAACCGACGTGCGCAATTCCGGCCAGCGGGATCGCACCACAGGTTGCCCGTCCAGCATCAGTTTGCCCGATGTCGGTTCCTCGATCATTGTGACCATGCGGGCGAGCGTGGATTTGCCGCAACCGCTCTCGCCGACCACGGCGAGCGTCTTGCCGGCGTAGAGGTTGAAATCCACCCGCTGCACGGCGCGCAGCACCTGCGGCTTGCCAAACAGCCCGCCGCCGACGTCATAGTGACGCGCCAGGTCGGTTGCGACCATCACGGGTTCGGTCATGACGCGGCCCTTTCATCGGTGTTCAGCGGATAGTGGCAGCGGGCGCGGCCGAGTGCGTCGCTCTGTGGCCTGGGCGGCTCGGTCCTGCATCTTGCATCGGCGAATTCACAGCGCGGCGAAAACAGGCAGCCTGCCGGGCGGTCGAACTGTCCGGGCACAACGCCGGGAATGGTCGGCAGTCGCTTTTGCGTGGCGCGTTCGGGCAGGGCGCTCAGCAGCGCGGCGGTGTAGGGATGATGCGGGGTGACAAACAGCGGGGCGACCGGCTGTTGCTCGATCTTCTGGCCGGCATATGGCAC
>CAYGNE010000156.1:8137-8403 GCA_964351155.1 uncultured Rhodobacterales bacterium | reverse complement strand
GCTTGGCGCCGCGGGCACGTTCGTTCCAGGTGGTGCCCGGATCGTCCTGCTCGTGATCCATGCTGGACAGTTCCTGCGCCCAGGCCGATTTGGTCGTGGCGATGGTGGCCTTGCGGTCCGCGCGGCCCTCGTCGCCGGCGGTTCCCGACAGCTTTTCCAGAAGCGTGGTGGCCACCTTCCTGGCGTCGCCGACGATACCGACGGTGACCGACTTGGTCAGGCCGATCCGTTCGGGTTTGATATCCACCTGGATGATCTTGGCGTTC
>CAYGNE010000156.1:0-8127 GCA_964351155.1 uncultured Rhodobacterales bacterium | reverse complement strand
GGGTTCAGCCGTGTTCCCAGGCAGAGGACCACATCGGCCTTTGAAATCAACTGCATTCCGGCCTTGGAGCCGTTGTAGCCGAGCGGGCCGGCATGCAGCGGGTGCGAACCGGGAAAGGCGTCGTTGTGCTGGTAGCCACAGCAGACCGGGGCGTCCAGACGTTCGGCCAGAGCGGCGGTTGCCGGAATGGCCCCGGCCAGGATGACACCTGCACCGTTCAGGATCACCGGGAAACGGGCATTGGACAGCAGTTCGGCCGCCTGATCCAGCGCCTCGTCGCCGCCGCCGGGGCGTTCGAATTCGACGATGCGGGGCAGTTCGATGT
Source organism: uncultured Rhodobacterales bacterium (assembly GCA_964351155.1). Taxonomy (GTDB): domain Bacteria; phylum Pseudomonadota; class Alphaproteobacteria; order Rhodobacterales; family Rhodobacteraceae; genus CAYGNE01. Next base: position 7,802 of record CAYGNE010000156.1, on the reverse strand, counting down.
CGATGACCTGGGTGAAATAGTCACGTGGCACGTTGATATGGGCCGGGGCGCTGTACCGCTTGGCGTTCAGAATGACGCGGTTCAGAACCTCGGCCATGCGCGACGGGTCGCGGACCTCTTCCTGGTAGCAGACCATGTCCCTGAACGCGGCCATCTGTTCGACTTCCTGGAAGCCACCCTGTCCGAGGGTCTTGTTGGCGGCCTGCGGCGTTACCAGCAACAGCGGCGTGTGATTCCAGTAGGCGGTTTTCACGGCGGTGACGAAGTTGGTGATGCCGGGGCCGTTCTGGGCGATCATCATCGACATCTTGCCGGTCGCGCGGGTGTATCCGTCGGCCATCATGCCGCCGGAGCCTTCATGCGCGCAGTCCCAGAAGGTGATGCCGGCCTTTGGGAAGATGTCGGAAATCGGCATGAAGGCCGACCCGATAATGCCGAACGCATGTTCGATGCCATGCATCTGCAGCGTTTTGACAAAGGCCTCTTCGGTGGTCATTTTCATCTGGTTATCTCCCTGGAACGCAAAAGGATCGGCAGGATGGCCGATGTTCTTGGCGTTTCTTTTACGAAGCGGCGGTATCCGCGGTTAGGGCCAATCGGCGATACGGGATAGGTCCAGATGGCGGTTCAACGCGCCAGCTGGCCGGCAATCAGCCTTATTCCCGGTGCGATTCTGGAGACCGGGATCGAGGAATAGCCCAGCCGGAAGAACTGTAGCGGTCGGTTGGGGCCGGCAAAGAACGGGGCGCCGGGTTCGATCAGAACGCCCTCTTCGCGCAGGGTTTTTGCCAGTTTCGAAGTGTCGGTTCCGTCCGGTGCCCGCATCCAGAGCGAGGATCCGCCATAGACCCCGCGCCCGGCGATGGTGAGGCCATGATCCGCGATTGCCTGTTCCAGAACCTGCCGGCGTTCGTGCAGGGCGCGGGACATGCGGCGGATCTGGGCGTCAAAATGCCCGAGGCTGAGAAAATAGGCGGCGGTGCGTTGCAGGTGACCGGGCGGGTGGCGCAACACGCTGGCGCGCAAGGCGCGGGCCTGCCGGATGAACGGTTCGGAGCCGACCATGTAGCCAAGGCGCAGGCCCGGGCAAAGCGACTTGGAAAAGCTGCCGACATAGATCACCCGCCCGTCCCGATCCAGCGATTTGAGCGCCGGGGATGGCGCGGCGAGGAAAGCCAGTTCGAATTCATAGTCATCCTCGATGATCACCGCATCGAGTTCGCGTGCCCGGTCAAGCAATTCACGGCGTCTTTTCAAGGGCATGGTCGCTGTTGTCGGGGCCTGGTGGCTGGGGGTCGTGAAAACCACGTCGGTTCCCGGCGGTAGCGCTTGTGGCGGCAGGCCGTCGGCATCCACGCGCAGCGGCACGAGGTGGCAGCCCGACTGGACCAGAACATCACGCAAGGCATGGTAGCAGGGATCCTCGACCGCCGCCTTGCGGGTGTCGTTCAACAGGAGTTGCGCGGCCATCCAGAGCGCGTTCTGGGCCCCCATGGTGATCAGGATTTCCTCGGGCCGCGCCGTGATACCGCGCCGGGGCAGGGTATGGCGGGCGATGAATTCGATCAGTAGCGGGTCGTCCTGATCATAGTAATCGGCGGACAGTGACGTGAAATCCTTCTGGCCCAGCGCTCGCAGGGCGCAGAGCCGCCAGTTCGCGTGATCGAACAGGGTTGGATCGGCCTGGCCATAGACAAAGGGATAGCGATACCTGTGCCAATCGAGCGGTTTGCGCGGCGTGTCGCCGCCAGTATGTGTCCGGCAGATCGTCCGGTCCCAATCGACCTGGTCCTGAAGCCGGTTTGTCGGGGTATAGACCGGGGGAACAGGAGCGTTCTCGGAGACGTAATAGCCCGAGCGGCCGCGCGACGTCAGATAATCGTTGGCCAGCAGTTCGGTATAGGCCAGCGTCACGGTGATGCGGCTGATGCCCAGGTGGCTGGCAAGTTTTCGCGAAGATGGCAGCTTTTCACCGCGATGAAATCGGCCAGAAAGGATGCCCTCGGCGATCATTTGCTGGATTTGCGCCTGCAGCGTGCCCTGCGCGTCCGGGTTCAGGAAAAACGTGTCAACGGATATGGCCATGGCACAGGATAGATTGGACTTAATCGAGATTCAATCTGGACTTAGTAACGGATCGGTCATCCGGGCCTGAATTTCCGGGAACAACCGGTGTGCAGCGGGCCCGCGGTTGGTGCGCGCGGGGCCTTGGCGCGATGGGTCTGATTGTCGGTGTCGGGGCGATCCTGCCCGGGCTGCCGGTTCGGAACGTGCGAAGCGGTGCCGTCAGAAATCCAGATCGGCGTAGTGCGGGGGCGGCCGGAAGCCGGGGATCTGATCCGCGAGGATCGAGCGGAAGGCCGGGCGTGATTTGATCTTGGCGTACCAATCCTTGACCGCCGATGACCGGTTCCAGTCGACATCCGAGATGTAATCCAGTGCCGACAGATGGGCCGCGGCAGCAAAATCCGCCAGCGTCATCGTATCCCCGGCCAGCCAGCGCCTGTGGTCCAGCAGCCAGGTCATGTAGTCGAGGTGGTACTTGATGGCGCGGGCACCGTCCTTGACGTTCCGGCTGTCCGGATAGCCTTCGCCGGTGACTTTCTTGTTCACGCGTTCATAAAGCAGCTTGGATGTGACTTCGTGATGGAACTTGTCGTCGAACCAGCCGATCAGTCGCCGGGTTTCGTACCGGTCTTCGGGGGATTTCGGCAGCAGGGCGGGTTCCGGTCTGGTCTCTTCGATATACTCGCAGATCGCGCTGCTCTCGGCCATCGTACGCCCGTCCAGTTTCAGTACGGGAACCTTGGCCGCGGGGTTGCGGCGCAGGAAATCGGCGTCCGCCTCCCAGTATCGTTCCTCGACCAGTTCCACCTCGATCTTCTTTTCGGCCAGTGACAGCCGGACCTTGCGACAGAAAGGGGACAGGGGAACGTGAAACAAGCGAGCCATGATCATCCAGACGGGTTCTTGAGATACGCGCACTGAATGCCCGGTGTGGCGCGGATTTTCAATTGCATTCTCGCGCTTGGCGCCATTGCCGCAGGCGGGCGAACGGGGTGTTCAGCGGTGCATTCCGGGCACTGGCCCGGTTGTTTTGGCGGGTGAAAATCCGATACGCCGGTCTGCCAAGGCCAGCGCATCCGGCGGCGGATTTCCGCAAATCCGCCGTTGCGCGCCCGCCAGGGCAGGTGGTGCGGATCGGGTGTGCGGGTGGGGCGAGGGAATCGGCGCATTGACGGCGCAACCGGCGGGGGCGGGTTTTCGGTCTCGAATTTCCGGAATGGCTTCTGTATTCGGGCAGGGGGCGGACCGCGCGGTTACGTCGGCGATTTCGCAAGCGAAAGATGAACATGGTACTCAAATTCACTGGAATCATCACACCGGTCCTGACACCGTTCAATGACGACGGCTCGATTGCCCAAGACCTGTATTTCGATCATTGCCGCCGGGTTCTGGCGCAGGGCAGCGATTACATCTCGCCGTTCGGAACCTCTGGTGAGGCACTGAGCGTTTCCGGGGACGAGCGCCGGACCATGGTCGCGAAGCTGATCGCCGAAGGTGTCGCGCGTCCGGACCAGATGATGCCGGGGACCGGGCTGTGCAATCTCGCCGAAACGCTGGACCTGACGGAACACGCGGTCGAGGCCGGGTGTGCCGCGGTCATGACCTTGCCTCCGTTCTTTTTTCCCGATCCGGGGGATGACGGATTGTACCGGTATTTCGCGGAACTGATCGAACGGATCGGGCCGGAGCGGTTCCGCATGTGCCTGTATCACATTCCGCAGAATACCGGCGTGGGCATTTCGCCAGCCCTGGCGCGAAAACTGAACGAGCGTTTTCCGGATACGGTGGTGGCCTACAAGGACAGTTCCGGCAATTGGGACAACACGCGGGCGGTGATCGAAGCCGCGCCGGGCGTGTCGGTTTTCCCGGCATCCGAGGCGGTGCTGCCGCAAGCATTGGCGATCGGGGCGGGGGGGTGCATCTCGGCGACCTGCAACGTCAATGTCGCGCAGATCAAACGGGTCCATGACCTTTCGCGCGCGCATGATCAAAAAGGGTTGGATGCCGAGATGCCGCGGTTGATCCGCATTCGCGAGGCGGTTCAGAAAGGCGGCCTCATACCGACGCTAAAGAGCATTCTTGCACGCCAGTCCGGCGACGCGCGCTGGCTGAACACGCGGTCGCCCTTGCTGAACGCGCCTGCCGATCTTGCCGAACGGGTTGGCGATCTGGCCTGAGGGCGCGCCACCTGTCGTCATTTGGAGGTTTCAACGAAGCGGCAAAGGCGGCTAGTCTCGCGGGCGACGGGGCCGGCAGTGTTGTCGAGCGGTTTTCGATGTCAGGGGTCCCGGTGTCCAGCGGCCAGGCAGGTAGATGAGCATACGTTTTTTTTCGTCCAAGGACCGCCCGTTTCATCGCGGGCCCTATCCGCTGGAGCGGTTGAAGCGGCTTGAGGCAATGCCCGATCTTGCGGCGGTGCCCGCGTTTGGACCACTGGATTTCCGGCGCCTGGACACACCGTATTCGCTGGTCAATGCGATGGGCGATTACCAGGCAATGATGGATGTGATCCGCGACGGGTTGTGCAACCCGGAGCCGGGTGCCGCACCGACCGATCCGCAGGAACGCGCCAACCACATGAAGGCGTTCGGATATTTTCAGGATGCCTCGATGATGGGAACATGCCGGTTCCCGCAGGAGGCGCTGCTGTCGGAACCGGTCCGGAATCCCGATATCGACCGGCTGGCGCATCACATCCGCACGCGGCAGACCAAGACACTGGCCTCGGGGATCGATGAAATCATGGCCGGGCTGAAAGAGTCCATCGATGCGCCACCGGGTTCGATTGACGGGCACTCTCATGCGATCGTCATTCTGGTCGAGCACATGCGGGCCCCGCGAGAACACGAACCCGGCGCCGACTGGATCATGGACGCCCGCGACCATCGCGCCGCGCTGCGTGCGACGGAAACGGCGGTGATCCTGAGCAGTTATCTGCATCTTCTCGGGTTTCGCGCCAGAGCACACACGCCGACGTCTTCGGATGTGGACCTGAACCGGCTTGCCGTTGCGGCCGGGCTTGCCACGGTCGAAAAAGGCCGGTTGATGGCGCCGTTTCTCGGGGATGCGTTCGGGCTTGCGGTTGTTACGACGGATATGGAGCTGGCGCCGGACCGGCCATTGGCGCCGTGGGCGTCGCAATCCTATGGCCCGGCATGGTGGTTTGGCAAAGGCACATCAAAAAGCGCATTGAATCGCGACCCCTATGCGCGGCGCAACTATGCGATGGGCGCGCACCGGTTCGAAAAACTGAAACGGGTGGACAGGCCCACGACGTTCATCGACGAACCCCGGGTTGCCCGCGTGCCAAAGCGGAGCGACATGTTCGCCAGATCGCTGTTCGGCGATCTTGGCAAGAAGGTTCAGGAGAATGCTTCGGGGGGGTGGTATGCCAGAAAGAGCGCGCATTCTTTTGCTCAACGGCGAATGCTGGGCGCTTTCGTCCTGCTACAGGATGGGGAAGCAGCAGCGGTAAGGGAAAAGCCGACCGAAGCCGAGCGCAATGCGGCCAACGTCAAGGCGGCGAGTTATTTTCTGGGGGTGGATGCGGTTGGCATTTCGCGGTGTCCCGACTGGGCCTGGTACAGCCATGACGCCACCGGCGCCGAACTGGTCCCGCCACATGGCCAGGCGATATCGATGATCATCGACCAGGGTTATGAAACCATGGAAGGAGCGTCGGGTGATGACTGGATCGCGGTGGCGCAATCCATGCGCGCCTATCTGCGGTTCTCGCTTCTTGGTGGGGTCATCGCCAAACAGATCCGCAATCTGGGGTATTCCGCCAAGGCCCATACGGTGCTTGACGGCGAAGTCCTGCAGCCGCCGCTTTTGCTGTTGTCGGGCCTTGGCGAAGTCAGCCGTATCGGCGAGGTAATTCTGAACCCGCTGCTTGGGCCGCGGCTGAAGTCCGGCGTGGTGACGACGGACATGCCGCTTGCGCATGACAAGCCGATAGATTTCGGGCTGCAGAACTTTTGCGAGAACTGCAACAAATGCGCCCGGGAGTGCCCTTCGGGTGCAATTACCGCCGGGCCCAAGCTGATGTTCAACGGCTACGAGATCTGGAAATCGGACAGTCAGAAATGCACGACCTATCGGGTCGGTACCGAAGGCGGCGCGATGTGTGGGCGTTGCATGAAAACCTGTCCCTGGAACCTCGAGGGGCTGTTCGCGGAGAAACCGTTTCGCTGGCTTGCCTCGCATTTGCCCGCCGCGGCGCCGATGCTTGCGAGGCTGGATGACAAGATGGGTCATGGCGGGCTCAACGATGCCAAGAAATGGTGGTGGGATCTCGAGCTGAAGCCCGATGGTGGCTACAAGGCGCCGGCCCACCCGATCAACCGCCGCGAGCTGCAGACCGATCTCGACCTGAAATACGAGGATCAGACGCTGGCGGTGTACCCGGCCAATCTTGCCCCCTGGCCATGGCCCTATCCTTTTCCAATGGACCGCGAGGCGGGCATCAAGGCGTATCAGGACATGATCACGGCCGCCGCATACAAGGCCCGCCTTGCCGCCGGGCAAACAGAGGGTCTTGCCCATGAACGCCCGGCCTTTGACGATGCGCCGGTGATCATGGTGCGCCTGTCCAAAGTCGAACCGATGACGGCGGACGTGACCAAGTACGAGTTCGAATCCTGGGACGGCAGCCCCTTGCCGGACTGGACGGCCGGTGCCCATCTGGATGTTGTCGTCACGCCCGAATTCCTGCGGCAGTATTCGATGTCGGGCGACCCTGCCGACACGGGCAGGTACCAGATTGGCGTATTGCGCGAGGATACCGGGCGGGGCGGTTCGAAGATCCTGCACCGCATTTTCAGCGAAGGACGCCGGGTGTTCATATCGAAACCGATCAACCATTTCGAGCTGGTCGAGGACGCGACGCGGACATTCCTGATGGGCGGCGGGATCGGCATCACCCCGATGATCGCGTTTGCCCACAGGTTGCATGCGCTGGGCAAACCGTTCGAACTGCACTATTCGGCCAGCCGAAAGGCCGGCGCCGGTTATTTCGACGACCTCGGGGCGATGCCCTGGGCCAACCACGTGACGTTCCATTTCTCGGATCAGGGCACCCGGGCCGATCTGGATGACGTGCTGTCAGGTTACCAACCCGGTTGGCACGTCTATACCTGCGGGCCGGAGCGGTTCATGAACAGTGTCATTCAGGCGGCCGAGCGTCATGGGTTTCCCGAGGAGGCGCGGCATCTGGAATACTTCTCGGTCCCCGAACAGCCGGATCATGTGAATCATGCGTTCACCGTAACGTTGGCGCGCTCTGGCCGGACCTTGACGGTTCCTGCCGATGAGAGCCTTGCCGACGTGTTGATCGAAAACGGCATCCATGTCGACGTGAAATGCTCGGACGGGATATGCGGCGTCTGCCGATGCGGCCTGATCGAGGGGGAGGCCGAACACCGGGATTTTGTCCTGTCCAACGCGCAACGGAAAACCGGACTGATCACTTGCCAATCCCGCGCGGCGAAGGATGGTGGCACCCTCGTTCTGGATCTGTGAAGCCTGCGCTTGATCGGGTTTGGCGGGGGTTTGCGCCCTGACGTGTTCTGCACCGGGCCGAATGGAAAACGGGGCGGCCCGAGGCCGCCCCGATCAAAACGATGGGCCGATCTCAGACCGACATGCAGACATACTTCATCTCGAGATAGTCCTCGATGCCGTGATGGCTGCCTTCGCGACCCAGGCCGGACTGCTTGACGCCGCCAAACGGTGCG
>CAYGNE010000155.1:0-8496 GCA_964351155.1 uncultured Rhodobacterales bacterium | reverse complement strand
CCGGCGGCTGGCACATGATCTCAAGCCCCGCTTCGAGCGGATCGTCGCTTTCGACCATGACGAGGTTCGCTTCGCCACCGCCAAAGAGGTGTTTGAACAGCAGCGCAAAGTTGCTGTTCACCTGCTCGAACGCGGTCAGAAGACGCTCGCGTCCTTCCCGGTTCAGACTGGCAATCCCGCTGCGCAGGGTCTTGATCGCCTCTTCCAGATCGGCCTTTTCACCGGACAGCGTATCGTGTTCTTCCTGCACTTCCTTGGCGTCTTCTTCGGCGCGCAGATTCACCGCGCCCAGCGCATCCCGCTGGCGCTTGTGGCGGTTCACATCCGATTCCAGCGTTTCGGCATTGGGCATCTGATCCGGGTTCACCGCCAGTTGGTTCAGCAACTGGTTCGGCGTCAGCTGCTGGTCCTCGGCGATCCGTTCTGCCGCATGGCTGACCGTTTCCCGTGCGGCTTCCGTCCGGGCCTCGGCCCGTGCCCTTGCTTCGCGCGCCTCGGACGCGGCCCGTTCGGCATCGCGTTCCGCCTGGACTGCGTCACGCAGCGCACCTTCGGCCGATGACAGCGCATCGGCAGCTTCTGCGCGCCGAAACTCGGCCTTGGCGATCTCCCCGGCCAATTCATCCCGCTTGGCCGCGATCTCTGCCGGTGCGGCGCTGGCCGTTGCCAGTTCTTCCTCAGACGCGATCTTGCGGTCGACAAGTTCTGAAATCCGTTTCTCGGCTGTTTCCAGACGATGCCGCCAGCCACTGAGTTCCTTGGTGACCTCTTGTGACCGCCGCGTGCGCGCCTCGCCTTCGCGGCGCAGCTCGTCATGGGCAGACCGGCGCGACATCATGGTGATGCGGCTCGCTTCCACCGTCATCTTGATGTCCTCGGCTGCGCTGCGTGCCGCATCCAGATCGCCCAGATCGGCCAGCGCCTTTTCCGCTTCGCGCAGCTGGGTGCGGGCGCCCATCGCCTCTTCCTCGTGCCGCGTCACCGCCAGCCCAAGGGATTCCAATCGCCCCTGCGCCAGGTTGCGGTCGGCTTCGGCCCGGCTCAGCGCACGACCGGCTTCGGTCACCGCCCGGTCCGCATCGCGCCGTGCTCCGCGTGCGCGCTGATCGGCCTCGGCCAGTTCTGCCAGGCGTTTGGTCAGAACCTCATGCGCCTGAACCGCGCCCTCGGCACGGGCGGTGGCCCGGGCCAGCGTCTGTTTCAACTCTTCCAGCCGGTTCAACTGCTGCAGCCGCAGCGCCGCGGCGCTTGGCGCATCCTCGGCCCAGGCCCGGTATCCGTCCCAGCGCCACAAATCGCCTTCAAGCGACACCAACCGCTGACCCGGTCTCAGATCGGCTTGCAGCCGCGGGCCGTCATCGGCAGCGACCAGCCCGATCTGCCCCATGCGCCGCATCAGCACATCCGGCACCGATACGTGGTTGGACAGCGGCGTGATCCCGCCCGGCAGGGACTGCGCCGTCGAGTAACCGGGCAGCACGGTCCAGCCGGATGGCCCGTCGCCTTCGACCTCCGGCGCGCGCAGATCGTCAGCCAACGCCGCGCCCAGCGCCTTTTCAAACCCCTGTTCGACCTGCAGACGATCCAGGATCTGGCCACCTTCGGCCGTGTCTCGCTCCAGCAGTTTGCTGAGCGCGGTCACCTCGGCCTGCAGCGCGTTCAGTTCGCCCGTCGCCTCGGATCGTTCCGCGCGGGCATCCGCCTCGCGTTCATGCGCCTCGGCCCGCTCAAGCTCGGTCCGGCCCAGCGCATCTTCGGCGGCACTTGCACCAGCTACGGCTTCGGCTTCGGCCTTGGTGGCCGCCTCGAAATCCCACCCCGCCTTCTCCAGCGACTTGCGCGCCGCCGCCATGGCCTCGCGCGCTTTTTCGGCCTCGGATTCGGATTTTGTCTGGGTCTTGCGGCTGTCTTCAAGCAACCGTTGCGCCGATTGGTGCCGTGCCGCCAGCCGCGCCACGTCCTCGGTCTGCTGGGACAGGTCGGTTTCCCGTGCCTGCAGGATCGAAGCGGCATCCCTGGCCAGTGCGGCGGCCTCGGCCAGCCGATCCTCGTGGCCTTCGCTGGCCTTTCCCAGTTCGCGCAACTCCCATTCCAGCCGCTCGATCGTCTCCCCGGCATCGCGGTTCAACCCGGTTTCGCGATCGATATCCCGGCCCAGTTGTTCGATACGGCCCGCCAGCGTCTCGATTGTCTGTCGCGCACGCGTCTCCTGATCGGTCAGCGTATCCCGCTGCACCTGAAGCCGCTGCAGCACCGCGGCGGCGATCGCCTCTTCCTCGCGCAAGGGCGGCAGCGCTTCTTCGGATATGCCGCGTTGCTTGCTGGCCTGCCGGGCCGCCGCCTCGGCCTTTGCGGCCTCGGTTGTGCGTCCGCGCAAACCTTCTTCAGCCGCCGCGCGGGCTTCATCCGCCTCTTTCCAGCGCCGGTAGAGCAACATGCCTTCGGCCTGCCGCAATTGTTCGCCGATCTCGCGATACCGCGCCGCCTGCCGGGCCTGCCGGGCCAGTTGCGCCAGTTGCGCCGCCAGTTGCTCGATCACGTCATCGACACGCAGCAGATTGCTTTCGGCGCCCTTCAGTTTCAGTTCCGCTTCGTGCCGGCGCTGATACAGGCCGGAAATCCCCGCCGCTTCTTCCAGAATGCGCCGCCGTGCCTTGGGTTTGGCGTTGATCAGTTCGGCGATCTGGCCCTGCCGGACCAGCGCCGGGGAATGCGCGCCGGTCGACGCATCGGCAAACAACATCTGCACGTCGCGCGCCCGCATGTCCTTGGCGTTGGCCTTGTACGCGCTGCCAACGTCCCGGGTGATCCGCCGCACGATGTCCAGAGTATCGGCATCGTTGAACCCTGCCGGGGCCAGGCGTTCGCTGTTGTCGATCTGCAGGCTGACCTCGGCGAAATTCCGCGCCGGACGGGTCGCCGCGCCGGCAAAGATGACATCTTCCATCCCGCCGCCCCGCATCGCAGTGGGGCGGTTTTCACCCATCACCCAGCGCAGCGCCTCCAGCAGGTTCGACTTGCCACAGCCATTCGGGCCAACCACACCGGTCAGACCGTCCGCGATGATCAGGTCCGTCGGATCGACGAAGCTTTTGAAGCCGGTCAGTCTGAGTTTGGAGAACCGCAATTTCTGGCCTGTTCTGATTCCTGCCTGAACCGGAATTGTGACGCCTTGCCCCCTGCCGAGTCAACGCGTTTGCGCTTTATGTGGACAGATTGGCGAAATTATCCACAACATATTGACGTCTGACCCGCAAACTTTGGCTCAATACGGATCACAATCGTAATCATGGAAGGGCCCACCCGGCACATCGCCCGACCACGTGCTTTGCTGGGTGCAACTATAGGATGGCGCCCCTGCCCTGCCACGCCAATCGGGCGCGCGACCGTCACAGGACAGCTCTCCGGTCAATTGCGCCTGATCCCCCGAAACCCGTATCACGTCGCACCCGCTGACCCGCGCCATGGCAAACCGGGCGCGCTCGTGCAAGCGGCCCAGCCGTGGCGCGTATTGCGGGTTGACGCGCAACGCCTCGGCCAGTTCCCCGCGCACCCGCACGTCGAAAACGCTGCCCGCCACCGTCACCCGCGTTGCCGGCAGACCCCGGAAATGCGGCCCCGCAGTGTTGCAGGCCGCAAGCGCCAGCACAGTGATTGCGATCAATCTGCTCATCCTCACAGACATGCGCCGCATTGGTTAACAATTGCTTGCTGCGCGCCCGGCCCGAGGAAAGCGGTTGAGATCATTGCCGCGCGGTCATAAAAACTTACCAATCATCAGAGTGCTGCGATGCCATTTCAAAAGATCATGCCCGAGAAACTGGCCAACACGGTCGTCCGTCAGATCGAGCTGCTGATCCTGCGCGGGATCCTGCGGCCGGGCGAACGCCTGCCATCGGAACGCGAACTGGCCGAACGGCTGGGCGTGTCCCGGCCCAGCCTGCGCGACGCTATCGCCGAACTTCAGGACAAGGGCCTTCTGACCGCCCGGGCGGGATCGGGCGTGTTTGTCGCCGACGTTCTCGGCTCGGCCTTTTCCCCCGCCCTTACAAAGCTGTTCGCCAGCCATGACGAAGCGGTGTTCGACTATGTGTCGTTCCGCCGGGACATAGAGGCACTTGCCGCTGACCGCGCTGCCCGGCTGGGTACAGACAGCGATCTCAGGGTGATCCAGACCATATTCGACCGGATGTCAGAACCGCACCCGCGCCGCAACTTTGACGAAGAGGCCCAGCTGGACGCACAGTTTCACAGCGCCATCATCGAGGCCGGTCACAACGTGGTCATGCTGCACATGATGCGGTCTATGTTCGACCTGCTGCGCGAAGGCGTGTTCTATAACCGCAAGGTCATGTTCAGCCAGCAGACCACGCGGGCCGCCCTGCTGGACCAGCACCGCGCCATCAACGACGCAATTCAGGCCCGCAACCCGGACGCGGCCCGCGCGGCCGTCATATCCCATATGGATTTTGTCGAGCAGGCGCTCAGGAACCACAAGAAAGCCGACGCGAACGAAGCCATAGCGCAGCAGCGGTTGGAACGGACGCTGCAGACCCCGTAGCAGGCTGCGCAACTCTCTGCGTGGCCTCAGGTTGCCTTGCGCTGTGCCGCTATGACCGTCGCCTCGTTGGCGACAACCTCGAAACCGGCGCGGTCCAGGTGGCGGACAAAAGAGGACACGGATTCATTGCGCTCGTAGAAAACGCTGGGATGCAGCTCGACAATCATCGCCTGACATTGATCCAGCCCGGTCGCTTCGTTCGCCATCAGGTCAAATTCAGCGCCCTCGATGTCACATACCAACGCATAGGGTTCGTCAATGCCTTCGGCGGCCAGAAGCTGTGCCAGTGTCATTGTCGGAACCGTGATCGTGCTGCCCGCCTGGGCTTCCCGCCAGGACTCTACCACATGACTGTCATGGGTGCCTGACGTCACGTTGAACGTGATGCTGTCGGCGCCCGAATAATCGATCGCGCAATTGACGATGCGGATGTCCCGCTCGGCCCCGCCGCGCTGCGCATTGGCCCGGCACAGGTCGAGCAACTGTGGATTCGCCTCGACGATGACCTGCGCTTTGTCCCGGTCCAGCTTTCGGTTGATCAGCCCCGAAACGATGCCATAGGAACCACCCAATTCGACCACCGGAAGATCGGCAGGCAGGTGCTTTTTCATCAGGTTGCGCTCGGGCAGTTCGTACAGACCCTTTCGCAGGGCGTGATAGGCGACATAGGTGACGTCCTCGGGATGCTGAAATATCATCCCGTCCAGTTCGATCGTGTTCTTTGAGAGCGTGGTCCGGATCGCCTTCTTGATCTTCTTGCTGGGCCGGACAAAATCCAGCCCCCGTTCACGGTTCAGATGACGCCGCTCGCGGCCTTTTCCGTTCAGCGTCCCCAGGTCCAGCGCGGTACAGGTCGTCGACACGGTCCGTGTTGCAAAAGCGCGGGCATATTTCTCTTCGAACCGATCACAGGCATCGTGAAAGGTCTGGTCGATCAGGCCCACACCGATATGCTCGACGCGGAAATCGGCGACATAGGCGGTCAGCCCCCGCAAACCGGCTTGCACCACCAGATCGGTTCCGTAGAGGTGAAAACCCTCCAGATCGCGGGAAAAACCCAACCGCGCGTCCTGGCGCAGCAGCAGGAAATCCTCGTCCAGGCTGTCCACCTGCTGCGAAGGCTGACGGGTTTTCGTCGCAAAAACCGTCGCCGACTCGCTAAGATACATGAACCGTTCACCGCCGCGCAGGCCCGCATTCCCCAACACGGCCCAGTTGGGATCGGTTTGGTTCAACTCGCTCACGACCTGACGCAACCGGTCCGGCCCGTCAATTCCGAGGATGTCCTGATGGCAAAAGATGATGAACCGACCCTTCGCCGCATTTGCCAGCCGGTTCAATCCTCCATACCCGTCGCCCTGATTTCCCGCCGTATTGTCGAGATACAGGAATTCCGCGCAACTCGGATCGAACCCGGCAGCGACCATCGAGGCGACCATGTCGTGATACTGATCAGGCTTTGTCATCAGCGTGCAAAAGGAAAACTCCACGGGGTAATCCAATGCGCCGTCAACCGCCACGCTGCTTGCAATCTTGTCCAGATCAACCGTTTTCATCGAATGCCTCTCGTCATGGTGGCGCGCGCGGCAGCTCTGGCTAAAGGCTGGCATCTCCGCTGATTGCTACGCATGTGTCAAAATCGGCCGCCGCAATCAATCCCAAAGTCCTTTCACCGGGCGCGGGGGCCCGTTTTTGCCGGTCTGACCCATCTCGGCAAAACCGGCCGTCGCAGGCACGGCATGCTCAATTCGCCTGTTTCCCAGCCAGCGTGTTGACATGCGGCACCAGTTCCCCCGGCACATGCATGGCCCAGAATGCAGGGTCATATTTTTCAAACGCGTGACAGCCGAACGGCAACTGCCCGCCATTGCGGTCATAGAGTTCTGCCGGGCAGGTCTCAAAGGCAAAGCGCAACGCGATCTCGGGCAAAGGCACAGTGAATTCCGGCATGGTGCGCGGAACGTCCCGCGTCCAGAACACATCCTCATGCAGCCCGGCGCGCCGCACCAGCAACCGGCGATGCCCCAACAGGGACAGGATCATGTTCCCCGCCCGGATCAGGCCCAGCTTTTCGGCAACGCGCACCAACCGGGTCCGAGGCAGGAAGATGGCGTTGGCAAAGACCGAAAGCGTAGCCGGCACGTGGCGCAGCGACAGCCCGCCGTTCAGTGTCTCAAGATATCTCAAGGGCCGCACCGGTTCGCTGTAGCCTTCAAACATCGGCGCACCGACAAAAGCAAAGCCGGTGTCCAGCCACGTCTCCAGGTCCGCGCTGAGGACAATCGCGTCCTGCTGGCAGATCAACACGTAATCGGACCCGGCGAACCGTTTGAAGAATGTCTCGCTCAGCAAGAGATCATTATACCCGAGCACGCTCTGGAAGAACCGATCCTCGAAGGTTTCCACGGCGACTTCGCGCTCACCTGCACCGGCCAGGCTTTCGCGTGTGGCTGCCAGCAGCCCCTCCTGACCATGCCCCCCGATCAGCACTGCCGGATAGTGCCGCAATATCGAGATGTTGTGTCTGACGATGGCGGTTTCCGCCTGGTTCAACGGGCGATAGATCGGAATGACGATAACGCAACTTGGAATGACCTGGCTCCCTGTCTCGTTTGCGCTTTTCAGCGCCGACCCAGAATGTCGCGGCGACCGACAAAAGAACAGGGGCCCGGCGTCAACGACACCCGGGCCCCCGATTCAGCTTGGTGCCGACATGGGTCAGTGCAGTTTGGCCTCGACCTCTGCAATGGCGTCGTCGATGAGCTTGTTGCCGGATGCGGCGGTCATCTGCTTGGCGATCACGTCGCGGGCCGCGGCCACGGCGATGCTGACGGCCTGGTCCCGGACTTCGCGGATCGCCGAGGCCTCGGCCGAAGCGATCTGGTCTTCGGCGGCGGCAAGCCGGCGTGCAATCGACACTTTCAGGTCTTCTTTGGCCTTGTCAGCGGCGGCAACGGCGTCCTGTTGTGCGGCGGTCACGATACGGTCGGCCTGTTCCTGCACTTCCTTCTGCTTGCGTTCGTAGGAGGCAAGGATGGTCTGGGCCTCTTCACGCCGCGCGCGGGCTTCGTCGAGCTCGGACTTGATGCCCTCAGCCCGTTTATCCAGCATACCGCCCAGAAGGCCGGGTACTTTCAGATAAACCATCACACCGATGACCAGCAGGAAAGCCAGCAACACGACAAAGGTGGTGTTGTGCAGCGAAAAGAACGGTCCACTCGCGGCCAGCGCAGGGCTGGCGACACCGGCGGACAGGACAAGGGCGAATAGGCTGCGCATTTCTCTTATCCTTTCATCCGGTCAGCGACAGCGGCACTGACGGTCTTGGCATCGGCCTTGCCACCCAGCGCGCCGACGATCTCGGCGGCAGTATCATTGGCCACGGCCTTGACAGCTTCCAGCGCCCCGGCGCGGATCTCTCCGATCGCCTTTTCGGACTCGGCGGACTTGGCCGCGATCTCGGCATCTGCCTTCTGGATGGCGACATCCAGATCGGCCTGGATTTCCGCCTTGGCCTTGGCAACGATGGCCTGTGCTTCGGTGCGGGCATCCGCCAGCGCCTTGTTATAGGCTTCTTCCGCCTCGACCGCGCGGGCCTTCAGGTCCTCTGCAGCGGCGATATCATTTGTGATCGTGCCCTGGCGCTCGGCGAGGATGGCGGCGATACGCGGCAGCGCAACGCGCGAAAGCACGAGAAAGATCACGACAAGCGTGACCACGAGCCAGAACATCTGGTTGGGGAACCATTCAAAGCACAGCTGCGGCATACCGATCGCGCCGCCGTGCGAGTCAACACATGTGCTGACGGTTCCTGTGGTTTCGGTCGCCATATCGTCCTCCTTGGGAACTTGCCGTTACACCGGACAGCGCAGCTGTTGCGCGCTGCCCGGCCGTAAGGAATTGGGTTCCGAAGGGTTTAGACGGCGAACATCAGC
>CAYGNE010000154.1:0-8526 GCA_964351155.1 uncultured Rhodobacterales bacterium | reverse complement strand
CGATGTGTCGGAACTGGTCATCGGCGACAACGTGACGATCTCGTCGGTCACACTGCCTGCGGGTGCCAAGCCGACGATCGACCGTGACTTTGTGATCGCAAGCGTCTCGGCGCCGTCGGGTCTCCGCTCTGCCGAAGACGAAGCGGATTCTGATGCGGCAGAAGCAGAAGTCGAAGATGTCGAGGCCGAAGCGGCCGAAGACTGACGGTTCTCGACTGTCACCGGATTGGAACGGGGCCCTTTGCGGCCCCGTTTTTCGTTTTGCGGATGCCAATCAACACCGGGCTGGATGTTCCAACGGCTTTTCGGCATGAAGGATCCGGCGCAAGCGAACTGTGAGGCGAGCATGAAACTGATTGTCGGCCTAGGAAATCCCGGGGCGAAGTACGCCGGAAACCGACACAATATTGGCTTTATGGCTGTGGACCGGATCGCCGAAGACCACGGTTTCGGGCCGTGGCGGAGCAAGTTTCAGGGCCAGGTCTCGGAGGGCCGGCTGGGCCACGAAAAGGTCCTGTTGCTGAAACCCGAGACCTTCATGAACAAGTCGGGGCAGTCGGTCGGCGAAGCGATGCGGTTCTACAAACTTGCGCCCGATGACGTGATCGTGATCCATGACGAGATCGACCTTGCCCCTGGCAAGGCCCGGATCAAGCAGGGCGGCGGCCACGCGGGTCACAACGGCTTGCGCTCGATCCACGCGCATATCGGCGACACATATGGCCGGGTTCGTTTGGGAGTCGGGCATCCCGGGCGCAAGGATCTGGTGCCCATCTATGTCCTGCATGATTTTCCCAAGGCTGACGCCGGTTGGCTCGACTACCTTCTGCGCGGCATCTCGGACGGGGCCGCACATCTGGCCGAAGGTGATGGCGGCAGGTTCATGAATGCGGTTGCCCTGCGCACCGCGCCGCCGCGGTCATCGACCACGTCGCGAACCAAGGAAGAAGAGAACGTGGCGGGCTCGGAGCCGGAACCGGAACCGGAATCCGATGACCGCTCTGCCCTGCAAAAGCTCGTGGATCGCTTCAGATGAAGCTGAAGCAGGCACTTGTCGTTCAGGCTCGTGCCTGCCGCGCATTGGACTCGCCTTTCATGGGGCAATTGCTTGATCTTCTGGCGCGCTGCTGGCCCACCGACAGCAGCCTCGGTCAGCTTTGTGCGCGCTGGTCGGGTGAAATCGGACCAGCCGGAGCCTCGCTGCCCTTGCGCATTGCGGGTGGATTGCACGCATTGGTTCTGGCCGGTCGCGATGACGGGCTGGCAGCGGTGTATCCTCCTGCCAGTTCGACCGACGCGGAACTGGAACGCGCCGTTCTTGCGGCCTTGGAACGCCACGAGGCCTTTTTGTTGAAGTGGATGCAAAACGCGCCCCAGACCAACGAAGTGCGGCGCAGTGCGGTTCTCATACCTGCGGCGCACCTGATCGCGGCCCGGCATCCGCTGCCCTTCGTGATTTCGGAACTCGGGGCCAGCGGAGGTCTGAACCTGATGTGGGATCGTTTTGCGCTGGACACCGGTGAGCGGTATCTGGGACCGGACAACCCCGCCCTGACCCTGACACCGGACTGGTCAGGACCCATGCCCGAAGAGGCAGAAATCACTGTTGCCGACAGGCGTGGCGTGGACCTGAACCCTCTGGACTTGTCTGACCCGGAACAGGCATTGCGCCTGTTTGCCTATCTCTGGCCGGATCAGCCGCATCGGATGGAGTTGACCCGTGCGGCAATGGCGGCGCACACGGCGACGGTGGATCGGGGTGACGCCATCGACTGGTTGGAACGGCGTCTCGCAAAGGTGCCCCGGAACCACATGCACCTGATTTTCCACACCATCGCCTGGCAATATTTCCCCCCCGATCGGCAGGCCCGTGGCACCAGGCTCATCGAGGCCGCAGGGGCGCGGGCCACAGACAATTCACCACTGGGGTGGATCGCGATGGAAAACGACGGAGCCAGTGACGGTGCCGCTGTAACCCTGCGGCTCTGGCCAGGAGATCTGCGCCTGCCTTTGGGCCGGGCAGATTTCCATGGCCGCTGGATCAAATGGGAGCAGAATTGAACACGTTGCCGTGACGTTTGGTTTGATCGAAAGGCGTTTCGCCTGTCACATGACGACATTCAAGGGAGACCGCGACATGCGCACATTCGGAAAATGGCTCGGCAGATTGCTGATGGCGCTGGTGCTGGCGGCTGTTGTGATCGGCATCTGGAAGCGCGAAGAGATCATGCGCCTGATGGCGGTGAACTCCTTGTTCAGCGCCGAAAAAATCGTCGGAAATTTCTCCAACATGGACGCGGCCTTTCTGACCGTACCGCTGCCCCGCGGTGACAAGCCGGCAAGCGAATTGCCCAAAGGGGCGGATCTGACCCTTCCTGATGGCGCAGAGAACTGGATCAGGGACCGCAGCGTGACTTCGCTTCTGGTGCTGAAGGATGGACAGATTCGGTACGAGGATTACTTTCTCGGCACAGGGCCCGGGGACAGGCGCATTTCCTGGTCGATCGCCAAGAGTTACCTGTCGGCTTTGTTTGGTATTCTGCTGGCAGAAGGCGCAATCGACTCGCTGGACGAGCCGGTGACCAAATACGCGCCAAGCCTGACCGGCACCGCCTATGACGGGGCCAGCATCCGCAATGTTCTGAACATGGCAAGCGGCGTGAGCTTTGACGAAGATTACCTCGACAGCAACTCGGACATCAACCGCATGGGCCGCGTCGTGGCGCTTGGCGGCACGTTGGATGCATTTTCGTCCAGCTTCACCGAACGTTTTGTAGAGCCCGGCGAGCGCTGGCAGTATGTCTCGATCGACACTCATGTGATCGGCATGGTGATCCGTGGGGCCACCGGTCAGTCCGTGACCGCGTTGCTGGCCGAAAAGATCATCGCGCCGCTAAGGCAGGAACAGGATGGATACTACCTGACGGACGGGGCCGGGGTCGCCTTTGTTCTGGGCGGGCTGAACCTGACCACACGCGATTTTGCCAGGTTCGGCCAGATGATCCAGCAGAACGGGCAATATGATGGTCAGCAGGTTGTCCCCGCCTCATGGATCGCCGAGTCCACCGCGCCCAGCGCTCCGACCGAACCGGGCCGGATCGGCTATGGGTACCAGTGGTGGATTCCGGTTGGCGCCCATGATGGCGAGTTCATGGGCCGTGGCATTTACGGGCAATATCTTTATATTGATCAGCCAAAGGGCTTGGTCATCGTGACAACCGGTGCCGACAGGAAATTTCGTGAACCCGGCGTGAACGAAAGCAACGTCGCCATGTTCCGGCGCATCGCCGACAGCCTGTAAGGAGAGCAGAGTGGAACCCGATGACAGCGTCAATGTACTTGGTGGTGCTCTGAGCCCCTGCTCCACTGACCCGTTGACGGGATTCTTTCGCGACGGGCGCTGCAACACCTGCGACGCTGACCAAGGCAGTCACACGGTCTGTGCCGTGATGACCGACGAATTCCTCGCCTATTCCAAATATGTCGGCAACGACCTATCCACGCCACGACCGGAGTATCACTTTGCCGGGTTGAAATCCGGCGATCACTGGTGCCTCTGCGCGGCGCGGTTCCTGCAGGCCCATGACGAAGGCTGCGCCCCGCGCGTCGATCTGGACGCCACGCACAAACGTGCACTCGAGATCGTCCCTCTGGCGGTTCTGAAAATTCATGCGCTCGGTTCGGATTGAGTGCAGCGGCGTTTTTTATCACCTGCACGATAACCCGGGATGTCCGAGGGGCACCGTGGCTTGGGCTCAGCGTGGCCCGCGCGCCAAATCGAAGGGCCGCAGGCACACCAATCTTTCGCTTCGGCTCAGTTGACCGGCAGTCGTGAGCAATCGATCTGGCTGCTGCGGGGGAAACTCAACCCGTCGATCACCGCGCGCTGTCCACAAAGCATCGGCTTGCAGGCCCAGTCCGTATCCACGAAGCGAATGCCCTGATCCGCCGTGACGAGCACCTGCAGGCGGCACCCCTGCTCGGCGTGCAACAGCCAGCCGCCTTCAATGGCCCCGGCCCGTCCGGTTACTGAACAACTATGACCATTGCCTTGCCAACTGATCACGTCGATCATCGCGCTGCCGTCACCGGGCAGATTCAAACGCAGGCTGTCCGACCCGTTCAGATAGCAGAACCCGCCAGCAGTAGCGGCAGGCCGCGCGGAACACGGGATTTGAGATATCCGCCACCCCGACCCGGCGATGTCGTCGATTTTCCAGAACCCGTCTTCGACGATGAAATCATACACAACCTGTGCGGGTTGACCGAAGTTTGTGAACTGGGCGGAAACGCTTTTCCGAGGTTGATCGCCTTGCGCGGTCAACGACAGGGTGCGCAGAATTTCCGCGATTTCGAAATCATTGCCCGGGACTTCCAGTCCGAACCCCAGACAGGTCCCGCCGGAGGCATCATTGGCGGCGAAAAAGGCCGACAGTCGTTTTGAAAGGAACTGATCACGCTGCGCCGGAGATGCCAGCGCCCTGATGCCGCCGCCGGGCTGATCCAGCGACGCATAGATCCATCGCACCGTGTCTTCCGGGCTCTGTGCCCTCAACCCGGTGGCCGTCATCAAGGCCACAAAAACGGCTGCCACCAACCTGAGTTGTCCCGCCATACGCCCGGTCCGCCCTGCCCTGAATCCTATCGCCGTTCACCAGCAATCTCACCCGGTCAGACCGGTTCTGTCAAATCCTGAACAACGCCGGGATGCATTCGGACCCCGGCGTCGCCAATGGATCACTCGGCAGGTTCCGCTCCGGCTTCGGCCGTTTCAACCGCGGTTTCATCAAGCCGCCAGATGGTCCAGCCCATGATCCCAAACAGCATGGTCACCAAGGGCGACAGCCAGCAGAAGAACGCAAACGGCAGATAGGCCAATGTCGCCACACCAAGTGTCGCGGCCTGATAGGCGCCGCCTGAATTCCAGGGGATCAGATTGGCCGTGACGGTCGCGGAATCCTCGACCGCGCGAGACAGGTTTTCCGGGGCCAGTCCGCGGTCGCGATAGGCTTGCGCATAGGTTCGTGCGCCCATCACGATAGCCATGTACTGATCGCACAGAACAAGGTTGGCCCCGATCCCAGTCAGAACCGTGGACACGATAAGCGAGCCATCCGACTTGGCCAACGACAGGACCTTGTCGGCAATCGCCTTGAGTTGGTTGGTGCGCTCCATGACGCCGCCGAACATCATCGCAACGATAACCAGGCTGATCGTGTACATCATCGAATTCATTCCGCCCCGTGTCAGGAGTGAATCCACGTCCCCGTTGCCGGTCGATGCTTCGTATCCGCCGAATGCCGCGTTCATGATGGTTTCGTAGGTCGCGCCCTGCAGGCCGACAGCCAGAATAATGGCCGACAACACGCCAAGCGTGATCCCCGGAATGGCCGGCATCTTCCGGTAAGACACGAACATCACAAGAAGCGGCGGGATGATCATCACGATATTGATGGTGAAGTTTTCGTCCAGAAGAGCCAATATGGTCTGGATCCGCTCCACGTCACCTTCGCCGCCGCCATATTGCAATCCCAGGACGATCTCGATGATCAGCGTCAGGCCAAAGGAAACGCCGGTCGTGTAGGACATGTGCTTGATATGTGTGAACAGGTCGGTGCCGGCCAGCGCAGGCGCCATGTTGGTGGTGTCCGAAAGCGGCGACATCTTGTCGCCGAAATAGGCGCCGGACAGAACTGCACCGGCAACCAGTGGAAGTGGAAAGCCAAGCCCCGCACCAACACCCATCAGGGCAACGCCCACGGTCCCGGTTGTCCCCCAACTTGTCCCGGTCGCCAGCGAGGTCAGTGCGCAGATCAGCAACGTGGCCGGCAAAAACACCGCGGGAGACAGCATCTGCAATCCATAGTAGATCAGCGTCGGCACGACGCCCGCCAGGATCCAGACCCCGATAAGAATGCCGACAATGATCAGAATGATCGTGGCCGGCAGCGCGTTGGCGATGCCCCGCACCATGCCATTCTGGATGTTCTGCCACGAAAACCCGCAGCGCAACGCGACGATCGCCGCGACCATCACGCCCAGCAACATCGGGATATGCGGATCAAGACCATAGACTACGATTGACAGGCTGATGCCTGCGACCAGCGAAAGCAGCGACAGGATCGCCTCCCAGAAATGCGGTGCGCGCGCACCCGCAGGAATATCGGTTTTCATCGAAGTTCTCCAATCTGTCCCTCGCGCGCATTTTTTCCGCGCGCAGTTGTTACCTGCCGCGACCACGGTGCTTGCGGCTGGCCCCGACAGAGTATGTCCGAAACGCGGCAAATTAATTCGCCAAATCGCACCAAATCGAAAGCCGATTTTCGTTTCGGAAGGAAAGCTTGTCATTTTGGTGGCATTTTTGAACCCAAGCTTCCCTAGGGTCAGCTTTTTCGTATCCGGAACACGCGGAACCATACCCTCAATAGGGGAATCGGAGGGCAAAGATTCGCCCAGTCATCAGAGGCCGGGGCGTACACCTGAAGAGACGGCTGTCAGTCTGTCCACGAGGTCAGTTTACCTCCCATCAGATCTTCGATGAACAGGCTCAGCAACTGGGGGCGGCCAGCCACCCCGGCCTTGCGGTATATTGCATTGGTCTGGGCCTTGACCGTCCCTTCGGATACATTTCGCAGACCGGCAATTTCCTGGGTCGACATGCCCTTGATCGCAAACAACGCCACATCGCGTTCCGCCGGGGTCAGCCCCCATTCGTCAAAGCTGTCCTCAAGTAGTTCCATGAAGGCACCGGAGGCCGCCCGCATTTTCGATTTCATCTTGGCCGTGGCACGCATCGACCGGCGCAACGCCAAGACACCAAAGACAACCCCCACGATCAATCCCAACGCGGCCCCGATCTGAAAGAGTTCAAACAACTGCCAGTTCACCGGAGCAACGGGTAAACCAAACAGCGTAATCAGGATATCAAATACAAAAAAACCTGCGCACAGGATCTGAAGTATCAGAAAACCGCCTATCAGAAAGCGGTTGCTCATGTCGGGTGAGTGGGTCTGGCGGTGTCAGTCATCACCGTCCCCGCCTTCGCCGCCGCCACCGCCTCCGCCCTCGCCGCCTTCGCCTCCGTCGCCCCCCTCTTCGCCGCCGCCCTCGCTGCCGCCTTCGCCTCCGTCGTCTCCCTCTTCGCCGCCGTCGTCGTCTCCCTCTTCGGCACCATAGCCGTAATCGTAGCCGTCGTCGTGATCATCACCCTCGTCCGGATTGGGGTTGAACAGGCCTCCGCCATCGCGTGATCCGGATTTTTCAATCCAGTAGTCGCGCAAAATGGCGCCGGTTGCCGGGTTGATGACAATCTCTCGGGTCAGTGTCTTGCTGGTTGCGACGATCCGCGAGCGACCGAGAAGCGTTCGGGTGATCTGAATCCGGGTAAAGCCCTGCTCGCGCAACTGCGACACAATCTGATCCTGAGGGCTTTCCGAAGCCGAGGGCGTGGCCGCCAGGCAAATGACAAGCGCGAGAGTTCGTTTCAAAAGAGTACCGTTCCCAGTTTTGAAGACTGCGGTTGATCCCGCAGTCTCTAACAATTGTTACCGGGGAAGCCGATTGCTGTCACCTTGTCGCGTCAAGGATCAGCCGTCGTCCCCCTCGTCGCCACCTTCGTTGCCGCCATGGCCGCCTTCATTGCCGCCGTGGCCTCCGTCGTCACCACCGTGACCGCCTTCATCACCACCATGGTCGCCCTCGTTTCCGCCATGATCTCCTTCATCACCTTCATGTCCGCCGTCGTTCCCTTCGTGGCCGCCATGATCGCCCTCGTTGCCACCTTCGTCGCTCTCATTTCCGTCGTCGCTCTCGCTGCCACCTTCGTCGCCCTCGTTTCCGCCGTCGTCGCTTTCATGACCACCGTGATCGCCCTCGTCGCTCTCGTCGCCTTCGTTGCCATCGTCACCCTCGTGTCCGCGACCCGACGCGTCGAAACCGCTTTCACCAAACTCCTGGTTGCCGCCCCGGACAACCACGATGTCTCGTTCCGCCGTTTCCGCTATTGTGCCATCACCAAGAGCTTCGGCAACTGAGTCCGGAAACAGGTCAATCACCCCAATTGCCGGGGTGGCTTGTGCGGTTCCTGATGCCAGCAGGGCCATGGTCGAAAGTGTGATCTTCGATTTCATCATTCTGTCCTTTCCAGAGAAAACGGCACCGTTGCGCCGCAATGTCCGAGGATGCTGGCAGGCGGACAGGTCGCGACTCTATCTCCCTCCGGGTTATTACTGGGTCCATAAACGTAGGGAACAAGCGCCTAAACCTGAGTTTATGCGCTCTCAGAGCCGAGATCAGACGGGGGTTTGGGATCAGTCAGCGGTTTCCATGTCGAAACCCAGCGCCTTGGCGACGGTGAAGATGTCCTTGTCGCCGCGTCCGCACATGTTCATGCAGATCAGGTGATCCTTTGGCAGATCCGGCGCAATCTTCATCACGTGGGCCAACGCATGGCTGGGTTCGAGCGCGGGTATGATGCCTCCCTGCAACCAGCAAAGCTGAAACGCTTCCAGCGCCTCGACATCCGTT
>CAYGNE010000153.1:0-8556 GCA_964351155.1 uncultured Rhodobacterales bacterium | reverse complement strand
GACCTATGACAAGATCGCATCGGCGCGGGTCAGCTATGGCGGTCGCGGTCAGATCACGGGTGTGCAGCAGCCGCGATGCGGTCAGCAGATCCTGGACACCCTACTGCCATTCTGAGGACAAAAGATGCTTTCGAAACTCTTGCCGATACTGCTTCTTGTGCTGGGCACCGGCGCGGGAGTCGGCGCTGGCATATTCCTTGCTCCTGATGAGGGCACAGAAGCCCACGCCTCGCCCGAGCCAAAGGACGATCACGACGAAGAAGCCGGCGACAGCGCCAAGTTCGTCAAGCTGAACAATCAGTTCGTCGTGCCGATCCTTCAACAGGACAGGGTCGCCGCGCTTGTCGTCGTATCGCTCAGCCTGGAGACCAGCGTTGCGATGAGCGACCGGGTGTTTGAGCGCGAGCCAAAGCTGCGGGATGCTTTCTTGAGGGTGCTATTTGATCATGCCAACATGGGCGGTTTCAATGGTGCCTTTACCAAGCCCGGCACGCTGGATGTTCTGCGATCGTCACTGACCGACGTTGCGCGCAAGGAAATGGGCGAGAATGTCAGGGCTGTTTTGATCACCGATATCTCGCGTCAGGATACCTGACCCTTCGAGCGTATCGCAAAGCATAGATGGCCACATCCGACAAGCCGTGGGCTTTTTCCCGTCATTGGTTGACGTGACCCTGAATGAGCCTTGTCAGTGCCTGTTTCTGAAGCTTCGAGCGGCGGTCATTCTCTACTTTTTCATGCATGACCGAAACGGCGTTGTTCCGGCCAAACGCGTTGCGTACCCGATCCATGGCGGTCAGCTTCTGCGCCATAACCTGCGCCAGTTCGATGTGAAGCTGTCGTCGTGTCCGGGACAGCCAGGCTTGCCACAGCAGATCTGCGCCGACGGATTTCATGGACGTGTCCCGGGCGATAACCTTGGTGTTCTCGCGCGCCTGCGCGTCAAGCTGCAACAGGTTCTGGCGGAGGCGCGCTTCCTCGGCCAGGATGCCCTGAACCTTCTGGAACTCGTGCAGATAAGCGGCTTCGGTCACGCGGGCCATGTGCCGCAGTTTCTCGGTCTTCATCACACACTCCCCTTGGCACGCTGACGCATCTGTTCGGCAAAGCGGATGGCGGCGGCCACGGCCTTGTAATGCTCGTGCTGGATTTCCTGTCCGATCTCGACCGTGGCATGCAAGGCGCGGGCGGTTGGCGGGTCCTGGTGTATCGGCACACCGGCAAGGCTCGCCGTCTCGCGAATGCGGGCGGCCGTTTCATCAACACCTTTCGCCACGCAAACCGGGGCCGAACCCTTTGTGCGGTTCCATTTCAGAGCGACCGCGAAATGGGTCGGGTTGACAATGATGACATCGGCAGTCGGAACGTCGGTCATCATCCGGTTCATCGCGATTTCCTGGCCACGTTGCCGGCGCTGTTGTTTGAAATGCGGATCGCCTTCGGCCTCCTTGGCTTCGTCGGTGACTTCCTTGCGCGACATCATGTTCTTTCGCAGGTGCTCCTTGTGCTGCCACACCGCATCTATGCCGCCGATGGCGGTCGCGATTACCAGCACAAGAAACAGGAATTCGATGCAGAGGCGCACCAGCTGGGTCACGGCAATCAAGGGGCTGGTCGCGGTCACGGCGACGATTTCAGAGAGCCTTGTCTGCAGAAACAGACCCAAACACACGGAATAGAGTATGAGTTTGGTAAAACTTTTGGCAAATTCGAACAATCCAGATCGGCCGAACTTGTTCTTGGCATTCGAAATGAGCGAGATGCGCGAGAGTTTGGGCTGGATCTTGGACGGGGCGACGACAAACGCCTTTTGCCCGAGGATGGACAGCAGGACCGCAAGGGCGGGAATTACGAACCAGGGGGCCAGTGCCGAACTGAGAGTCGACAACAGCCCGCCGACCGGGGCGCTTGACGGCCCGTCGAACATGAGGTCCGCAATGCGGTCCGGCTGATCCAGCAGCACCATGAGAGTCGTTCCAAGTTTTTGAAGCGACCCTGCGCCGACCGCCAGCGCGGCCAGGAGGAGACCGGCATAGGCGGCGGCGACAGACAGGTCCGTGGATTTGGCGACTTCACCTTTTTCGCGGGCTTTCTGCAGTTTTTGCGGTGTGGCCTCATGCGACTTTTCTGCGTCGTCCTGTGACGGGCCACTCATCTGGCGGGTCCCATCGGGTTTTGAAGGAAGGTCAGCATCGAGTCGGTCCAGACCGACAGAATGAACGGAGCGCAGAGAAACAGGATAAAGATTCCGCCCATCGTGATGACCGGCGCACCGACAAAGGCAACCATCAATTGTGGCATGGCCCGGTTAATGACGCCCAAAGTCAGGTTGTAGAGAACCGACGTGATGACAAACGGCGCGGCCAGCATGAAGGCGAGCGAAAAAGCCTGCGATATCCGCCCGATGCCCCAGGCCGTGAGCTCACGGGCAAGTGGTACGTCACCGGGCGGAAACAGTTGGTAGGAAAAAATCAGAAACTCCGCGGCGTGGATGTGCAGACCGGACATGACCGCAAGCGCCAGACCGCCAACAACCAGGACATAGCCCATGGCCGGTATCGGCTCTACGGCTGCACCCCCGAGGATCTGTGAAAGGGATGTCGACTGCGCAGCCATCGATCCGGCTGTCTGCAAGGCAAGAATGAAGAGCTTGATGCCAAGTCCGAGCGCAAGGCCGATCAGGGCCTCGGATGCAGCAAGCCGTGCAAAGGATGTTGGTCCGTCCGGAATGCCCTGTATCGGAAGGGCCGGCGCGATCACCAGGGTAAAGGCAACGGCCACTCCCAGTTTGACGCGCATCGGAACGGCGCGTTCCCCAAAGGCCGGAAGCACCGAAACCAACGCCGAGACTCGCAAAAAAACGATCACGCCATGCCAGAGGCCCGCCGACAGGAGCGACAGCAGGTCCAGCGGCACGGCAATCATGCGGCGACCATTCCGACCAGCGACGGACGTGCTTCAAGCCCGATTTCCTCGAAAGACAGCACGGGGTTGGGAATTCCCCGCGCACGCAGGATCGTTCTCAGGAACCGGCGGCGGCGTGTCGAGGTGACGAGAGCCGGAAACAGACCCTGGTCGGCGGATTGGCTCAACCGCTCGGTCACGCCGTCGGCCAGCCGGTTGAACAACTCGGGCGGCAGCGCGATGTCGAGCCCGCCCTGCTTGGTTTCAACCTGATAACTCTGAAACGTCTCCTCCCATTCCGGAGCCAGCTGCACCAGCGGGATCGATCCATCCTCGCGCTTGAACTCCGACACCAGTTGAAAGCCCATGCGCTGGCGAACATGCTCGCAGATGCCCTCTGGCTGGGTTGTGATCAGCCTGGCCTCGGCAATCGACTCCAGTATCAGGGGCAGATTCCGGATCGAAACCCGTTCCTCCAGCAAGAGCCGCAATACACTGTGGAGAGTATCAATCGGGACCTTGTCGGGAATCAGTTCGTCCAGCAACTTTCGATTTGCCTCGGCTCGTGCCGGATCGGACAACCGGGTCAACTCGTTCAGGAGCCGCCGCAACGATTTCAGAGTCAGAAGACGCGCGAAATTCTGTTTGATGATCTCCAGCAGATGTGTTGCCAGGATTTCCGGGGGGGACACGATTGTTGCCCCGACCAGGGCAGCGGATTCCTGGTCTTTTGGAGTGATCCAGCGGGCAGGCGCCCCATAGACCGGTTCGGTGACGTCGGTACCGTTCGGGAGGGCCTCCTGGTTTTCCGGCATCAGCGCCAGAACAAGATCGGGGTGCAGGGTTCCACGTGCCTGTTCCACACCCTGAACCCGGATAACGTAGGTCCCGATCGGCAATTCCGGTTGATCGGTCAGGCGGATGTCCGGCAGGATCAGCCCGAAAACGGTTGCAACATGGGTCCGCATATTCGCAATTCTGGTATCCAGACCGGTCCCCGCATCCAAAACCATGCTGACGAGGTCGGGTGCGAATTCAAGATGGACGTCGTCAAGATCCAATATGTCGCCCAGTGCCCGGCTTGCTGGTTGTGGAACATCGTCTGAAGCGACGCTTTCGTCCTTTGTTTTCCGGCGTTTTTGCATGAAATAGGCTGCCGTGCCCAGTATCCCGGCGCCAATGATGAACGGCAGGAAAGGCAGCCCGGGTACCAGCGCGAACAGGCCCATTAACACCGCGACTGTAGCAAGGGCCGCGGGGTGTTTTCCAAGCTGATCGAACAGGGCGAGGTCTGTCGCGCCTCTGGTTCCGCCGCGCGCAAGCAGCAAGGCAGATGCGATCGAGATGATGACGGCCGGGATTTGAGAAACCAACCCGTCGCCGACCGTCAGGATGGCATATGTTTCGAACGCCGAAGCGAGCGGCATGCCATGCACGACCACGCCCATGACCAAACCCATCACGAGATTCAGCAGCGTGATCAGCAACCCGGCGATTGCGTCGCCCTTGACGAACTTCGATGCCCCGTCCAACGATCCGAAAAAAGTCGTTTCCTGTTGTTCCAGTTCGCGTCTTTCCCGGGCCTGGTTGTGATCAATTGCACCTGCCGACATGTCGCTGTCGATCGCCAGTTGCTTTCCCGGCATTCCGTCAAGCGCAAAGCGGGCACCAACCTCTGCCATGCGGGCAGCGCCCTTGGTAATGACCATGAAGTTCACGATCAGCAAAACGCCAAAAACCACGAGCCCATGACGAACTGCGCAAAGCCTTCGATGACGTCACCCGCGGCATTCGGACCGGTGTGACCCTGACCTATGATCAGCTTTGTTGATGAGACGTTGAGCGACAATCTCAGCATCAGCGAGGCCAGCAGGATCGTTGGAAAGGCAGAGAAATCCAGCGGACGTTCGATGAAGAGAGTGACTGTGAATATCAGAATGGCAAGGCCAAAGGAAGCCGACAGGCCGGCGTCCAGAACCCATGCGGGCATGGGCAGTATCATCATCACGATCACGGCCATCAACGCCAGTGCCAGCAGAACCGTTGGACTGAAAATATCGGCTGCGGAAATCTTGGGCATGTCTTCAGTTCCGGTTCAGGACGACAAATGCGTGATTTGATGGGGCCGGATCGCGAAGTACCGGCACGAGGGAGCCCAACCGGACCGACCCCTGTCCCGTCAAGGAAGACTTTCGCCGCCGTGAAAACAGGCCCGGCGCAGAGTCAAACCGGCCAGCGGTTTCATCGACGGGAGTCAGTATGGCGATTTCCGGATCGGAAGTTATCGAATCCCGGATGGTGTTGAACCTGGTCGAATACCTTTTTGCGTAGGTTGGCGTTCTGGAATGATACGCGCCGGCGGCGGCGGACCAGTCTCCAAGCTCCTGGTAGAGTTCCCGGAGAAATCCCGCCGCGTAATGTGCGTTCTGCATCGGATCGAACATGTCGTCGATCGAGCGAAAGGCGGCTCCGTGCCACTTGTAATTGATCTGAAAACACCCGACATCAAAACTCCGGGCACCGCTCTTGAAATGCCGGAACACATAGGCGCGCGCCTCATCCTCAGTATCAAACCACTTGCCCTGTCCTTCCATGTTTACTGTCCATGGCCAAGGCTGCAGGCTCTTGCCAACCGATCTTCCCGTTTCCGCGCGGGAAATGGCCAGCAATACGTCATAGGGGACATCTCGTGCGCCGGCCGCCGCCCTTGCAGCTCGATCACACAGAACAGAGATATCCACGCCCCGCGCAAAAACATACTCGGGTGTTCCAAGCAACAACAGCTTGGAGATCAGGCAAAACGCCACCCATCCGGAGGGCGCTCGAAATCGACGTCTCCAGAGAAAACGTAGGTCCACTCGGTGTATCGAGGTGTCAGGCATTCTGCCGACTCCGCACGCAGTTATTGATTGTCTGTGACGCTAAATGCCGCGCGTTGAGATTCGGTTATCGTCGTCGACAGCCGCGGGAACTGTCATCGCAGGCATTCGTCCCGCCTAGTTGGTTGCATTGGTGGTGCCTGTCACGGTCAACAACTCCGAAACGGCATCTCGCGCGGATTGACTTTCGGCCAACAACGCTCTGGCTGCTGCCAACGGGGTCTCACCTGACTGTTCCGGAACTGCGTTGGTCAGTTGCGATGATACTCTGGCAACGTGCCCGTATTGCGAAACCTGGTCTTCGGAAATCGCGCCCCAGTTGTCGCCCAGCCAGAACCCCCTGGCCGCATCTTCGGTCAGATCAGCGTCAATCAACGCCTGTCCCGCCAGTTGAAAGTCGCCATTGCGGGACATTGCGGTTGCCCGGAGACGGCTGGCCTCGGGACCCGTCAAACTCAGCAGTTCGACCATTGCCCGGTGAGGAAGGTCCATTGCAAGCGCGGCCTCGGCCCGCATCATGCGACGTGTCACGGATGCTGGCCTGGCCGAGGGTGTTGTCAGTATCGACAACGCCTGTTCCGGAAAACCAAGATCAAGTAGCCGGCGCGCAATCTGGTCGCCGATGTCGACCGAAACGGCTGCTTTGATGTCGTCGAGTTGAACAAGGGTATGTTTGAGAAATGAAACGTCGTTTGCATTCTCGGTCAGAAGTGAAGTGACGGGAGTCAGCGCAGCGTTTTTGCCAGACGGCCCGTCATGAATCGAGATGTCCGCAAGTACTGAATTGGCTTCGTCAAAACGCCCACTCAAAGCAAGTGCAACGGCATGCGCGCGTCGGAGGTCGGCTCCGAGATCGGATTTTCGATACTCCATGGCATAGGAACCGGCCAGTTCGGGCAGATCGGGCTGAATTGCCAGCCGGTTTGTCCAATGCGTTTCGACGAGTGCGACCAGGGCCTGAGGCGCAGATTCCGATTGGCTTTCGGCCACATCAGACATTTTCGCCACCGCAGCCTCTGGATTTCCGCCGGCATTGTCGATTTCGGCAGCGGCCAGTGTCAGTTCAGGCCCGGCAGTCGTTTCTGTCCGGTCGATCGCGCGCAGAATTGATGCAGCCAGCTCGGTTTCGCCGGCGTCGTTGAAAATGCGACCCATCCGTGGGCCCAGATGCGATCTCAGGTGAGCAGGCAAACGAACAAATGCCTGCATGACCAAATCGGAGTTTGCCTGGCTCGCCTGTTCGGGTTCGGCAAGAACGGCAAATAATGCCACATCGCTTTTACAATCATGCTGGCCGGCGAAGGGATTGTCGATGACAAGATCGTCTCCATCCATCAGACTGGCCAGAGCCTGCAAGAGCTTTCGATCCTTTCCCGATTTCGACGACAGTGACAAAACGTCCTGAGCTTCGGCACCGAAACCGAAATATAGATAGGTTCTGGCGAGCGTC
The DNA here is from genome assembly GCA_964351155.1 of uncultured Rhodobacterales bacterium. Taxonomy (GTDB): domain Bacteria; phylum Pseudomonadota; class Alphaproteobacteria; order Rhodobacterales; family Rhodobacteraceae; genus CAYGNE01. The sequence continues at coordinate 1,323 of CAYGNE010000153.1, read as the reverse complement.
TCAATTGCATCTTCGTTCAGACGATCGAATTCACCATACAACTCGCCGCGCCGATCGCTGATCTGTTGCGCGAACTCCCGATCATCGCCCCAATCGGCCAGGGCAATGTGGCTCGGATCCGAGCATACCTTGGTTTGGGCCAATTGAGTGAGTTCGGCGGCGATACCGGGCATGTCACGATCGACAGCTGTTGACGCGCGAATGTTGATCGCAGGTGTGTCCGGTGGCTCGTTGGGCACTCTGATGGCCTGACCCACCACGGAATAGTCCGTGTCGTCTGTTTCCCTTTTAATGACCGGGGTTAGAAGGCCCTGGTTGGCAGCCCTGTTTATCTGGCGCAAGAGCCTGTCTTCAGACAAGTTCAGGCTGGTGAGCGGTGGGCGCTCCGGCGAGCCTGTTGTCTGGGTGGGTCGTACAACCAGGGTGGCGGGTCCATCGATCGAAACCGGAAAATTCACAACAGGAAGCTTGAAGGCCGGTGCAGCGGCGTTGCGGACCCGGCTGTTCAGATGCCCGAAGCGATAGGCGGTTTTCGTCAGCGGCAAGCGGCGGATATCTTGCTGCTCGGATTTCGCAGTGCCATCCTTGATGTCGACAACCAGATATGTGCCCGATTGCGTGAAGCTCTCGATCTCACAATCGCAGCCCAGTTCCATGACCAATGGCTGCCCTTTCCCGGTCTGCGAGAGACCAGTCAGCCGTGTGCGGGGAATCCGCGAGAACACCTGGCGCGTGTCATACGCTACCTCCGGCAGACCGATGACCAGATCAGCAGACCCGTCATTGACGGAAACCGACCACTCCGCGCGCCGGGGCAGTTTCATGACCAGACGGGTAAAGGTTTGGTGTTCTCCGGACCGAACAAAGATCGTCTCGGCTGTGCTGACCGAAGCGTGGAATGCCAGAGCCAGAAAAACTGACAGGAGTTTTGTCATGCCGCGTCCTGCTTGACCGCTTTGAGTGCCTCTTCAAGGTCGGCAAAATCCGGACGGCAATGCGCCGGGGTATTCTGGCGACCGACTTCAATGCAGATCGCGGCGGCGTGATTGTGCAGGTTTGCAACCAGAACTTCGCGGATCAGAAGGTAAAAGTGACTGTCTTCCTCAACAACAGTTTTGACTTTGGCGGCAAAGGGGCCAACCAGGCCGTAGGCAAGGAAAACGCCGAGGAATGTTCCGACGAGCGCCCCGCCAATCAGTTTTCCCAGCACCTCGGGAGGTTGATCGATAGATCCCATCGTCTTGATCACACCCAGAACAGCCGCGACTATTCCCAGCGCATGCAACCCATCGTCAACCGTTCGCAGCGCGTCGCTCGAATACA
>CAYGNE010000152.1:0-8577 GCA_964351155.1 uncultured Rhodobacterales bacterium | reverse complement strand
GACCGGGGGCCGCTCGAGGTCGTCGCCGGCGTGGCGCCAGGTGTCGCCGTCGCGCGCGATGCGGCGCCAGGTGTCCTCGATACTCAGGTCGATCGGCGTGCCATCCGCCGCCTTGAAACGGTATTTCATATCCCAGATCTGTTCGGCGATCGGGGCAGCAAAACGGCTCATGTTCCGAATCCCTTGATTGGCAGGCAACCACAATAGCTTGAAGAACGGCATAATTCCACTACCATATACGGCGCATCTTGGGGACGACTCTGTGGATAAAACCATCAACCTGATCAAGCTGTCGGTCGGCACCGAAAGTGTCGACAGCCTGCGCGCCTGGCACAAGACCCGGCAGGCGCAGGGCAAGGACGGGTTGCCGCGCCACGTGACCCGCATGTGGCCCAAGCGCGAGGCCGAAATCCTGAACGGCGGTTCGATCTATTGGGTCATCAAGGGGCTGATCCAGTGCCGCCAGCGCATCCTGCGGCTGGACGAGGTGATCGGGGCGGACGGCATCCGCCGCTGCGCCATCGTGCTGGAGCCCAGGCTGCACCGCACCCAGTCGGTGCAGAAACGCCCGTTCCAGGGCTGGCGGTACCTGCCGGTCGGCGACGCGCCGCCGGACCTGCCGGAAGGGCGCGAGAACGAGGATCCGCTGCCCGCGGACCTGAACCGGGCGCTGGCCGAGATCGGGGTTCTGTGACGCGCAGCGCGCAACGGAAAAACGCCGAAACCGGCCAAAAACACCGTTAACCCCTTTGGCACAAGGCCCAGGGGCCTGTGCAGGGCGTACAGACTGCGTACATACCGCGTGCATACGGCGCGTCCAGATCGGCCCTGCGATGCCGGGTTAACGCGCCGTACGATGGCGGAGGTTAACAAAGCCTTTCCCGGGCGGAAGCGGCAATCGGGTGGGCAGAGGATCAGGCCGCCCGGAACGCGTTTTGACGGCGGTTCACGTGGCGCGCGCGGCCTCGGGTGCGGGGTTGGCAGGCAGTCATCGGAACAGAAAGCCCCGCCAGCAAAACGCTGGCGGGGCCATTTACCACCGATACAACTGGTCTCTAGGCAATGATGAAATCATCGGTGGTAAAATCGGTAACGGACGCCTCTTCGAAGGTGATCACCTTGTTGTTGAGGGTGAGCGTCACGTCGTCGCCGTCCTGTGCCAGGCCCGCGAGCAGGTTGGCGGGCGTGACGCCGGGATCGGTTGTCCGGAATTCGATGCTGTCCACGCCCAGCTCGAAATCGAGGATGGTATCGACGCCGGTATCCGTCTCGAAGAACACGAACGTATCCGCCCCCTCGCCGCCGCGCATCACGTCATTCCCCGCGCCACCGCGAATGACATTGTCCCCGCTGTCACCGGTGATCCTGTCGTCGAATGCGGTGCCCGTGACATTCTCGAAATTGACGGCGGTCGAGGTCCCGACGGTGCCTGCATGCAGATTGACGTCGGTGCCGGCGGCTGCCTGGCCCAGGTCGAGCAGGTCCACACCGTCGCCGCCATCAAGATCGAGAGCGATCCTGTCGAGCACGTCATTGGTAATGAGCGCCGCATCGTTTCCGTCGCCGAAGTTTGTTTCGAGGGTTTCGGTGTTGCGGATGTCCAGCTGGAACAGCCCGGCCTCGGTCTGGTCGTTCACCTCGATCCGCGCGAATTGCACACCCGCGCCGGTCACGGAGAATTCGGCGACATCCTTGTTCTGAAGATCGTCGTTGACCAGATCGGTGTCGAAATTCACCTGGACAAGGTCGTAGCCCTTGCCCCCGTTCAGCAGGTCCGAACCATCACCGTTGTTCCAGATCAGCGCATCGTCGCCCTTGCCGCCATAGACGGCATCGTCGCCCTTGCCACCGACAAGGGTGTCATCGCCACCGCGCCCGGCAATCCTGTCTTCTCCGTCGCGCCCGGAAATGACATTGTCCTGCTTGTCGCCGCGGATCACGTCATCATGGGCGGAGCCAATGACGTTCTCGAAGTTCTCGGCGGTCGAGCCGTTCAGCTTGCCCTTGCCAAGGTTCACCCGGACGGCATCGGCGGCCTGTGACAGATCCAGCGTGTCGACCCCGGCGCCGCCATCGAGATCGAGCCTGATCTCGTCCAGCACGTTGCCCTTGATCACGGCGGTATCGTCGCCGCCGCCAAAGTTGGTTTCCAGGACCTCGGTCTCGCGGATGTCGAGCTGGAACAGGCCGGCCTCGGTCTGGTCGTTCACCTCGGTCCGCGCGAATTGCACAGCCGCGCCGTAAGCCGAGAACGCGGCCACGTCCTTGTTCTGAAGATCGTCGTTGACGAGGTCGGTGTCGAAATTGACCTGAACGCGGTCATAGCCGTTGCCGCCGACCATGAGGTCGGAGCCGTCACCATTGTTCCAGACCAGGAGATCGTCGCCCCAGCCGCCGAACATCTGGTCATTGCCCTTGTTGCCGATGACCGTGTCATCGCCGAAACCGCCAAGCAATGTGTCCTCGCCAAGACCGCCCGAGATATTGTCATCGCCGAACAGGCCGATGACCAGGTCGTCACCGTCTTTGCCGTCGATCTTGTCGTCGCCGAACGACCCGATGATCAGGTCGCTCTTGTTGGAGCCCGCGATGGTGAGGCCATTGGAAAAAAGGTCGAAAAGGTTGAAGTCGCTCATGTCAGTCTCCGTTGAAATCCGTCTTGTGTTTCTATTTTCGCCGCTTCCTGCCCGAAGCCTGGGAGAAGGGCCCCGCCAGGAGGGGCGATGCCCGTTGGTCGCGCCGGCGCGGCGATTGGTTAAAAAAAAATTTCGGGGGGGGGTGGCGGGCGGTTGCCGTGGGCCGGTGCGCAGTGGCGCAACAGGTTGCACCGGCCTCAAAGCGGAGAGTTGCCGCCGGGAAATTTGCACCTCGGACCCTTCGGCGTTATCCAATCGCAGGTAGAATGGATTGGTGTGCCGGCAAAGGACCACGCATGGATGAAACCGCTCTTGTTCGCAGAATTGGATCGGGCGACAAACACGCCATGCGCGATCTCTATCTCCGGCATGGTGATGCGATCTATGCCTTTTTGCTGGGCCGCTGCGGTGATCCGGCCCTCGCCAGGGATTCGGTTCAGGACACGATGCTGGATGTCTGGCGCACCGCGTCCCGGTTTAGTGGTCAGTCATCGGTGAAGACCTGGCTTTTTGCGATTGCGCGCAACAAGCTCGTGGATGCGCTGCGCAAACGCGGCAGGCTGCGTTTTGTTGAAGAGGTGCCCGACAGCATCGACGACGCACCGGATCCCGAAGCCGCGGCCATCGCGGCGTCGGAATCGAGCCGGTTGCGGCTGTGCCTGGACAGGTTGTCCGACACGCACCGGACCGCCGTCCGCCTGGCCTTTTTCGAAGACCTGACCTATGCCGAGATCGGCGAAATCGAGGCGGTGCCGACGGGGACAATCAAGACCCGTATCTTTCATGCCAAGCAGGCCCTGATGCGGTGCCTTTCAACGGGTTGAGCCATGCGCCACCTGGCCGGCGGTCACGGTTCGGGTACGAACTCCACGAGATCGTTGCGGGCGGTCAGGGCCAGGAAGGCCGCCTTGCGGCGGGTGTCGTCGGCGAAGGACACCCGCACGATACCAAGCGCGCTGGGTCCGTCGGAGATGGTTCCTTGCAGGGTCGCCAGAAGTGCCGCCACATCCGCCATGCTGGCGGTGTCCCGAAACTTGACCTGCAGCACATGTTGGTCCGATGCTTCGCTTGCCGCCCGAAAAACCTCTGATCCGGTGCCCGGCCCAAGGCGCGGCACGGCAAAGACCTGCCAGGCCGCAACCGCAACAACGGCCACGGCGGCGTATTTCGCCATCTGCACCCAGGGGCGGCGATTGTCATTGGCGGCCTGCACGGGCTGATCCAGATCGGCCGATATCCGCTCCCAGAGCCCGTCCGGGTCAGGCAGCTTTGCGGCATTTGCAAGTTCGCCGCGAACCGATTGCATCAGGCTGACTTCAGCCCTGAGGGCCGCGTCCCCTGCCATATCCTGCTCGAACTGATCGCGCTCCTGCGGGGCGAGCCTGTCCTGCAGATACGCCAGAATCTTGTCGTCGCGGTCCATTCGCTTTTGCCCATGCTTTTGCGGTGTTCGTGACTTTGTCGCATGATCTCTGCACAAGGTTCAAAATAAAATCCATGGCCGTGCCGTATCGGCGGAGATGGTCTTGAACCATTCCGTCCTGACCGGCGACAAACCAGTGACCGTTCCGCGTTTTCAGATTGGAAGATTGCATGCCTTACGTCCGAACTCTTGTCCGTGCCGTCGCGACCGCAGGTCTTTGCCTCGCTGTCTTGTCTGCCTGTGTGCCCTCTGCCGGTGGGCCCGGCGCGGGATCGACACCATCGGAGGTTCTTGATCCACGGCAGGTCATCGCGCTTGTTCCGGATGCCGCAACCGAACGGAACATCAAGGCCGCCGCCGCTGCCGAGGGCTATCGGGAACTGGACAGGACCGACCTCGCGGGGCTTGGCCTGACAATGCTGAGCTTTGAGACGACGCCGGGCGTGACAGGCAAGCAGGCGATCGACCGTCTCGAAGGCGCGGTCCCGAAATCCGTTGTCGGCGTGAACCACGTCTATCGCCCGCAGCAACAGTCCGGTGCGGCAAATCCTCTGGATTATGCCGGCGCAATGATGCGCTGGCCGCAAGACGGCTGTCGGGCGCAGGCTCCTGTCGGGATAATCGATACCGGGATCAACACGCGGGCCCCGGCCCTGCGCTCGGCCCGTATCGTGACGCGCCGGTTTTTTGATGGTGCGGCCGCCGGCGCGGATCACGGCACCAATGTCGCGACGGTTCTGGCAGGAACCGGGCGCCTGACCAATGTCACGATCTACGGGGCGGATGTCTTTGGCCGGGACGAGGGCCAGGGCCTTGCGGCCGGGGCCGACGCGCTGATCAGGGCGCTGAACTGGATGGCGGACAACGATGTGCGTTTTGTCAATCTTGCGCTTGCGGGCCCTTACAACAAGCTGCTCAACCTGGCCGTCGAGAACGCGGCAAAACGCGGAATGATCCTGGTGGCGGCCGTGGGCAATGACGGGCCGCGCGCCGGGCCGCGCTACCCGGCCGGATTTGAAAGCGTCATCGCCGTGACGGCGGTTGACGTGAATGGCGGCATCTACCGCAACGCCGTGCGCGGACCCCATGTGGATGTCGCGGCCCCGGGTGTGGACATCCTGTTGGACACCGGCACCGCAAAGCGGTTTGTGTCCGGCACATCCATCGCCACCCCTTTTGTGACGGCCCGCCTGGTCGCCGATCAAAGCCTTGCGGATGTCGGCACGGTTGCGGGCGTGCGGGCCCGTCTTGCGTCGACCAGCGCGGAACTGGGTGCTCCGGGGCGCGACCCGCTGTTCGGATACGGGCTTGCCCTTGCCGAGGGGATTTGCGGCAGCTGACGGGGCCTGACGGAGCCGGATGCCGGACCTGCTCTGATCCGCGCATCTCAAAAGGTTGCGGCCTGACTCGACCGCAGGCCGGTGGCAAAAACCGGAACACCGGATGCGCGGAATGGTGTAGATTGTCCGTGTGGCCGTGCGATTGGCGGGGCGTGCGCCCGGGCAACCGGGAAATTGCTGTTGCACCTCGCGCGAACCGCGGGTTTGTTCCGTATGACCGACCGGCATAGAGTGCCACAGGCAGATTGCAGGAAATTGCGGAGACCCCGGATGCGCGGAATTGTTCAGGTTATCGTTATGGCCGCATTGCTGGCGGGGTGCGGACGTCCGGCCCCGACGCCGCCGGCCACCGCACCGGCGCGGGGTGGAGAATCCGCCGCCAGCCTGATCACCTATCCCAAGTTCAGGGACGCCGACCCGCATCCGTGGCAGGGGCGTGGGCCGGGCAGCTATCCGATTCACGGCATCGACGTGGCGCGGTACCAGGGCGATATCGACTGGTCCAGGGCGCGGGCGGCCGGGGTGAGCTTTGCCTTTGTCAAGGCGACCGAGGGCGGCGATTTCCTGGACCCGATGTTCAAGAGCCACTGGCGCGGGGCGAAACGAGCCGGGGTGCGGCGGGGCGCCTATCATTACTACTATTTCTGCCGTCCGGCGGATGAACAGGCCCGTTGGTTCATCAGGAATGTGCCACGCGTCGCCGACGCCCTGCCCCATGTTCTGGACATGGAATGGAATCCGCGTTCGCCGACCTGCCGGTTGCGTCCGGACGGGGCCAAGGTGCGGGCCGAGGCGCAGCGGTTCCTGGATATTCTCGAGGCGCATTACGGGCGGCGGCCGCTGGTCTACACGACGGTGGATTTCTTTCGCGATACCGGGATCGGCAGGCTGAAGGGCACCGAATTCTGGCTGCGGTCGGTCGCGGGGCACCCGAGACAGGTCTATCCCGGAGCGTTCTGGACCTTCTGGCAGTATACCGGCACCGGGATCGTGCCCGGGGTCAACGGTCCGGTCGATCTGAACGTGTTCCGCGCCTCGCCCGAGATCTGGCTGCGCTGGGCAGGCTGACCGAGATCAGCCGATCCGGTCGGTCAAAGCGGCCATCGCCTGTCTTTCGGCAGTGTCCAGCGGCGCCGTGCGGCTGCGCCACAGGGTGGCCTGGCTGCGCAGGATCAGCCCGTCGGCCAGCAGCTTCAGGTGGTTGGCGCGCAGGGTTTCACCGGTCGAGGTGATGTCGGCAATCGCCTCGGCGGTCTCGTTCATCACCGTGCCTTCGGTCGCACCCTGGCTGTCGATCAGCTGGTAATCGGCGACGCCCGCCTCGCGCAGGAAGGCATGGACCAGCCGATGGTATTTCGTCGCGATGCGCAACCGAAAGCCGTGATGCGCACGGAACGCCGCCGCCGCGGCATCCAGGTCGTCCAGCGTGTCGACATCGACCCAGCATTGCGGAACCGCAAGGATCAGGTCCGCCTGGCCAAAGCCGAGCGGGGCGAGTTCCGCGACCTGCTGATCCCACAGTGGCAGTTTTTCATGCACGAGGTCGGTTCCGGTCACACCCAGATGGATGCGGCCCACCGCGAGTTCGCGCGGGATTTCACCAGCTGAGAGCAGGACCAGGTCGACCCCGTCGATCCCGGTGACGGACCCGGCATATTCCCGGTCCGACCCGGTGCGGGACAGGGTGATGCCGCGCTTGTGAAACCAGTGAAAGGTCTTTTCCATCAGCCGGCCCTTGGAAGGCACGCCCAGCTTGACCGTCATGACGCACCCCCGAGTTGCAGCATCAGGCCCGGGCGCAGCACGCCGCCGACCGCCGGAATCTCGACCCCCTTGCCCAGGTGCCGGGTCAGCGCATCATAGCGCCCGCCGCTGGCGATGGGGGGCAGTTCGGGCCGGGATTCGGCGTAGAAACCAAAAACGAACCCGTCGTAATATTCCATCGAGGTGCGGCCATAGCTGGCCTCGAAATCCAGGCTGTCCACATCCACGCCGCGCGCCGACAAGGCCCCCAGACGCGCCTCGAGCCGGTAAAGCGCCGGGGTGATCGCGGGCAGGTCGACCGCGATGTCGCGCAGGTGCGCCAAGGCAAAAGGCGCGGTTTCGCGCACCGCGAGCAGGCTGTCCAGGCCGGACATTTCGGTGGTCGAGATCGGCGGGGTGGCGGCATCCTCGCGCAGCGCCGCGACGCGGGCGGCGATCTCGGCCTGGCCGCGCCGGCCGATAAGCGGGGCATCGCAGGCAAGCGGGTCGTCAAGCGACAGCAGCGCGGCGCGCGTCGGCGGCACCGCGTTGCGCCCGGAAAACCGGTCAAGCAGGGCGCGGAACCGGCGCGGCCGCCAGATATGGCGCATCAGCGCCGCCTTGCGCCGGCCGGTGGTGTCCAGACCCTGCACCGCCGCCATCAGGATTCCGATATCGCCGGTGGCCGCGCGCAGTTGCAGGCCGCTCAGCGCCTGGGCGATGCGGGCAAAGACCTCGGCATCCGCCGCTGCCGGGTTGCTCTGGTCAAAAACCTCGTAGCCGACCTGAATGTATTCGCTGGCCCGGTCCGGATCGTCTTCCTGCCGGCGGAATACCTCGCCCGAATAGGTGTAGCGCGCCGGTTCCGCGCCGTGGAGCATGTGCATCTGGACTACGGGGACGGTGAAATCGGGGCGCAGCATCTGTTCGCCGCGCAAGGCGTCGCTGGTCACGTAGGCGCGGGCGCGGATGTCTTCGCCGTAAAGATCGAGCAGCGTTTCGGCGGGCTGCAGGATCGGCGTTTCGATCGGCTGTGCACCGGCGGATTCAAACACCGCGCGCAGGCGCGCGGCCTCGGCCAGCGTTTCGGCGCGGGTCGGCATCAGCCGTTTCCGCTGCCATGGACGGACAGGATCTCGCGGACCTTGGCCACCAGGTCGGCGCGGGGCACCTCGAACTGGCTCGGCCGTTCCTTCCATTCCGCAAGCGTCGCGTTCTCGGCGATCTGCGCGCCGAGGATCAGGTCCTTGACCTGCACGATGCCTTTTGCCTTTTCGTCGCCGCCCTCGATGATCGCGACCGGGCTGCCCCGGCGGTCGGCATACTTGAGCTGGTTGCCGAAATTCTTGGGGTTGCCGAGATAGACCTCGGCGCGGATACCGGCGCTGCGCAACTCGGCGACCATGACCTGGTAGTCCGCCATGCGGTCGCGGTC
>CAYGNE010000151.1:4259-8601 GCA_964351155.1 uncultured Rhodobacterales bacterium | reverse complement strand
GGTGTTCTATGTGCAATACGCCCATGCCCGGGTGATGAGCGTGTGGCGAAAGGCCGCGGAAGCCGGGATCGCGGCGGACGAGGCGGCATTGGCGGGTGCCGATCCGGGCGATCTGAATCACGAGGCCGAACTGAACGTCGCGCGGAAACTCGCGGAATGGCCGCGTCTTGTCGAAACCGCCGCGCGCACCAACGAACCGCATCGGGTCGCGTTCTACCTTTACGAGTTGGCCGGCGATTTCCACGCATTGTGGAACCGGGGCAATGATGTGCCGGAATTGCGCTTCATCCAGGAAGGCGATGTCTCGACCAGCCAGGCAAAAATGGCGCTGGCGCGGGCCGTTTCCGTTGTTATTTCCGCAGGTCTTGGTATTCTTGGTGTCACACCGGCGCAGGAGATGCGGTAAAAAACCGTCCAAAACGCCGGTCCGAGGCAGATAACAGAACCCGACACGCGTGTTGTTGCGTGATATGGGCAGTGAGGCGGACATGGCAGAAATCTATCCCACGCAGGACGTGGGCAGACAGGATTCATCCCGATCGGAAACCGGTGCGCCGCTTGGCACGGCGCTGAACGTGCTGGGCGCGGCGGCGTCTCTTGCATTGATCGCCGGGATCGGAATTTGGGGCTACAAGCTGGTGATGCGGGATGTCAGTGGCGTACCGGTGGTTCGGGCGCTTGAAGGCCCGATGCGTGTTCAGCCGGAGGATCCAGGCGGGCTTCCTGCGGATCATCAGGGACTGGCGGTCAACTCGGTTGCGGCCAAGGGGTCCGCGGAGGCCCCCGCCGAAAGGCTGGTGCTTGCCCCGCGCCCGGTCGATCTGGCAGACGAAGATCAGCCGATGCAGCAGCAGAACCCGGTCACCGCTTCGGTTGCGCCGCCTCTGCGCGGAAACGAGAACGGCGCAGCAGTGGACGAGGTCAAGACGGGCAGCGTCCAGTCTCTGGTCGACCGCTTGATTGCCGACGTTCTGCCCGCGTCCGAGAATGAATCCGGGGCCAAGGTGGTGCAGGTCGCCGCGCGCATCGAGCAGCCAGCTGATTTGCCCGACTTGTCCGGGGAAAAACCGGCCGCCGACCCGGTCGAACTCCAGCCGGCAGTGGTGAGCGGACCCGGCCCGGCGCAATCCTTGCGCCCAAAGATACGCCCGGCGCGAGCGCTGGCAACCGAGGCCGCCCCGAAATCCGAAGGCCGGGAGGCGCTGGACGTCGATCCTGCCGACATTGCGGCGGGCACCCGCCTGGCGCAGCTTGGAGCCTTTGAGAGCCCCGAGGTGGCAAGACAGGAATGGGATCGGCTGAGCGGTCTGTTCAGCGACTATCTGCAGGGCAAGTCCCGGGTGATCCAGAAGGCGAGCAGTGGCGGACGCACATTCTATCGGCTTCGTGCCATGGGTTTCGAGGATCTGAGCGATGCCCGCCGGTTCTGTTCCGTGCTGGTGGCCGAAAAGGCAGACTGTATTCCGGTCGTGCACCGGTGACATTTGGTGCCGCAATTCAGGGCGCAGAGGGTACACGCCTGACGCCGGATGAAAAGGCGCTGTTCCGGGACAGCAATCCGTTCGGTTTCATCGTCTTTGACCGAAACCTGGAGACTGCAGACCAAATCCGCGCATTGTGCGGAGATTTCCGCGAAGCGGTGGGCCGGGAGGCGTTGATCACAATCGACCAGGAAGGGGGGCGGGTTCAACGCTTGCGTGCCCCTCTGGCGCGCGAGTGGTTGCCGCCGATGGACCATGTCGTCCGGGCGGGCGAGGGGGCCGAGCAGGCCATGTACCTACGCTATCGCCTGATCGCGCACGAACTGATGTCGCTTGGCATCGACAGCAATTGCGCACCGATGGTCGATCTTGCGCGACCCGGGACACATCCGTTCCTCAAGAACCGCTGTTACGGATCTGACCCGGAACAGGTTGCCACCCTCGGGCGGGCGGTAGCGAACGGGTTGATGGATGGCGGCGTCTTGCCGGTCGTCAAGCATATGCCCGGGCACGGCCGCTCGACATTGGACAGCCATCTTGACCTGCCCCACGTGTCGGTGGATGCCGAGGCGCTGGATGACACGGATTTCGCCCCGTTCCGTGCGCTGAACGACCTGCCGTTGGGGATGACGGCGCATCTGGTCTACGATGCGATCGACGATCGGCCGGCAACGATTTCCCCTGCGATGATGGCGCTGATCCGCAATCAGATCGGCTTTGGCGGATTGATCATGACAGACGACATTTCGATGAAGGCGCTGTCCGGTTCCCTGTCGGAGCTTTCGCGGGCATCACTCGCGGCCGGGTGTGACGTGATCCTTCACTGCAACGGCACGTTTGCTGACCGCAAGGCGGTTGCTGAAGCCACTGGCCCGATGACGGCAGCGGCGCAAGCCCGCGCAGAGGCGGCATTGGCGGCCCGACGCGCCCCCGTCGATCTTGACATTCCAGCCTGCGAAGCGGACCTTCTGCGTCTGATGAGCGGGCAGGTTTATGGCTGAAGAGACCTTTCAGGAAGATACGATGTCTGTGGCGGACCGCATGGCCGCCGAGGCGTTGATCGTCGATGTTGACGGGTTCGAAGGGCCGCTTGATGTGTTGCTGACTTTGTCGCGCACGCAAAAAGTCGATCTGCGCAAGATATCCGTTTTGCAACTGGCGCAGCAGTATCTGACATTTGTCGAACACGCCAAAACCCTGCGGATCGAGCTGGCTGCGGACTATCTGGTCATGGCGGCGTGGCTTGCGTTTCTCAAATCCCGTCTGCTTTTACCGCCTGATCCTTCCGAAGAGGGACCGTCAGGCGAAGAGCTTGCGGCACACCTGGCCTTTCAGCTTGAACGCCTGCAGGCCATGCGCGACGCCGCGGCCCGATTGATGGCGCGCGACAGGCTGGGGCGCGATTTTTTTGCCCGGGGACGGTCGGAGGATGTGACCCGTATCAAGACCGTCACGTATACGGCAACTTTGCTGGACCTCATGCAGGGGTACGCGCGTATTCGCACCCGGGACGATTTTCGCCCGTTTGTCATGGACCGGGAGTCCGTGTTCACTATGGAACAGGCGTTGGAACGGATGCGCCCGCTGATCGGTTTTGCCGGAAACTGGACGGACCTTACAACGTACATGCCCGAAGGATGGGATGCTGACCCGGTCAGGCGACGATCCGCGACGGCATCGACATTTGCGGCCTCGCTGGAATTGGTGAAAGAAGGTTATCTTGAAATCCGGCAGTCAGAGACCTTTGCTCCGATCCAGTTGCGTAAGAAAGATGAGAAATCGTGACAGAAGACGTTGATACCCCGGCTGACAGCCTGTTCGAAGCACCGCCAATGGGCGAGCAGGAGCGGATGGTCGAGGCCGTGTTATTCGCCAGCGCAGAACCGGTCACGGTGCGTGACCTGGAAACCAGAATGCCGCATGGCTGCGATGCCGCCGAGGCGCTGGTGCGCCTGCGCAAGCGCTATGAAGGGCGCGGTGTTCACGTTGTCCGGGTGGGCGATTCCTGGGCGATCCGCACCGCGCCGGATCTGGGGTTTCTCATGCGCAAGGAAACCGTGGAAACCCGCAAACTGTCTCGTGCCGCGGTTGAAACACTGGCGATCATTGCATACCACCAACCTGTCACGCGGGCCGAGATCGAGGAAATCCGGGGCGTGTCGGTCAGCCGTGGCACGATCGATCAGCTGCTTGAAATGGAATGGATCCGGCTTGGTCGCCGCAAGATGACTCCGGGTCGGCCAGTCACATTTGTTGTAACGCCGGAGTTCCTTGATCACTTTGGGCTGGAGAATGCCCGTGATCTGCCGGGGCTGAAGGAATTGCGAGCGGCGGGATTGCTGGAAAACCGCCCACCACCGGGCGCAATCGCGCTGCAGGACGAGGACGACGGCGAAGAGGTCGGCGCAGGGCAACCGGAACTGTTCGAGGACTGACCGGGACCGCGCCCTGAAATCGACCCAATCCAATCCTATCTTTGGGGGAGGGGGAACGAGAGGCAAATGGCATGAACATGAACCAGATCATCAACATGGTTCTGCGTACCGTGATGCGCCGGGCCATCAACTCCGGGGTGAATGCCGGCATCAACGCGGCGTCCGGCAAGGCAAAGAAGCGCAAGAAAGTGGAGCCGGTCGAAGAGCCTGTTGTGGAGGTACAACAAGACAACCGGAATAAGAAACCCAAGCTTACGCAGGAGCAACGTGAAGCCAAACAAGCGGTGCGAGCCGCGCGACGCGCCAGGCGGGCCAACAAGACCTGAATTGGTACTCTGACCCGCGTCAATTCAAAAAAACCCGTCAATCTGTTTTGATGTCCGCATTTAAGTGGATTCATTTCGGATATCATCATGACGGACTATC
>CAYGNE010000151.1:2988-4249 GCA_964351155.1 uncultured Rhodobacterales bacterium | reverse complement strand
GGACTATCGGGACAACCGGCCGCCAGCAGGGCAGGGCATTCCGCTCGGGCACCTGGCAGGATGTCCGGGCTTCGCGCCTCTTTGTCAGCCTTGGCGAAGGGATTGCCGCGGCCATCGCGATCTTCCTGTTTTCGGAGGCCGGGATGCTGGTTCTGACACAGGGGGCAGGGCCGCATAGGCAGGGCGAGTTGAGCCCCTATTCGGTTGCATTCATCGCCTTTCTGTCGGGCTTCATGGCCGAGGACGCTTTCACAAAAATTCAAGAGGCCGGTCTTAACCTCTTTAAACCAAAGGAAAAAATAAAAGAGGCCGCCGAGGCGAATGCAGCAGCCCAAACCGTGGAAGACCCCGGAAACCAGGAAGAAAAGAACGGTAAAACTGCTGGCGAGTGATCCGGGTCAGCTACGGAAATGCTTGGAAAGCTTCAGGCCCTGGCCCTGATAGTTCGAGGCGATGTCAGTACCATAAAGCTGGGTCGGGACTTCGCTCATGCGTTCGTAAACCAGGCGTCCGACGATTTGCCCATGTTCCAACACAAAGGGTGCTTCGTGACAACGCACTTCCAAAACACCGCGCGAACCTGCCCCGCCCGCAGCCGCATACCCGAAACCGGGATCGAAAAATCCGGCATAGTGCACCCGGAACTCTCCGACCATGGCCAGATAAGGCGCCATTTCGGCCGCACAGTGCGGGGGTATCGCAATCGCTTCGCGGCTGACCAGAATGTAGAACGCGCCGGGATCAAGGATGATCCACCCCTTGTCCGTGTGCACCGGCTCCCAAAATTCGGCCGGATCATAATAGTTGAGCTTGGCAAGGTCGATTACCCCGGTATGAGGCTTGGCCCGGTAACCGACCAGATCGCCGGATTCCGGACGCAGATCGACGGAAAAACCAAGCCCCTCGGATATCACCGCCACGCCGGAAACGATGGGTGTGTCGGCATGGATCGCCCGCAGTTCGTCGTCAGCGATCACGGTTTTCCCGGTTCGGAAAATGATCTGGTTCAGCATCTGCCCGGTCTTGGCAATAACCGAGAAACTCTGCGGGCAGATTTCGACGTACAATTGCCCGTGATAGCCGGGCGGGACCCGGTCGAACTCGACACCACGGTCGGTGATAATCCGCGTCAGCAGATCCAGGCGCCCGATCGATGATTTTGCACTCGCTGCCCCTGACATTCCAGGCGGCAGAGCGAGGCTTTCCATCAGGGGCACCACGTAGACACAGCCCTTCTCCAGAACCGCTCCGGTGGTCAGGT
>CAYGNE010000151.1:0-2978 GCA_964351155.1 uncultured Rhodobacterales bacterium | reverse complement strand
CTCTTTCACGGTCCGGTCCCTGCCAGCCAGAAAGGAAGCACGGACTCGATAGGCAACCTTGCCAAGACGCAGATCGAGGCTGGCAGGCTGCACCTGGCCCGGTTCGACGGCTTCGGTGGCGATGATCGCCCCGTTCGCCAGCATGTTGGAGATATGTTGATTCGGACTGACGCCTGTCATGCCGCTCCCCTCGGTGGCCGGGGAGGGCCGGGATTGCATCGTCGGTTATAATTGGTCGGGCTAGCAGGACTCGAACCTGCGACCTTCCGTCCCCCAGACGGACGCGCTACCAGGCTGCGCCATAGCCCGACGATGGGCCGTTCATACCGGTTTTCAGACCGGGGGCAAGAGGGAATCACGGCAATGGTCCTATGCGGCGCCTGCGTCAGAGGCGCGAGCAAGCCAGGCGCGCAAATCTCGTACGACAGGTGCGATCGCCGTGATCTGTTCCGGGGACAAATGCTCGAGTTCGGCCAGGTGCGCCATCACCCCCGGAGAATACGGCAGGTCGGTTTCGTCCGGCGGATCAGGCGCGTCAACCACCCGGGCCCGCTTGGTTGCAGGTTCGGATGATACGCTTTCGGTCACCGCTTCGGGTGCCGCCGATGTCTTGGCGCGGTCGGTTGCGGATCGGTGCATGAACGAGGGAAGGGGCGAGGCGTCCGCTGCGGTGTCCATCGGCTCAGGCAGTGGCTCTGCGCCGGTGTGGTCCTGGGGGGGGCTTTCCGGTGCCGTCTCTGTTGTGCCGGTGGTGTCGGAACCCGGGGCGGTGACCTCGGGTTCGTCATCGTCGTCCAAAAGAGTGGCGTCTTCGATGTCCTCGGTTTTTCCCCTGCCGCCGCGAAACTTGAGCACGGAACTCTCTGCCACAGGTTCTGCCGCGAGTGTTTCAGCGCTGTCGCCCAGCGGTTGCGACAGGTCGGATACATGCCCAACCCCCTGTTCGCGAAGGATTTTCTGAACGCCCTTGATGGTCAGGCCATCGTCGTGCAGCAACTTCTTGATGCCGCCGAGAAGCTGCATGTCGGAAGGACGATAGTACCTGCGGCCACCGGCCCGTTTCACCGGTTTGACATGGCTGAACTTGCTTTCCCAGAACCGCAGAACATGGGCCTGAACGCCCAACCACTCCGCCACTTCGCTGATGGTGCGAAACGCGTCAGGCGATTTGCTCATGCGTCAGGCTCCGGTTCAGCGCTTCTTGTTTCCGGCCGCGACCCTGTCTTTCATCAGGTGAGAGGGACGAAAGGTCAGAACCCGGCGGGGTTGAATGGGAACTTCTTCGCCGGTCTTCGGATTGCGCCCGATACGGGCGGATTTGTCTCGCACGCTGAAGGTGCCAAAGGACGAAATCTTGACCTGTTCGCCGCGCACAAGAGCATCGGACATGTGGTCGAGCATGCTCTCGACCAGTTGCGCGCTTTCATTGCGCGACAGGCCAACCTCTCGGAACACCGCTTCGCTCAGATCCATACGTGTCAAAGTCTTTTCGCCCATAACGCCCCCCTCATGCTAGCCCGCAGCATAGTGGTGAGGCAATTTCGCTGTCAATATCAATGATTTGCCGGTGCCAAGATCGGCGTCATTGTGCAGGTTGCCCTACCAGCGAAGCACCACTGCACCCCAGGCGAGCCCACCTCCGATGGCTTCGGTAACGATCAGATCCCCGGCCTTGATCTGCCCACGTTCCTTGCCAACCGACAAGGCCAGTGGAATCGACGCAGCAGAGGTATTGCCATGGTCCTGAACGGTTACGACGACCCGGTCCATGTCCAACCCCATCTTGCGCGCTGTGCCCTGGATAATACGGATGTTGGCCTGATGCGGCACGATCCAGTCCACATCCTCGGAACTCAGCCCGGCGTTGCTCAGTGCCCTTTCGGCGGTCGCGGCCAGTTTTTCCACCGCGTGGCGAAAGACTTGATTGCCCTGCATCCGCAAATGGCCTGTGGATTGGGTGGACACACCGCCATCGACAAAGAGCAGGTCCTTGTAGCGCCCGTCGGAATTGAGATCGGTGGCAAGAATTCCGCGGTCCGCGGACGTGCCGGTCCCTTCCTGGGCTTCCAGAATTAGCGCGCCGGCGCCATCTCCGAACAGAACGCAGGTGCTGCGGTCGGTCCAGTCCATGATGCGGCTGAAGGTTTCTGCCCCGATCACGAGGATGCGCCGGACCTGCCCGGAAAGGATCAGCGAATTCGCGGTGGTGAGCGCATAAACAAATCCCGCGCACACGGCCTGAACGTCAAATGCAAACCCGTGCGTCATGCCAAGTGCGGATTGCACCATGGTCGCAGCAGAGGGAAAGGTCAGGTCCGCAGTGGACGTGGCCAGAACGATCGCGTCGACATCTTCGATGGAAATGCCTGCGTCTGCCAAGGCGGCGCGGGCTGCCTTGGTTCCCAGATCGGACGTGGTTTCATCGTCCGCGGCAAAGTGACGGCGCTTGATCCCGGATCGGGATTGTATCCATTCGTCGGATGTGTCCAGTGTTGCCTCGAATTCGGAGTTTGGCACCACCCGTTCTGGCAGGTAGTGGCCGACACCGATGACAACTGCGCGCCTTGTCATGCCTGCCCTTTATCTTCTTGTTGTTCCGCCGTGTTGTCGGTCGGTTCCTCGGCATCTTGGGCAAGCTCGACGGTGGATGCAACCCGCGCCGCGAGTTTTTCGGAAAACCCGTTCTTGGCCAACTGAAAAGCCAGCTTGACCGCCGCGGAAATTCCGGTGGCGTCGGCGCTGCCATGGGATTTGACGACTGTACCATTCAACCCGAGAAACACGCCGCCATTGACGCGGCGCGGATCGATCCGTTTTTTCAAACGGCCAAGCGAGGTGATCGCGAGGACCGAAGCAATGCGGGACAGGGTGGAGTACTTGAAGGCTTCGCGCAGCAGATCGGCAAGCAGGCTGGCAGTGCCTTCGCCGGTCTCGATCGCGACATTGCCGGTAAAGCCATCCGTCACGATCACATCGGC
>CAYGNE010000150.1:0-8619 GCA_964351155.1 uncultured Rhodobacterales bacterium | reverse complement strand
GGAGGCTTCAATGCCATCTCCTCGGTCGCCGCAAACAAGGCGCGCAACTCGCCCATCACGAACCCATCCCGGTCTTTGTCATAAGGCCGGCTTGCCGCCGTGGGATTGTCGGCAAACTTCGTACTCAGCGCCTTGCAGGCGTTGAACCCGGCAATGCCAATCTCGCAGATTGCGGCCTCGGCCCCGCCCGCCACCATCACCTCTGCGTCGCCATGCCGGATCAGGCGCGACGCGTCGCCGATGGCATGCGCACCCGTCGAACAGGCCGTCACTACGGAATGGTTCGGTCCCTTGAATCCGAACCGGATGCTGACCTGCCCCGAAATCAAGTTGATCAGCGCGCCGGGCCTAAAGAACGGCGACACCCTGCGGGGCCCCCGCTCCTTGATCAGCACCGCCGTGTCGGCAATCGAGTTCAGCCCGCCGATACCCGATCCGATCATCACGCCGGTCCGGAGGCGGTCCTCTTCGGACTCAGGAGTCCAACCGGCATCGCGCACCGCCATGTCCGCCGCTGCTATCCCGAACAGGATGAACTCATCGACTTTCCGGCGCTCCTTGGGCTCCATCCAGTCGTCGGCGTTGAAGGTTCCATCACTGCCATCGCCCTGTGGCACTTCGCAGGCATAAGTGGTGGTGACGCCGCTCGCGACCGCATCGAATCGCTGGATCGGCCCGGCCCCGGATTGCCCCGCCAGCAACCGCGACCAACTGGCTTCGACGCCGCTGGCCAAAGGTGTCACCAGACCCAGACCCGTTACAACTACTCTGCGCATGACCTGACCTCTTGCCCGCATCCTGTTGAGAAACGCTCTTACCCTGCACCGGGGTGCGGGGGCAAGAGCGGCGGGCAGATCCAAGCCGCACGAATCCGCCGGTCAGCGCACCGTTGTCCCCCAACTAAGTCCTTCTGGCGTATCCGCTTACTGGAACTCCGCGACCGGTTCCTGCCCGCGATGGGCCACGGCCAGCGCCTCTTTCAGGTCGATGGACTTGCGGAACAGGGCACGCCCGACCAGGGCGCCGGAAATATTCGGAATGTACCGCAGCCGCGCGATGTCATCCACCGAAGTGACAACGCCGCTCGCGATCACCGGCCAGCGGGACTGTGCCGCCAATCCGGAAATCAGACCCAGTTGTCCATCGACCTCATCCACGTCGCTGTCGATATCGGTGACAATGATCCCGGCCAGCGGCGTATCGGCATAGGCCGCGATGAAATCGTCTGGCGTCCATGCACTGGATGTACGCCAGCCCTCGGTCATCACCTGCCCCTGCCAGACGTCAATCGACAGGACGATCTGGTCCGGATGATACTTGGCCAGTTCTTTGACCGTGTCCGGGTCCCGCGCCGCAAGTGTGCCGATCACGATCCGCCCCGCGCCCTTGTCGATCCAGCGTTCCACTGAATCACGGGTGCGAAACCCGCCGCCCAACTGAACCGGAATACCCGCCATGCGGATGATTTCCTCTATCAGCTCGCCATTGTCCGACCGCCCCTCGACACGGTCAAGATCGGTCAGGTGCATCCATTCAGCACCCGCCGCGGCAAATTTCCGGGCCGTTTCCACCGGATCGACATGCCAGATCATCGGCTGGTCCAGCCGCCCCTTTTCCAGCGAGACACAACGCCCGCCGTATATTTCCATGGTCGGATAAATCAACATGACCTCGCCCCCGATAATGGCCAATCTCTTTGCGCGCAGAATAGCACAACGTCCGCGTGTACACGTTCCTATTCCGCCACTGCCTGATCCGTTTGCGGCGTCAGCCGGCTTTCGGCGGGCCATTCCGGCGCAGCAACACAACCGATTCCCGGTTGACCACCGCCTCGCGCAGTTCCTCGTAGCCCAGCGCTGCGGCCAGACGCAGCGACCGGGTGTTGTCCGGGTGCACCCGCGCGACGATCGGGCCGGGCATGATCCGGTCGAACCAGTCATGTGCCGCCAAAGTCATCTCGCGCCCATATCCGTGCCCTTGCGCCTCGGGCGCCAGAACCCAGCCCGCCTCGGGAAACGGATCGAAATCATCGCCCAGTTCGCAGGATCCGAAAAAGAAACCGGTCTGACCGATCAGCGTCCGCGTGCTTTGCGCAACGACCGCCCATTGACCAAACCCGGTCATCTCCCAGTGACCCGCATTGCGCAGGAAAGACTCCCACGCCTTGCCGCGGTCCCACGGTTGCCCGCCGATATTTCGCACGACCTCGGGCATCGCCCAGAGCTGGGCAAACCGGTCGAAATCCTCGGGGCGCATGCCGCGCAGGGTCAGTCGCATGGTGTTGATGTTCGGGATTGACCGGATCATGGGCCGTGACTTGTCGCTGTGATGTGACGTCGACCTGCCAACACTTGCCGGACCGCGCAAGAGCGATTTCGATGCACGCAAAAAAATCGGCGCCTCCCCGCCGGGAGACGCCGCATTCTCAGGTGTTCAAAATGAACTCAGGACGCTTCGGAGATGAACTTGACCGCGTCACCAAAAGTCTGGATCGTCTCGGCCGCGTCATCGGGGATCTCGATGCCGAATTCTTCTTCGAACGCCATGACCAGTTCGACCGTGTCCAGGCTGTCAGCGCCCAGATCGTCGATGAACGAAGCGTTCTCGGTCACTTTGTCTTCTTCAACACCAAGGTGTTCCACAACGATCTTCTTCACGCGGTCTGCGACATCGCTCATGTTTAGTCCTCATTCCATTGCGGGCTCTTGGCCCAAGTCTGCCCTCGCCCGCTTGGGTTGGGTATGTTTCGCCCGATACGGACGGCTCGGTCCCGGCGTTCCGGGTTTGGCAGCGGGACCCGGTGAGCCCGGCTGCCGAAATCTGCGCCGCCTATAACATAGACTTGCGGATAGGCAAACGCTTTCGAAATACACCGTCCCAAACATAGCGTGGAACGGAACCTTCTGGCAAATCACCTGAATTCGCAGATAATCCGTCCACGCCTACGAAACAAGTGTAGAGTGTCGGACATCATGCCCGCACGAGGCGCCGCAGCGGGGTCACAACATCGCCATTCCGCCATTCACATGCAGCGTCGCGCCGGTGACATATCCCGCCTCGTTGCTTGCCAGGTACAGCACGGCGGCCGCGATTTCTTCGGCCTCGCCCATGCGTCCCGCCGGGACTTGTGACAGAATCGATGCCTTCTGGTCGTCGGTCAGCTTGTCGGTCATCGCCGTCGTGATGAAACCGGGCGCTACCGCGTTCACCGTGATCCCGCGGCTTGCAACCTCATAGGCAAGGCTTTTGGACATTCCGACCATGCCCGCCTTGGAGGCGGCATAATTCGCCTGCCCCGGGTTCCCCGTGGCCCCGACGACCGAGCTGATGTTGACGATCCGTCCCCAGCGCGCTTTCATCATGCCCCGCATCACGCCCTTGCACAGCTTGAACGTCGCCGTCAGGTTCACGTCGATCACGCTCTGCCATTCCTCGTCCGACATACGCATGAACAGGTTGTCCCGTGTTATCCCGGCATTGTTCACCAGGACATCGACGGCGCCCATGGCCGCGATGGCCTGTTTGGGCAGAGCGTCCACGGCAGCGAAATCGCTCAGGTTGCAGGGCAGCACATGGGCCCGCTCGCCCAACTCGGCGGCCAGCGTTTCCAGTGGCTCGACCCGGGTTCCAGACAACCCGACCGTTGCCCCCGCCGCATGCAGCGTCCTGGCGATGCCCCCGCCGATACCACCGGATGCCCCGGTGATCAGCGCGCTCTTGCCTGTCAAATCAAACATTCTTCCGTCCCTTTCTGCTCAGCCCAGCGAGTCCGCGGCGCTCTTGACGTCGTCGGGTGTCCCGACCGACCGGCATTCCAGCGCGCGGTCGATGCGGCGCACCATGCCCGACAGGGCCTTGCCGGCCCCGATCTCCCAGATCTCGCCCACACCCGAAGACGCCATGTTCTGCACGCTCTCGCGCCACCGCACTGCCCCTGTGACCTGTTGCACCAGCAACTCGCGGATGCGGTTCGGATCCTGCACCGGACCGGCCAGTACATTCGCGATCACCGGCACCGCCGGCGCACGGATCTCCACCTCGGCCAGCGCGCCGGCCATGACCCGGGCCGCCGGCTCCATCAGCCGGCAGTGAAACGGGGCGCTGACCGGCAGCATCACAGCCCGCTTGGCCCCGCGCGCCTTGGCCAGCTCGATCGCCCGTTCCACGGCGGCCTTGTCGCCGGACACCACGACCTGCGCCGGGTCATTGTCATTCGCCGCCTCGCACACCTGGTCCTGCGCCGCCTCGGCGGCCACCGCGCGCACCGTTGCAAGGTCCAGCCCGAGCAGCGCCGCCATCGCCCCCACGCCGACCGGAACCGCCTCCTGCATGGCCAGTCCCCTGGTCCGCAACAGGCGTGCCGTGTCGCTGATGCTCAGCGCACCTGCCGCCGCCAGCGCGGAATACTCGCCCAACGAATGCCCGGCGACGCAGGATGCCGCGCCAATTGAAACGCCCTCGGCCTCGAGCGCCCGCATCGCCGCCAGCGACGTCGCCATGAGCGCGGGCTGGGCGTTCTGCGTCATGGTCAGGGTCTCGATCTCCCCTTCCCAGATCAACTTGCTCAGCTTTTCACCCAGCGCCTCGTCGACCTCGTCAAACACCGCCTGCGCCGCCGGATAGGTCTCGGCCAGCGCCTGCCCCATCCCGATTGCCTGCGCCCCCTGCCCGGGGAATACAAATGCTTTGCTCATTCTGTGCCTCCACTGTCCTGCACCGGCATAGCCCGCAGGGAAAAAAGAGGCAACGGCTTCGCATCCGGACCTTTTTTGTGCACAACCGCGCGTGGGCTGTGCAAATCCCTGCGTTGCCAGTGCGCGTCTTTTGCCTATCCTGACACAACCCTGACCGGAGCACATTATGACCATCGGCAATACGACCGCGCGCTACGGCGCCATCAGCAAGTCATTTCACTGGTTGACGGCGCTTCTGATCCTGACCGTCATTCCCCTTGGCATCATTGCCAACGGCATGGCGCATGACATCCGCAACCCCGAGATTGCCAGCACCGAGGCCGATATCATGCGCACCGCGCTGTTGTTCTCGATGCACAAGACCATCGGTGTGACGATCTTCCTTGTCGCCCTGGCGCGTATCCTTTGGGCCATTCTGCAACCCAAGCCCGCACCTTTGCATCCTGACCGAAAGGCCGAGGTCCTTTTGGCCGAAATCGTGCATTGGCTGCTCTACGGTTCGCTCCTCCTGGTCCCGCTGACGGGCTGGATCCACCATTCCGCCACCACCGGGTTCGCGCCCATATGGTGGCCGTTCGGTCAGTCCCTGCCATTCGTGCCCAAGAGCGAATACATCGCTGAAACCTTCGGCGCGCTGCACGTGGTGTTCGAACGCGTCCTGATCGTCTCGCTGATCCTGCACGTGGCCGGCGCGCTCAAACACCACTTCATTGACCGTGACAGCACGTTTCTGCGGATGTGGCCGGGTCACATCACCGCGCCCGATCTTCCACCCCACGCGGCGTCGATCCTGCCGCCGCTCGGCGCGCTCGCGGTCTGGGCCGCGGCCCTCGCCGCCGCCGCCGGAATGGGCGTCTTCCACAGTCACGCCTCGCATTCCCACGACACGGCAGCACTGGCCGAGGTCGCCTCCGACTGGCAGGTCACCGACGGCCAACTGGCCATCACCGTCACGCAGATGGGAAGCCCGGTCACCGGCTCGTTCGCCGACTGGACGGCGGCGATAACATTTGACGATCCAACTGACCCGGGTCCGGCCGGGCGGGTCGAAGTGACTGTCGCCATCGGCTCCCTGACACTCGGCTCGGTCACCCAACAAGCGATGGGGCCGGATTTCTTTGATGCCGACACCTTCCCGACCGCCAGTTTCATCGCCGAAATCGCCAAGACCGAAACCGGGTACGTGGCCACCGGCCCGCTGACCATTCGTGGCGTGACCATGCCGATCACCCTGCCGTTCGACCTGATCCTGGAGGGCGACACCGCCGCGATGACCGGCACGCTGCCGCTCCAGAGACTGGACTACAACATCGGAACCGGCTTGCCGGATGAAAGCTCGCTTGGCTTTGGCGTCGATGTCTCGATTTCCCTGACCGCCACACGCGCTGCCGGGCAAGAAGGCTGAGGCCGCACCGCTGTTACCGGTCCTGTGCGCTTCCAGGGGCGCAAAACAACGGCGTCTGGTCCCACCAGGGGCGCGTCCGCCGAACGGACCGGGCGGGCCGGTTACTCCTGCGCGCGCAGTTCCGAATTGATCACGACCCTGATCTCGTCGGACCCCAACTGAAGAAACGCACCCATGTCCCATTCGGAGCGTTTGATCGTGGTCACCGCCGTCACGCCCAGCCACTTGCCGTGGAAATAGCTGAAATACTTGCCGACCGGGTGCTCGCCGACATTATGCACCGTGACGTCGAACACCGCCTCACGCGTGACGTCCTTGATCGTCAGGTCGCCCGTCACCTTCAGGTTCTTGGGCCCGACCTGCTGAAAACCGGTCGAGTTGAAACTGATCAGAGGGAAATTCTCCAGGTCGAAGAATGTCGGGCTCCACAAGTCGTTGTCGAACCGGTCGACACCGGATACGAGGCTGCTGACCGGGATGGTAAAGAATGCCTGCGACTGTGGGACCGAATCCAGTGAGAATGTCAGCGACCCGTCGACCTTGGTGAACTCCAGCGACTGCTCTGAAAACCCCGCATGGTCCCAATAGGCCCGAACCTCCGTGTGCTGCGGATCGATAACCCAGACCTCCGCACAGGCCATGCTGGCCCAGACGCTCAGAAACGCGGTCGCTAGGATGGATTTCATTTCTGCACTCCCGACAACTGACAACACGATATGACAAGGTGGCGCAATCCGGGCGCGCGGGCAAGTGCGGGTCGCAAAAAAGACCGCCCGGCGGTTTCCCGGCGGGCGGTCGTCGTTCCGATTTATCAGCCGGCGTCGGCTTTCATCGCCTCGATCGAAATCTGTACGTCGACCTCGTCGCTCACGAATGGCGCGAATTTCTCGAGCCCGTAATCCGACCGCTTCAGTTGAGTCGTGGCGCTGAACCCGGCCCACGGCTTCTTGGCCATCGGGTGTTCGCCGCTTTGGTTCATCGTTGCGTCCAGGACGACCTCTTTGGTCGTGCCGTTGATCGTCATGTCGCCTGTGATCTTGGCGGTATTTTCGCCGGTCACCTCGATACCCGTTGACGTGAACGTGATCTGTTCGCCCTCGGCAGCGTCAAAGAAATCGGGCGACATGAAATGCTCGAACCGTTTCTCCCAGCCGGTCATCATCGATGACAGCGGAATGCTGACCGAGACAGTGGAATTCTCCGGGCTTTCCTGATCGAACATGATCTCGCCCTCAAAACCCGAGAACATGCTCCAGGTTGTTGAATAGCCAAGATGATTGTAGCTGAACAGAACCTGGCTGTGGCTCGAGTCCAGCACGTATTTTTCCGGTGCGGCCATGGCTGTCGTGGCAGCAAGGGCAAGCCCAGCGGCAAACATAATCGGTTTCATTTAGGACGGCTCTCCATTCGCGGTTCAGTTGAACTTCAGAAATTACAGAACCTACAAGATGAACCGAAACCGCCGGAAACCAATTAGAAATATCTCAACAGCATCTGTTGATGGATGAACAGACACCCTACCCATCTGCGCACATTCGGCCCGGCAGCGGACCGTCTCTATGGCAATCAGGCAGTGACAGACATCCGTCCGCCCAACTGTGTGCGCAGCGCGTTGCGCACCAGCTTGTCGTCGACATTCAATCGCATCAGCAGGCTGCCATCCACGTCAAACAACGACACGGTCTTGTCCGTGAAATCCGCGCTGCCCAGGCTGTCATAGCTGCGCCGCAGGATGGTCTCCGGGCGCCCGCGGTCATTGCGCTGCATGACGCGGACTTCCTTGCGCACCGGATCGAAATACGCGTCCGGCTGGTTGTCCTCGTGATTGCGCATCAACAGCGCCAGCCCGCAGAAGAAGCAGAAGACCGTGATACCCAGTTTGACCAGCATCATCTCGGCATCAAGCGTGCCATCATACATGATCCAGACGCCGGAGGTACTGAGGATCAGCGCCGTGCCGACGATCCGAAACAGCACCGTGCGCACCGGCCAGTTGGGAGCAAACGCCACCATCAGCGGCAGGTGTCTTTCTTCGCTGTCCTGTCCAATCTCGTTAAGTTGCGAAATCTCTTGCGTCATTGCATTCACCGTCCTGGTCCCGTCCTAGGCTGCTCCGCCGGGCGGTCCCCGGCTGTTTCATCCGATCATGGTTGACAAAACGTCAGGATTGCGGCGGCTGCGGGGAAATGCTCGGGCAGCGTCTGTGGACTTGCCACCCCGGCCAAAGCGTGTATATGGGGCCATTCTTCCGCAACCACTTGAACCGCGCAGTCTCTCGTGGCGGGGCCGCGGAAGAACATTGGCCCCACCTTTGAAATGCGCCTTGAAACAAAACAGGAGTCCACATGCCACTCTATGAGCATGTCATGATTGCGCGTCAGGATTTGTCCAACACGCAAGCCGAGGGTCTGATTGAACACTTTGGCGCCGTTCTGGCCGACAATGGCGGCAGCCTCGTCGACCAGGAATACTGGGGCGTCAAGACGATGGCCTACAAGATCAACAAGAACCGCAAGGGGC
>CAYGNE010000149.1:0-8640 GCA_964351155.1 uncultured Rhodobacterales bacterium | reverse complement strand
GTCGAGGCCTGGTAGAAGCGGGTCTTGTCCTCCAGCCCCAGGAAGCGGATCGCCTCCAGCAGGCGCAGGGTGCCGATCGCGTCCACGTCGGCGGTATATTCCGGGCTTTCGAAGCTGACCGCCACATGGGACTGCGCGCCGAGGTTATAGACCTCGTCGGGCTGCACGTCCTGAATGATCCGGGTCAGGTTCGAGGTGTCGGAGAGATCGCCGTAATGCAGCTGGAACCGGGCATGGTCGACATGCGGGTCCTGGTAGATGTGATCGACCCGCTGGGTGTTGAAGGACGACGCGCGGCGCTTGATCCCGTGTACCTCATAGCCCTTTTCCAGCAGGAATTCCGCCAGGTAGGATCCGTCCTGTCCGGTCACCCCGGTGATCAATGCGGTTTTTGTCATCGGCCCCTCGCAAGCATACCGTGCGATAATATGGATCGCCCGGCGTCACAAGGCCGATGGCCCGGCCCGTGATGCGGCGGGCGGGCGCGATCCCGGCATGGAGCTGCCGGTTTTCCGGTCGTTTCGCTCCTACCAAGATGAAATTTCAGCAAATTCCCGCACAAGATGATTTGGACTCGTCATTCGAATGTCGTACTATCGCGCAATCTGTTTTAGGACTTTATGGCGATCCGCATCGCGGGATGCGGCGATAAAAAAAACAAGATCGGCAGACGGGCACAAGATGATGGTGCCGTCACGGGGGACAACGACTTGATGTTGAGTTTGATCCGGTCACTGACGCGCAAACAGAAGGCCTATGTGTTCCTGGCCATCGACGTTGCCCTGATTCCGCTGGCGCTGTTGTTCACCTATACGGTGCAGGTTCTGCCGCAATCCGCCGGCCAGACCCTGGTCCAGACCCTGCCGATCCTGCCCTACCTGATGGCCGCGGCGGCGGCGATCTCGGTCTGGCTGGGCATTCCGGGCATCCAGCTGAAGGCGTTCGAGGGCCACGCGGTCGGGCTGACCGCCTGCATGGCGATGGGGCTGACCGGGATCGCCGCCGGGCTGAGCTGGCTGACCGGGCTGAACCAGCCGCCGGGCACCCACGTGATTTTCGGCCTCAGCTATTTCATGGCGGTGGTGACCTGCCGGGCGGTGCTCTACCAGGTGGTGAACGCGATCTACCGGCGGGCGCAGCCGCGCTGCCGGGTGCTGATCTATGGCGCCGGCACCACCGGCACCCAGCTGGCCTCGGCGCTGCGCGCCCATGAGGGCATCGACACGGTGGCCTTTGTCGACGACAATTCCTCGCTGCAGGGCATGACGCTGGTCGGGCTGCCGGTGCATCAGCCGGCGCATATCGAAGCCCTGGTGGAGCAGCGCCAGATCCACCGGGTGCTGCTGGCGATGCCGTCGCTCAGCCAGCCGAAACAGGCCCAGATCGCGCGCCGGCTGCAGAAGATGGGGCTGGAGGTGCAGGCGCTGCCGTCCTTTGCCCAGCTGATCGGCGAAGAGGCGCTGGTCGACAAGCTGACGCCGGTGGCGCCGCAGAAATTCCTTGGCCGGGCCTCGCGCGCCGAGGGGCTGTCGGGTGCCTGCGAGAGCTATGCCGGGCGCGTGGTGCTGGTGTCGGGGGCCGGCGGGTCGATCGGTTCGGAACTGTGCCGGCAGGTTCTGGCCTGCCAGCCGTCCCGGGTGGTGCTCTACGAGATGAGCGAACTGGCGCTTTACACGGTGCACCAGGAATTGCGCCAGCTGACCGAGGATACCGGCATCGAGCTGGTGCCGGTGCTGGGTTCGGTTCTGGATGCGCGGCAGGTGCGCCGGGTGCTCGAGGATCACCGGGTGCAGGTGGTGCTGCATGCGGCGGCCTATAAACATGTGCCGCTGGTTGAAGCCAACCCGCTGGCCGGGTTGTCCAACAATGTCCTTGGCACCGAGACGCTGGCCCGCGAGGCGGCGGCGGCGGCGGTCGACCGGTTCATCCTGATCCGTTCGGACAAGGCGGTGCGCCCGACCAACGTGATGGGGGCGTCCAAGCGGCTGGCCGAACTGGTGGTGCAGGACCTGGCGACGCGGCATCCGGGCACGGTGTTCACCATGGTGCGGTTCGGCAACGTGCTGGGATCGTCCGGCTCGGTGGTGCCGCTGTTTCAGGACCAGGTCAGCCGCGGCGGCCCGGTCACCGTGACCGACCCCGGGGTCAAGCGCTTTTTCATGACCATCCGCGAGGCGGTGCAGCTGGTGCTGACCGCCGGGGCCGAGGCCCGCGGCGGCGAGGTCTTCGTGCTGGACATGGGCGAGCCGGTGCCGATCCTGAAACTGGCGCGCCAGGTGATCGAAAGCGCCGGCTACACGGTGTGCGACGCGGACAATCCCGAGGGCGATATCGAGATCGAAATCATCGGGCTGCGCCCCGGCGAGAAGATCGAGGAAGAACTGACCCTGAACGGCGATCTGATCGGCACCCGCTATCCCAAGATCTTCTGCGCGCGGGAACATTTCCTGAGCGAGATCGAGGTGGCCGGGGTGCTGCGCGGATTGCGCCAGGCGCTGGCCGACACCGACCAGGATGCCGCCCGCGCGGTCATCCTGCGCTGGGTCGAGGGGTATGGCCAGGACCTGGACGGGCGCAAGAGTTCGTGACCGGCGCGCCGGTTTTCCGCCCAAAATCCCCGATCCGCGCATCGGCATGATTGAACCGATGCACCGCTTTGTGATCTAAGCGGGAAAAAGACATATGGCAGGCAGGTAGAAGGCGGTCTTTCGCAGTGTCCAACAGGTCCTCTCTCTGGTCGATTCCGCGCCCGTGCCGCAGGGCGGCGGCGGTTTTCGTTCTGGTGGCGGGGCTGCCGGGCGGGGCGGGGCTGGCCGGGCCCGAGGAACCGGATTTTCGCCCGCTGCCGGCGCCCAGCCTGAATTTCTATGGTTCGCCCGGGATCGTCGACATGCCGTCGGCCGATATGCTGCCGGACGGGCAGTTTGTCACCGACGTGTCCTATTTCGGCGGCCAGACCCGGTTCAACCTGACCTTCCAGGCCACCCCGTGGCTGTCGGCCAGCTTTCGCTATATCGGCATCCAGGACTGGAACATGGGCGGTTTCAGCACCTATTACGACCGCAGTTTCGACGTGCGGCTGCGGCTTCTGAAGGAACGCAGGTATTTTCCCGCCGTGACCCTGGGCCTGCAGGATTTTGTCGGCACCGGGATCTATGCCGGCGAGTATATCGTCGCCACCAAGACATTCGCGACCCCGGGCTGGGGTGCGCGGGTCGGGCAGGATGGCGTGCTGAAGCTGACCGCCGGGATCGGCTGGGGGCGGCTGGGATCTTATGGCAGCATCGGCGGCAACAGCAGCGCGCGCCCGGCCTTCGTGGCCGGCAGCACCGGCGGCAAGCTGTCCTATGACCAGTGGTTCCGCGGCCCCTATGCGCCCTTTGCCGGCATCGAGTGGCGGCCCAATGACCGGCTCGGGCTGAAGCTGGAATATTCCAGCGACGATTACGTGCCCGAGACCCGGACCGGGTCGGTGTTCGAAAAGAAATCGCCGTTCAATTTCGGGCTCGAATACCAGCTCAGCACCCGCACCCGGCTGGGCGCCTATTATCTTTACGGGTCCGAACTGGGCGTGAACCTGCAGATCCAGCTCAATCCGAAACATCCGCCCACCCGGATGCGGGTGCCCGCGCCGCAGCCGGTGGCGCAGCGCCCGGACCGCAGCGCCAATCCCGGCGCCTGGAGCACCGCCTGGACCGGCAACGCCACCGCCCCGGCCCAGCTGCGCGACGTGCTGGACCCGATCCTGCGCGAGGACGGGCTGGTGCTGGAGAGCCTGACGGTCAGCGCCGACAGTGCCGAGTTGCGGTTCCGCAACCTGCGCTACATGTCGGTGGCCAACGCGATCGGGCGCGCCGCGCGCGCGATGAGCCGGGTGATGCCGCCCTCGGTCGAGACCTTCCGGCTGGTGCCGCTGTCCGGCGGCATGGCGCTGTCGGCGGTGACGCTCCGGCGCAGCGACCTGGAGGCACTGGAATTCGACGGCAATGCGACCGATGCGCTGCTGGCGGTGACCGGGTTCTCGGATGCGCCGCCGCTGGCGGAAACCGCGGTGGGGGCCGGTGATCTCTATCCCGAGTTCAGCTGGTCGCTGGCGCCCTATTTCAGCCCGTCCTATTTCGACCCTGACCGGCCGTTCCGGCTCGATGTGGGGGTGGCGCTGCGCGGCACCTGGCGCCCGGCGCCGGGCTGGATCGTCTCGGGCAGCGTCCGCCAGCGTATCGCCGGCAACGTCAAGGACGGACGTCCGTCCAACTCGGTGCTGCCGCATGTGCGCACCGACCAGGTGGAATATGCCCAGTACGACACCACGCTGAACAACCTCTTTGTCGCCCGCCAGTGGCGCCCCGGCCGCAACCTTTATGCACGGGTCACGGCGGGATATCTCGAAAGCATGTATGGCGGCCTGTCCGGCGAAGTGCTGTGGAAACCGGTCTCGGGGCCGCTGGCGCTGGGGATCGAGGCGAATTACGTGCGCCAGCGCGATTTCGACCAGCGGCTGGGCTTTCGCGACTACGACGTGATCACCGGCCATGCCTCGGCCTATTACGAACTGGGCAACGGTTACCTGGCACAGGTCGACGTGGGCCGGTACCTGGCCGGCGATATCGGCGCCACGGTCAGCCTGGACCGGACCTTTGACAACGGCTGGTCGGTCGGGGCGTTCTTTACCAAGACCGACGTGTCCTCGGCGGATTTCGGCGAAGGTTCGTTTGACAAGGGCATCCGCTTCAGCATGCCGATCGGCTGGTTCCTCGGCACGCCGAGCCGGCAGTCCCTGGGCACCACCATCCGCCCGGTCCAGCGCGACGGCGGCCAGAAGGTGCATGTGCCGGGCCGGCTGTACGGGCAGGTGCGCGAGGCGCATCGCCGCGCGCTGAGCGGACAATGGGCGAGGGTCTGGGAATGAGACGCGGCCTGATCGCACTGGCCGCGCTGGCGGCGCTGGCCGCCTGCAGCGGCGGCAACGAGGCCCCGAGCACGCAGTTGCAGGTCTGGCAGGCGGCCCGCGGGGTCATCGCCGCCCGGGTCAACCCGGCCCCGGAACGCCCGCCGGTGACCCGGGCGGTGCTGGACACGCTGGACGGTCGTTTTCTGCAGATCACCCGGGAACGCCAGGACCTGACCGCCTATCTCTATCCCAGCCTGCGCACACGGGATTCATCCCCCGGCGAGATCATCGTCTGGCGCACCGACAGCAACGAGACCATGACGGTGCGCGGCGGGGTGCTGGTGGCGACGCGGAACCTGGGCGGGGACATGCTGTCGAGCGAAGTCCGGCTCGCCGGGAGCGGCATCGGCCCGGCCGGCGGCGCGCGCATGTTCCATATCCGCGACGCCGACAACAAGCAGCGCAACCTGAGCATGGCCTGCGAGGTCAGCGACCTGGGTCCCGAGACCATCGTGGTTGTCGAGCGGCGCCACGCCACGCGGCACCTGCGCGAGCATTGCGAGGGCGGCGGCGGCCGTATCGTCAACGATTACTGGATCGAGTCAGGCAGCCTGATGCGGCAGTCCCGGCAATGGGCGGGGCCGCATATCGGCTATATGCAGCTGCGCCAGGTGACCGATTAAGGCGTCGTCCGCACGCTCCGAATCGCCCGGCGCCGCCTGGAATCCGGGATTTCGGCGCGCCAGGGGGGCCACGTGTTTCAGGGTGTTTCGGAACCATCGCAGAGCCTGTTCCTGCGGGATTTTCGGGCAGTGGGAAAAAAACTAGCGACAATGCGCCGGATACGGTGCGACGACATTGAAATGACACGAACTCTGCGATAGGTTGCGAGAAAATCGCGCCACCAAAGATTCAACCAATAAGGGTATCCGGTCATGAAAAAACTTCTTGCAGCAGTGGTTCTGGGCACAATCGGCCTGTCGGCTCCGGCCAATGCGCAAAGCGCGCCGGTGGTTCCGAGCGTCATCGCCGGCGGGGCAACCGCCGGGGCCGCCATCGCCGTCGTGGGTGCCGTGATCCTGCTGGCTGTCATCATTTCGGATGACGACAGCACAAGCACCACGACCTCCCGCTAAATCGGACACAGGTTCGGATTTCAGGCAGGCCCTTTTCGGGCCTGTCTTTTCTGCTGCGCGGGTCCCGGCATGACTGCGCCGCGAACGCGCCGGAAACGGAAAGATCGCCCCGATGATGATTTCCACGAAACTGGGCTTTGGGTTCGTCTGCGTGCCCAAATGCGCCTCGACCTCGGTCGAGGCCTATATCCGTAAAAGCTGCAACATCATCTGCTCGGGCGAGCCGCCGCTCAAGCATCTCAGCTATCGCGAATACGAACAGGGCCTGATGCCGCTGCTGGCGCAGAAGGGGTTCGGCGATATCCGCATGTTCGCCGTCCTGCGCCAGCCGGTGGACTGGGTCAGGAGCTGGTACACGTTCCGCGCCCGCAAGGTGCTGACCGATCCGGCGCATCCGCATCACAGGAACTATACCGGCGATATCGGTTTCGAACAGTTCGTCGAGGCCGTGGTTTCGGACCGGCCGCCCAGCTATGCCCGGGTCCGGTCGCAATGGCATTACCTGCAGAACGGCGCGGGCGAACTGGGCGTGACCACCCTGTTCGCGGTCGACAACGTGGCCGAGAAACTGCCCGCCTTCATGGCCGAGCTGGGCGTGGCCGACCCCGGCGAGATGCCGGTCAGGAACCGCAGCCCCGAAGGCGCCCGGGCGCCGATATCCGATGACGTGGTCCGGATGATCGAAACGCATTTTGCACGGGACCTTGAGCTCTATCGCAGGTATTCCTGATCCCGGACCCTGAAAAGAGATGACAGCCATGGCGGACAAGCACCAGTTGCGGGACATGAAGGCGGCACTGCGCGAGAGGATGCCGGCCCGGCAGATCAACGAGGCGATCCTGATCTCGCTGCGCAACAGGTTCGTGTTCACCCGGGTCTCCAAGGTCGCCAACAGCAGTCTCAAGCACCTGGTCTACAGCATGGAAAAACCGACCTGGGCCGGGCCGGTCCGCGACGACCTGATCCATGACAGCCAGTACGGCCCGGTGATCCGGCCCGCCATGCTGGGGCTGAGCTCGCCGATCCTGCACCGGGCGCTGTATTCGGACACGTTTTTCCGCTTCACCTTTGTGCGCAACCCCTATGCCAAGGCGCTGTCGACCTACCTGGACCGCTACATGGCGAAACATTCCACGGTGCGGCGGCTGGTCAACGAGGTGGCGGTGGCGCAGGGCTGGCTGGCCGCGATCGAGGATCCGGTCGATTTCCCGACCTTCCTGCGCGCCATCGCCGAGATGCCGCAGCGGCACATGGAGGTGCATATCTCGCCGCAATACATCCAGACCCTGAGCGAGGTGATCCCGCATGATTTCATCGGCGCGCTCGAGACCCTGGCCGAGGATACCAGCCACGTGGCGCGGCGGATCTGGGGCCGCGACGACGCCGCGCTGGGGTTCAAGAGCCCGAGCCGGACCGACGCCACGACGCGGCTGAAGGACAGTTATCGCACCGAGGATATCGCGCTGATAAACAGGCTCTATCAACGGGATTTCGAGATGTTCGGCTACCGGATGGTGCAGGAGCCCGAAGCGTTTTCCGACCCCGACGTGGTGTTCCGCAAGGCGGGCGCGGGCGCGGCGCTTCAGAAGGCGTAGCGGCCGGGGCGATGGCCTGCGGTTTGCGGGACAAAGGCGCCGTTCGGAAAGTTTAGGCGCCTGTGGTATAATACAG
This sequence comes from uncultured Rhodobacterales bacterium, assembly GCA_964351155.1. Lineage (GTDB taxonomy): Bacteria > Pseudomonadota > Alphaproteobacteria > Rhodobacterales > Rhodobacteraceae > CAYGNE01. The sequence continues at coordinate 942 of CAYGNE010000149.1, read as the reverse complement.
CATGGTTGATTTTAGTGACACATCCACAATCGAAGCGAACGGAACTAGCCTTGCCACAGTCGAACAAGGTAGCGGCGACCCTGTTGTGCTTGTCCATGGGGGTGTTTCGGACCTGCGAAGCTGGACCGGTCAGATGTCCGCTTTGTCAAAGGATTTCCGTGTTCTCTGCTATAGCCGCCGCTTTCACGCACCAAACGCACCTATTCCGCCGGACCAGCCGGATACGTTCCAAACCCACGTGGACGATCTGGAAGCGCTGATAGACCGGCTTGGGACGGCCCCGACCCATATCGTTGGACATTCATGGGGCGGGCTGATTGCACTCGTCCTTGCGTCGCAACACCCCGAGATGTGTAGAAGGCTGGTTCTGATCGAAGCACCGACCGTAACTGTTCATCTTGAAATCCCGCCGAAACCGCTACAATTTCTCAAGTTGTTTCTTTCGAATCCGAAACTTGCCTTTGCGATTGCGAAGCTGGGTGCAGGGACGTTTGCGCCTGCGGAAAAGGCATTTCGAAAGGGAGATGACAAGGCCGCCATTGCGCGCTTTGGCCGGGGCGTTTTGGGGGATCAGGCCTTTGAAGCTCTCTCTGAAGAGCGCTATCAGCAGGTCTGGGACAATCGTGGGCCGGACAGAGCGCAGGCCCTATATCATGGTTTTCCCGATTTGCGTGACGCACCGCTTTCGCGTGTAACGATGCCCGTCCTGTTGCTGAGCGGAAGCTCAAGCCCGGTTGTTTTTCGGCGGTTGAATGATGCTTTGGCTGACAGGCTGCCCGATGCGATCCACCGCATAATATGCAATGCGTCTCATATCGTTCAGGAGGATGCCCCTGATGAAGTAAATGCCGAGATAGCAGGATTCCTAAAAACGTAAATCAGAGCTCAAACCAGCCTTCCGCCGGGCAGGTTGGGCGGGGCGGACCCCGGCTGACAGCCCCG
>CAYGNE010000148.1:5338-8643 GCA_964351155.1 uncultured Rhodobacterales bacterium | reverse complement strand
CTATCCGACCAGCCATGTTCGTCATCGCCCAGAAGAATGCGATCCGGGTCGGCGGAAAGCGTGGTTTTCCCGGTGCCGGACAGGCCAAAGAACATGGCGGAATCCACCGGGTTGCCCAGCGCGTGATTGGCCGAGCAGTGCATCGGCATCACGCCTTTTTCAGGCAGCAGGTAGTTCAACAGGGAAAAAACGGATTTCTTGTTCTCGCCGGCATATTCCGTGCTGCCGATCAGGATCAGTTTGCGGTCGAAATTCATCGCGATCACGGTTTCGCTGCGGCATCCGTGGCGTTCGGGATCAGCCTTGAAACTGGGGCAGTTGAAAACGGTGTAATCCGCCAGGAAACTGTCCAGGTCTTCGCGATCGGGGCGCCGGAACATGTTCCGGATGAACAGGTTGTGCCAGGCCAATTCCGTGATCAGGCGAACGTTCACGCGATAGAACGGGTCCGCACCGGCATAGAGATCCTGAACAAAGAGTTCCTTGTCCTTCATATGGGCGAGCATGTCGTCATAAAGACGGTCAAATGCATCCGGTGTCATGGGAGCATTGTTCTCCCACCAGATGGTATCTTCTGTGGTTGCCGACCGGACGACATGTTTGTCCTTGGGCGATCGACCGGTAAACTTGCCGGTCTCGACCATGAACGAACCGCCCAGGCCGAGCACGCCCTCGCCGCGCCCCAGTGCAGCTTCGATAATGGCCGGTTCGAGAAGGTTGTAGTGAACCTTCTCCACCCCCTCGATACCTTGATCCTGAAGGCGGAAATTCGGGTTTACCCGTCCAGATGTCATTCGGTCGCTTCTCCTGTACCGGCACCTGATCCGGATTGACCGCCCGACCGGGCGTCCCGTCCAGGGCCCCATGACCGGAGCCTTTAAATGAGCTTTCTCCGAGTTAACAGGGTGCTTTTGTCAGTTAGCGCAACCAGCGTCAGATTTAGCGCAACCATGAATCCGGATCGTGCCCTGTGCGGCAACAATTTGCAGAAATTCAACCATTTCTAACATTTTTTTGCCCCAATTGTTGGCGAACTTACGGTTGATTCGCACTTAAGGATTGATTCGTGCCGTCAAAGACGCAATGAATCCGTGTAAGCCGAAGCATAACGGGCAGCAAAATAGGGGCATTCCAGATGTCTAAGATCGCATTGGTAGACGATGACAGAAACATTCTGACATCGGTTTCTATGACTCTCGAGGCCGAGGGTTTCGAGGTCGAAACCTACAACGATGGCCAGGCCGCACTGGACGCTTTCAACAAGAAACTGCCGGACATGGCGGTTCTGGACATCAAGATGCCGCGGATGGACGGGATGGACCTGCTGCAGAGATTGCGGCAGAAAACCCAGATTCCGGTCATTTTCCTGACGTCCAAGGATGACGAGATCGACGAGGTTCTCGGCTTGCGTATGGGCGCGGATGACTACGTCAAGAAACCGTTCTCGCAGCGGCTCTTGGTGGAACGCATTCGGGCATTGCTGCGTCGTCAGGATGCCGTTGCAGGCGATGCCGATGGAACCAGCCCCGAAGCCAAGGTGATGGAACGTGGCCACCTGCGCATGGATCCGCTGCGCCACTCGGTCAGTTGGAAAGGCAGGGATGTTTCACTGACCGTGACCGAATTCCTGTTGCTGCAGGCGCTGGCGCAACGTCCGGGATTCGTCAAGAGCCGGGACCAGTTGATGGACGTCGCCTATGACGATCAGGTCTATGTGGACGCCCGGACGATTGACAGTCATATCAAGCGGTTGCGCAAGAAAATGCGGACTGCCGACGATGATTTCTCGGCCATCGAGACACTGTACGGAATCGGTTACAGATACAACGAAGAATAAGCCCGTTCATGAGCTTCGCCGAAAGGACGTTCGTGCGCGACAATGGCTCCTCTCCGACGCATCGCCGCGGCGATGTTGTGCTGGGCGACGATTGGGTCGCACCGGACAGCACCGTTGAGGACGACCTCAAGGCCAAACGGGCGGTCCGGAGTTTCTTTTCGCTCAAGACGTCGCCTCTGACGCGCAAGATCATCATGTTCAACCTGATCGCGTTGAACATTCTGGTCGCCGGAATCCTGTATTTGAACGACACCCGTGAAAGCCTCGTTCTTCAGCGGGCCAGCGCTCTTGTCGGGGAGGCGGAGCTGGTTGCGGACGTATTCGAGGCCCAATTGCCGGAAACCGGCCCCGCCTTCACGGTGAACGGCGCGCGCGTGGCGCAGACGCTTGAAGATCTGAGCCTGAGAAACGGTATTGAGGTCTTTGTTTTCGATCGCGGCGAAACGCTGATTGCCCAGACCAAGGGCACGAACCAAAGCAAGGCTCTGACCGCCTTGGCACCGCAGGAACGGACGCGGACCGTGATCAGCGACGGGCTGACCGCCCTCTGGGATGGCGTGTCGGGCGTGTTTTCGTCGCGTCAGGCGAACACGCTCGGTTCGATTGAGGACCAGTTGCGCAAGATGATTCCGGCAACGGTCAGCAAGGGGACTCAAGCCAAGACCGGGTTGGATAGCATGGGTGGCACCGTTATTTCCGCCGTGACGCCGATCCTTTACAATGACATCACCGTGGGACTTGTCGGCGTGGCAAGCCCGTCAGGCGAAATCGATGCGCTGGTGCGTGGCGAAAGGGAACGCGTACTTCAGATGTTTGTTGTTGCGACGCTGGTTTCCATTGGGTTGAGTCTTGTTCTTGCCTCGACCATCGCAAACCCGCTTGCGGATCTTGCCGAAGCAGCAGAACTGGGACGCGACCGGGACTCGCGCCATTCCCAGCCCGGGCGAATCCGTATCCCCGACCTTTCGGCGCGGCCTGATGAAATCGGCCGGCTGTCCAGGGCCCTCAGGGGTATGGTCACGGCTTTGTACAATCGGATCGAAGGCAACGAACAGTTTGCCGCGGATGTCGCGCACGAGATCAAGAACCCGCTGGCCAGTCTGCAATCAGCGGTCGGGACCATGCGCATGGTCAAGCGGGATGATCAGCGGGCCAAATTGCTGGACGTGATCGAACATGACGTGCGCCGGCTCGACCGGCTGGTCAGCGATATCTCGAATGCCTCGCGGTTGGACGCCGAACTGGTCAAGGAAGAGGAAGAATCTTTCGATCTTCTCAAGATGATTGGCAATCTCAACCAGTTTCTTGGCGAGGATGCGAAGTCCAAGGGCATCGAGTTCATAACCGATCTGCCCAAGAAACCCATTGTCATTCAGGGCTTGGAAGCGCGCCTGGCGCAGGTGTTCGTCAACCTGATCACCAATGCGATTTCATTTTGCGAAGATGGCGATGCGATCCGCGTATGGGC
>CAYGNE010000148.1:0-5328 GCA_964351155.1 uncultured Rhodobacterales bacterium | reverse complement strand
AAAACCGCGTTTTGGTTGTCGTGGAGGACACGGGGCCGGGCATACCGGACGACGCGCTTGCGAAGGTTTTCAAACGGTTCTATTCGCAAAGACCGGAAGAGCATTTCGGCAACAATTCAGGACTTGGGCTCGCGATATCCAAACAGATTATCGAGGCCCACGGTGGGGTGATCTGGGCCGAGAACATTCGACCGACCGAAGCCGACATCACGTCTGAACCGCTGGGCGCCCGTTTTGTCGTAGGGCTTCCGGTCTGAGGCGATGACGGGTCAGCTGCCGCCGACAGAAGACAACTCCACCTCTATCGTTCATGCCACCTGCGTTGTACTGGATGGCCATGGATGCCTGATCATCGGCGCATCGGGCAGTGGCAAGTCGTCGCTGGCCTTGTCCCTGATGGGTCTGGGCGCCAGATTGGTTTCTGACGACCGGGTTGTTCTGCGTCGTTCCGGTGGTTTGATTCTGGCGTCTGCTCCGTCGGCCATCAGTGGTCTGATCGAAGCGCGTGGCATCGGACTTCTGAAATGCGACGCGATCGGATCGTGCGAGCTTGATGTGGTGGTGGATATGGACAAATGTGAATCGGCGCGTCTTCCGGAAAAACATGTGATCGAAATCATCGGGGTTCGCCTGCCGCTGCTCCACCGCGTGGATGGCGTACATTTTGCCCCGGCGCTGGCACTCTTCCTGAAATCCGGGCGGCGCGATGTCTGATGGCTGAACCTGTTACCGCTGTCTCTCAGGTCGTACTGGTCACCGGACCCTCCGGTGCCGGGCGTTCAACGGCAATCAACGTGTTGGAAGATCTGGGGTTTGAGTCGATCGACAATCTGCCGTTGCACCTGTTGCCGCGCCTTCTGGACGGGCCTGGGCCAAACCGCCCGCTGGCGCTGGGTGTTGACACCAGGAACAGGGATTTTTCCACGGCCGCTCTGCTTGATCTGATCAGCACGCTGACCCGTCGCGACAACACCGACCTGACGGTTCTGTATCTCGATTGTGGTCGAGACGTCTTGTTGCGCCGCTTTTCGGAGACGCGCCGCAGGCATCCGCTTGCCCCGGCCGAAAGCCCGGATGTCGGGGTCGCGCGAGACCTGGACCTGATGTCGCCGATCCGCGAGCTGGCGGACGTGCTCGTGGACACGTCCGATCTGAATGTTCATCAATTGCGGGCCGAGATCGAACGATGGTTTGCCACCGGTGCTACATCCAAGCTGGCGGTTTCGGTGCAGTCCTTTTCTTACAAGCGCGGCCTGCCGCGTGGAATCGACATGGTTTTTGATTGTCGTTTCCTATCGAACCCCTATTGGCATCCGCCGCTTCGTCCGCTCGATGGCCGCGACCCGCGGGTGGCCGAGCATGTGACCGGCGACGTCCGCTTTGCCGGATTCTTTGACCGGGTCCTGGACCTGACCCGGTTGCTGCTTCCAGCATACGAGGAAGAAGGCAAGTCGCACCTGACGATTGCTTTTGGATGCACGGGCGGGCAACACCGGTCGGTTGTCCTAGCGGAAACTCTGGCCAAAGCTCTTGCAGAGGATGGTCAGCAGGTGTCAATTAGGCATCGCGAGCTGAAAGGCCGCCCTAGGGATGAGAGGCCGGGTTGTACGGAATAGTGATTGTCGCACATGGCGGGTTGGCCAAGGAGTATCTGGCGGCGATTGTGCACGTCGTAGGCAAACAACCCGGCATGCGGGCCGTGTCCATCGAAGCGGATCACGACCGAGAACAGAAGCAGCGCGAGATCTGCGAGGCTGCGGACGCGGTTGATACTGGCGAAGGGGTGGTTGTCGTGACGGATCTTTATGGCGGGTCGCCCTCCAACCTCAGTCTTCTGGCCTGTACACCCGAGAACCGGCGGATCCTGTACGGCGCAAACCTGCCCTTGTTGATCAAGCTGGCAAAAAGCCGCCATCTCGCCATGCCCGATGCCGTGCGCGCATCGATAGAAGCGGGAAAAAAATATATCGACACAAAGAATATCAGCCCGGATTAAGAGCCATTGATCAAGATGACAGAACGAAAACTGAAGATCGTCAACGAAAAGGGGCTGCATGCCCGGGCGTCGGCAAAGCTGGTCGAGCTTGTGGAGGGGTTTGACGCGAGTGCGGAAGTGTCACGCGATGGCCTGTCTGCCTCTGGCGACAGCATCATGGGTCTTTTGATGTTGGCAGCGTCCAAGGGAACGACTATTGACGTGCAGACCTGCGGACCTGATGCTGAGGCACTGGCTGACGCGCTCGAGGCACTGGTCGCGGACAAATTCGGGGAAGGGTTCTGAACGCTGCCCTGCGGCGCATGGAACGGGAACAGGACATTGGCGGACTCCGTACAAGACAGCACTCCGACCACGGTCCCTGAAACGGAACCTGAGCGCGGCGAGATTTATGATCGCCGTACACTCACCTATGCCAACTCGTTTGATGACCCGTGGACGTCATTCGCAATCCGCGCAATAGAATGGTTCACCGGCAAGGTGACAATACTGCGCATGGTCCGGACGTTCGAAAAGTCAAACGAGCACTATCGCGGCCAGAAATTCTGGCGCGGTGCTCTGAACGTGATGGGGATTGATCTTCTGCCGCCGGAAGAACAACTGGCGAATATCCCCAAGACCGGCCCTGTTGTCGTGGTGGCCAACCATCCGCATGGCATGGTGGATGGGATGATCCTTGCCGATCTGATTGGGCGCGTCCGGCAGGATTATCGCATTTTGACACGCTCGGTTCTGACCGGACTGGATGAGGCGGCGACGTCCTTCATGATCCCTGTTCCGTTTCCGCACGATCCGGAGGCGCAACGCAAAATGGTCGAAATGCGCGCCAATGCCATGAACCATCTTGAAGAAGGCGGCGTTGTGGCATTGTTTCCATCAGGTGTCGTGATGTCCGCGGACAGTTGGTTTGGCCCGGCAATCGAACGCGAATGGAACGTGTTCACCGCCAAGATGATCCGGCGGTCGGGCGCGACCGTGGTCCCAATCTATTTCCCGGGCAGCAACTCACGCGCCTACCAGATCGCCTGCCAGATTTCCCCGGTCCTTCGCCAGGGTCTCTTGCTGCACGAAATTGTGCGCTCCTGCAAGAAGCCGCAGGCTCCGGTGGTCGGACCGCAGATCTCGGAAAAGGACCTTGCGCTTCTGGAGGCGAACCCGCGCGGATTCATGGCCTGGCTGCGCAAGCACACACTGGATTTGAAAGATTCATAGGCATCTTTCGCACTGCATCTGTTTCCGACGCTCTGTTACAATCCTTGCGTATCGCCGGGACTGCATCGACGAATTCCGGGATCAACAACGATCACCCGTGCCCTGTCATCGCGTTGGCACGGGAACGTCACCGCGATAATCGTAGAAACCGCGCTGCGTCTTGCGACCCAGCCAGCCGGCCTCGACATATTTGGTGAGCAGCGGGCAGGGGCGGTACTTGGTATCGGCCAGGCCATCATGCAGAACATTCATGATCGCGAGGCAAGTGTCCAACCCGATGAAATCGGCCAGTTCCAACGGGCCCATCGGGTGATTGGCGCCGAGTTTCATCGACTGGTCGATCGACTGGACGTTTCCGACGCCTTCATAGAGCGTATAGACCGCCTCGTTGATCATCGGCATCAGGATGCGGTTGACGATGAACCCGGGAAAGTCCTCGGCGCTGGCAGCGGTCTTGCCAAGACGGTCCACGACTTCGCGGCAGGCGTTGTAGGTAGGCTCGTCCGTGGCAATGCCCCGGATCAGTTCGACCAACTGCATCACCGGAACCGGGTTCATGAAATGAAATCCCATGAAACGCTCGGGCCGGTCGGTCCGGCTGGCCAGCCGCGTGATCGAAATCGAAGAGGTGTTCGAGGTTAGTATCGTGTGCGGTTGCAAATGTGGCTGCAGATCCTCGAAAATGGCCTGTTTCACGCTTTCCCGCTCGGTCGCGGCTTCGATCACAAGATCGGTTGCGCCAAGATCCGGCAGGCTCAGGGTCGTTTCGATCCGCTGCAGTCCGGAATTCATATCCTCTTCGGATATCTTTCCGCGCGCGGCTTGCCGGCTCATGTTGCCGCCGATCCCGTCGAGCGCGGCGTCAAGGGCTTCCTGGCTGATATCGGTCAACAGCACATTATACCCGGCAAGCGCCATGACATGAGCAATACCATTGCCCATTTGCCCCGCTCCGATCACGCCGATCTTCTTGATGCTCATTGCGCCGCCTTTCCCCATTTCTGGATCGACCTTATCGGTCCCGGGCGGTGGGGTACAAGAGGGAGGGACAGCGGCAATTCGCGTCAAATTATCAAGTTAGCCAAATCTAAACACCTGCCTGCAAAACCTGTGGACGGGTGAATTAGAATTTTGGTGGGAAACATGAGTTTCGAGGTTTCGGGCGCGCGTGCGCGTGACGATGTCCCCTGTCGATACGGGGCATCCAAATTGCTTGTCAGGGGTCCGCAAAGAACGCTGGATGAACCCTATGTCGCGTTTCTGGGCAGCAGCGACACGTACGGAAAGTTCGTGAAATATCCGTTCACTGCGCTGACGGAAAAGGTTCTGGACCTGCCTTGCGTGAACTTCGGCTGTACGAATGCCGGTGTAGACGCCTTTGTGAATGACGCGGAAATGACGGCGCTTGCGCGGGCAGCGCAAGTCACGGTGTTGCAGGTTATGGGTGCACAGAACCTGTCCAATCGGTTTTACCGCGTCCACCCCCGGCGCAATGATCGGTTCCTCTGTGCGACCCCCTTGCTAAAGGCAATCTTTGGCGAGGTGGATTTCACCGAGTTCCATTTCAACAAGCATCTGCTGACATCGCTGCATAAACTGTCTCCGGACCGGTTTGTGGCCGTTCGGCAAGAGCTTCAGACCGCATGGCTGGCCCGGATGCGGTTGCTTCTCGATCGGACCGGACCAAAAACCTTGTTGTTGTGGGTGCGCCACTCCGACCCGGAAAACGATCGGGGAAATTCGCCGCTTGGAGCGAATCCCCTGATGGTGACACGCAAGATGCTGGACCAACTGAGCCCGGGCATCGTCGGAATAATCGAGGTGCCGGTCAAAACGGCCGGGCCGTCCGGCGATCTGGAGAACATGCTGTTCGGGTCGCTTCAGGCGCCAATCGCGGAACGGTCATTGGGACCGGGCGCGCATGCATTGATTGCCGAAAAGGTGGCCCGCGCGGTTCGACCGCTGCTATAAAAAAGGCCCGCCAAACCGGCGGGCCCTTGCATTCCTGTTGCCCCGGGATCAGCCCAGTTTTTCGGTCAGTTCCGGTACGGCTGTGAAGAGATCCGCGACGAGGCCGAAGTCGGCGACCTGGAAGATCGGGGCTTCTTCGTCCTTGTTGA
>CAYGNE010000147.1:5472-8645 GCA_964351155.1 uncultured Rhodobacterales bacterium | reverse complement strand
TCATCCTGACCTGGGTACAGCCCGGGCTGGCCGGGCTGATGGACGGCTCGGTGTCCACGCTCGCCCCGATCTTTGCAACAGCCTTTGCCACGCAGGACACGTGGACCACGTTCCTCGTCGGTGTCGCGGCTTCGGTCGGCGCGGGCATCTCCATGGGCTTTACCGAGGCCGCGTCGGATGACGGTGAATTGTCCGGGCGCGGCTCGCCGGTCAAGCGCGGGCTGGCCTCGGGCATCATGACCACGATCGGCGGACTTGGCCACGCCCTGCCCTACCTGATCCCGGATTTCTGGACCGCGACGGTCATCGCGTTCGCAATCGTCTTCGTGGAACTCTGGGCCATCGCCTGGATCCAGAACAAGTACATGGAAACGCCGTTCTTCCGGGCGGCATTCCAGGTCGTGCTGGGCGGTGCGCTTGTTCTGGCCGCCGGGATACTGATCGGCTCTGGCTAGGGCCGCTACGGAAGTCTACTTGCAGGCCCCCTGTGTTGCCGCTACCCCTTCGGCATGGTCGAGATTTTCCTGCGGACACTGCCCTTCTTTGTGATCATCGGCCTTGGGTACTGGGCGGGACGCAGCCGTTTCTTCAGCCAGGAGGCGACGGCCTACCTGACGAAATTCGTGTTCTTTTTCGCGCTCTCGGCGATGCTGTTCCGCTTTGCCGCGAACCTGCCACTGGCAGAGGTGTTCGATGGCCGGCTGATCGCCGGTTATCTCGCCGGTACGGCGGCGGTCTATGGAATTGCCACCGCGGTCGGATTCCTGCGGAAACTGGACGTTCCCACGGCAGCGGTCGAAGCCCAGTGCGCGGTCATCGGCAATGTCGGCTTTCTCGGGCTGCCGATGTTCGTCATGCTGTTCGGCGAGGCCTCGATCGGGCCCATGATGCTGGTTCTGGCCACCGACCTGATCGTGTTCTCCAGCCTCATCGTCATCCTGATCAACGGCGCGCGCGACGGGCGCATGAGCCTGCGCATCCTGCGCACCATCACGCTGGGCCTGTTGCGCAACCCGATGATCGTGTCGATCCTGTGCGGTCTGGCATGGTCCGCGCTGGCCCTGCCCATCCCGGAGCCGATGAACGATTTCCTGGATATCCTGGGCGGTGCCGCTACGCCGGGCGCATTGTTTGCCATCGGCGCCTCGCTGGCCAGCAAATCCGCCGAACGGGTCGAGGTCACCGCCTGGCTGACCTTCTGCAAACTGGTCCTGCACCCGGCCTGTGTCGCCATCGGCGTCCTGGTGCTGGTCCCGCTCGACGGGTTCTCGGCGGCCATCGTCATCTCGGCGGCGGCCATGCCGGTGGCCGGGAACGTCTACATGCTGGCGCAACATTACGGCATCGCCCCGCACCGGGTGTCGGCGGCAATCCTGTTTTCGACCGCTATCAGCATCCTGACCCTACCCGTCATCATGGCATGGGTGACACCGTCATGACCACGCACAGGCAACCCCGCTCAATCCACGGGGCTGGACGCAAGCGTCCTGTCCCGATAGCTCATTACTGACACCGAAAGAGGGATACGACATGCAAACCATATCGGAAAACAGATGTTTCGAGGGCGTTCAGGGCGTCTACAGCCACGCCTCCAAGGCCTGCAACTGCGACATGACCTTTGGTCTGTTCCTGCCGCTCGAGGCACAGGAAGGCCCGGTGCCGCTGCTCTGGTACCTGTCCGGTCTGACCTGCACCCATGAAAACGCCATGACCAAGGCCGGGGCACAGACATGGGCCGCCGAAAACGGCATCGCGCTGGTGTTCCCGGACACTTCGCCGCGCGGTGACGACGTGGCCGATGACGACGCCTATGACCTGGGCAAGGGCGCCGGGTTCTACGTGAACGCCACCCAGGACCCCTGGGCGCCCCATTTCCAGATGTGGGATTACGTGACCGAGGAACTGCCCGCCCTGCTGGCCGAAAACTTCGCCATCGACAGTGACCGGCAGGCGATCACCGGCCACTCGATGGGCGGTCACGGCGCGCTGACGATGGCGATGAACCTGCCGGGACGGTTCCGGTCGGTTTCGGCCTTTTCCCCGATCAGCAACCCGACCGCTTCGGACTGGGGCCGCAAACAGCTTTCGGCCTATCTCGGCGATGACGAATCCGCGTGGGAACGCCACGATGCCAGCCTGATGATGCGCAAGAGCGGCTTTGACGGCCCGGTCCTGGTGGATACCGGCAGCACCGATCAGTTCATCGACCTTCTGCGCCCCGAGGCACTGGCCGCCGCGGTGGCCGAACGCCGCCAGCCGGCAACCCTGCGCCTGCAACAGGGCTATGATCACAGCTATTTCTTCGTGTCTTCCTTCATGGAGGATCACGTGGCGTTTCACGCACAGGCGCTCTGGGCCTGAGCCTTGGGCGACCTCTATATCGACGCGGATGCCTGCCCGGTCCGGGCAGAGGCGGAACGGGTCGCCACGCGTCACCGCATGCGGATGTTCGTTGTGTCCAACGGCGGGTTGCGCCCCTCGGCCAATCCGCTGGTTGAAACCGTGATCGTCGCCGATGGCGCCGACGTGGCGGACATGTGGATCGCCGACCGCTGCGGAACCGGCGATGTGGTGGTGACAGGGGACATCCCGCTGGCCGCAAGATGCATCGAGGCCGGCGCGAGGGTTCTGCGCCACAATGGCGACGCTTTCACCGCGGCCAATATCGGCCAGCAACTGGCGATGCGCGATCTGATGGCGGACCTGCGCGCCGCCAACCCCCTGGGCGCTGGCGGGGGCGGCAAGGGCTTTACAAAATCCGACCGCTCCCGTTTCCTGAACGCGCTGGAGCGGGAAATCAGGATGGCGCAGCGCAGCGCCTGACACCTGCGCCGCGCATGCGGGAAAGGAGCGGACATGAAGGTTGAAGCCGTGGTTTTCGACATCGGCAACGTGCTGATCGAATGGCAACCGGAACGGTATTATGACCGGGTCATCGGCCCCGAACGCCGCCGCGCCATGTTCGAATCCGTCGATCTGCACGGGATGAACGACCGGGTCGACCTGGGCGACCATTTCACCGAAACCATCTATGCCGCCGCCGAGCAAAACCCCGACTGGCGCGATGAAATCCGCATGTGGCATGACAACTGGATCGAGCTGGCGCAGCCCGTCATTCCCCATTCGCTGAACCTGATGAAACGGCTTCAGGCCAAGGGCGTGCCGGTCTTCGC
>CAYGNE010000147.1:907-5462 GCA_964351155.1 uncultured Rhodobacterales bacterium | reverse complement strand
GGCACAGCCGGAAATCCCGCATTCCGTCCGCCTGCTGCGCCGCCTCCGGTCCCGGGGCATCCCGGTGTTCTCGCTGACGAATTTCGGCATCCAGAGCTTTGACCACGCGGCCACGCACTACCCGTTCCTGCGCGAATTCGACCGGCAATACATCTCCGGCCATCTCAAGACGATCAAACCCGACCCGAAGATCTACGAGATCGTCGAAACCGACAGCGGCGTCGACCCGCAGGCCCTGTTGTTTACCGATGACCGGGCCGACAATATCGCAATGGCCAACAGCCGGGGGTGGCAGACCCATCTTTTCCAGGGCCCGGCCGGATGGGCGGACAGGCTGGTCGCCGCCGGCCTGCTCACCGCGGACGAAGCCGCATGAATACGGGTGCGGGATGGGCGGGGTCATGATCTGGCTGGTCCTGATCGTCGCGTTTGCGCTGGTCGTGGCGTGGCCTCTCCTGCAGGAACACCGGCGGCGCCCGATGGATGCCGCCGCCCGCAAATCCGCCCCGGGACAGTTCGCGAACCTCTCGCAGGGGGTGACGCATTACCAGTGGATCGGACCGGTTCGCGGCCCGGTTGCCGTCTGCGTGCATGGCCTGACCACGCCCTGCTATGTCTGGCACGGGCTGGCCGCGGGGCTCGCGGCGCTGGGCTACCGCGTTCTGGTCTATGACCTCTACGGGCGCGGATACTCGGACCGCCCGCCCGGGATACAGAACCGCGAGTTTTTCCTGCGGCAACTGGACGACCTCCTCGCCGATCAGGAGGTCGCGGGCGACATCACGTTGCTGGGATATTCCATGGGTGGGGCGATTTCCGCGTCCTGGGCCGCCGCACACCCGGACCGCATCCGCCAGTTGCTGCTGCTCGCGCCTGCCGGAATGGGCGCAGCGGTCGACGCCATGACCCGGTTCATGGTGCGCACGCCGGTCATCGGCGACTGGCTGATGCTGGCGCTGTTTCCGGGACAGTTCCGCAAGGGCACCGAGGCCGAACGCCCCCTGCCAGGCACCGTCGACCGGATCGTCGACCGGCAACAGGCGGAACTCGGGTTTCGCGGCTACATTCCCGCGGTCCTGTCCAGCGTCCGGGGCATGCTGGCCGGCGATCTGCAACAGGAACACCGCAAGCTGCACAGGGCCAATGTGCCGGTGCTGGCGGTCTGGGGGCGCGACGATGACGTGGTGCCGCTGGCGGCGATGGGCCGGTTGACGGAATGGAACCGCGACACACGCCAGGAGGTGATCGACGGTGCCGGACACGGCTTGCCCTACACGCATACCGATCAGGTTCTTGACGCGCTGCGCGAGACCCTGCGCGACGGGTTGAACTGATCAGCCCACCGCGACCGGGCTCCGGTCTTCCCGGATCGGAAGATGCACGATGGCGCTGAACGCGCCGACGCCCACCCCGATCCACCAGACCGCCGTGTAATCGCCATAGAGATCGTACAGACGCCCGCCAAGCCAGATCCCCAGGAACCCGCCCAGTTGGTGGCTCAGGAACACGATGCCATAGAGCGTTCCCATGTACCGCAGGCCAAAGATATGCGCGACGAGCCCCGAGGTCAGCGGCACCGTGGCCAGCCAGAGCGCGCCCATGCCAAGCGAGAACAGGATGACCGTCGCCGGCGTTATCGGCAGCAGGATGAACACACCGGCCAGGATCGTGCGCCCGGTATAGATTGCCGCCAGCAGGTATTTCTTGGGAAACCGGTTTCCCGCCCAGCCTGCCAGCAGCGTGCCCGCGATGTTGGACAGCCCGATCAGCGCGATCGCCATCGCGCCCAGCGCCGAGGTCGTGGTGATCCCGAGCCCGTACAACAGCCCGCCGGGTTCGATCGGCCCGCACAGTTCGGTCACGAAGGCCGGGAAATGCGCGGTGATGAATCCCAGCTGATAGCCGCAGCTGAAGAACCCCATGAAGATCATCAGGTAGGACGGATCCCGCATCGCCCGCGCAATCGTTTCGCCAAGACTCTCTTCAAACGCCGCCCGGTCCGCCCTGGCGGGTGCGCGCATCAACGGCAACGTCAGGATCATCGCGAGGATCGCCACCGCGAAAACGACGAACACCTGCTGCCACGGCATGATCCCCAGCAGCCATTCGGCGGCCGGTGGGCCGACAATCTGCCCGCCGCTGCCTGCCGCGGTGACAATGCCCAGCGACATGGAACGGTTTTCATCACTTGCCGCGCGGGCCACCACGGCCAGGATGACGCCAAATCCGGTCCCGGCCACGCCGAACCCGACCAGCCAGGCGTAAAGCTGGTGTTCCAGCGGCGTCACCGACTGCGCCGACAGCAGCAATCCCAACGCATAGACCACCGCACCGGCCACGATGGCCCGCCGGTCCCCGACCTTTTCCGCCAGCGCGGCAAAGATCGGCTGACCGATGCCCCAGGCCAGGTTCTGGATCGCAATCGCCAGCGAGAATTCGCTTCGCAGCCAGCCAAACTCCACGGCGATGGGAATCTGGAACACGCCAAACGACGCGCGGATCGCAAAGCTGACCAGGATGATGGCGCACCCGGCAATCAGAACGGGTGTAAAAAGTGACGTCTTGCCGGTCATGTGCGCGCTCCGAATTTCCCGCGCACACTACGCCCCTGCCTGCTCAGGTCAAATCAGGAGTTTTGCGGCAAGGCTTCATCATTCCTGATGAATGCGCCGCTTTCCAACGCGGCAAGGTCACGCTATGGCTGGAAAATGACCAGTATCACGGACCTTTACGCCGCGCGGATCGCCGACGGCTCGCTGCACCCGGACCCGGTGCAAGAGGCGGTTCTGCCCGAATTCGAACGTATCGCCACAGGTCTCGCCACGCCGGTGAAACGCGGCCTGTTCCGCAAGGCCCCGGAACCGGTTCCGGGGCTGTATCTCTGGGGCGGGGTCGGGCGCGGCAAATCCATGCTGATGGACCTGTTCGTGGACAGCCTGACCGGCACCGCCGCCCGCCGGGTGCATTTTCACGCTTTCATGCAGGAAATCCACCACGCCATGCACAAGGCCCGGCAATCCGGCGCCCGCGACGCGCTGGACCCGGTTGCCAACGCGGTCATCGGTTCCGTGCGCCTGCTGGCATTTGACGAAATGCAGATCACCGACATCACCGACGCGATGATCGTCGGGCGGCTGTTCGAAAAACTGTTCGATGCCGGCGTCATCGTCGTCACCACGTCCAACCGCGTGCCCGACGATCTCTACAAGGACGGCCTGAACCGCCAGCTTTTCCTGCCGTTCATCGAATTGATCAAGACCCGCATGGTGGTGCATGAACTGGCCAGCCCGACCGACTACCGCCAGAACCGGCTGGCAGAATCGCGGGTCTATTTCACGCCGATCGGCCCCGAGGCCCGCGCCGATATCCAGAGCGTCTGGCAGGATCTGACCGGCGGCCCCGGCGCACCCCTGGTTCTGACCGTGAACAAACGCGATGTCACCGTGCCCGAATTCCGCAACGGTGTGGCGCGCGCCACGTTCTACGATCTCTGCGGCAACGCGCTGGGTCCTGCGGATTACCTCGCGCTGGCCGACGCGGTGCGCGTCCTGATCCTTGAAAACGTCCCGCGCCTGTCGCGCCAGAACTTCAACGAGGCAAAACGCTTCGTGACGCTGATCGACGCCCTGTACGAGGCCCGCGTGCGGCTGATCGCATCCGCCGCCGCCGAGCCCGAAATGCTTTATGTCGAGGGCGAAGGCACGTTCGAATTCGAACGCACCGCCTCGCGCCTGCGCGAAATGCAGGCCGAGGACTGGGGAAGCTGACCCCCCTGCAGGCGCCCGGCACGGACCGCGCCGTTACTGGTTCAGTTTCTGATACGCGTCCAGTTCGGTCTGAATCACGCTCAGCGCGGTGACGAGCTTCGGACCGATCTTGGCGATCGAGGCGTTCATCTTCTTGCGGTTGGGCTTGATCAGCGACTCGGCAATCGCGCGTACTTCGGCATCCAGAGCAATGCATTCCTTCAGCAGCTTTTCCGCCTTGATCGGGTCCTTCAGCCGCACGTCCTCGAATGCCTTCTGTCGCTTGACCAGGTCGTCCGCATCCTTGGCGATGCGTTCCCAGTGGGCGTAATTCTCCACGAACAGCTTGTCTATCACGCCGACCTCCTTGCTCAAGACTTTGTCGAGCTCGGCGATTTCCTTCTTGATCCTGATCAGCCGGCTGATGCTGTCCTGCGTATCCTTCCAGCTTTTCTGCAATTCGTTCCGCTTCTTGACATAGTCAACCACCGTCATCACCGGCGGCACCCTGCCATGTTCCAGCGTCGGCATGGTGATCGGCCCGACAATGCCGTCCACCTTCAGCTTGAACTTCTTCTGAAACGCCTTCACCGCGGCTTCGGTATTCGGGCCGAAATCCCCGTCCGGGTCCAGTTTCGCGCCCCGCTTGTTCAGCAGGGTCTGAACCTTCTTGACCTCGCTCCCCTTTGATCCCTTCTTCAGAACCGCCATCACAGCCTCCGAATACCCTGCTGGAATACCCTCAGGATGGGCAAACAGCACAGATTCGGCAAGCGGACGCCCGGTTCAGCCGTTTTCGCGCAACACCA
>CAYGNE010000147.1:0-897 GCA_964351155.1 uncultured Rhodobacterales bacterium | reverse complement strand
ATACAGCGAGCCGCAGATCAGAACCCGCGCGCGCGGCGTTTCGGCCACGATGGCCCTCAGCGCCTCCGGAACGCTCGCTGCGGTCGTCGCCTGCATGCCCACGGATTTTGCCGCCGCGGCGGTCGTGTCCGCCGGCAACGTGTTCGCCTCTCCGGGGATCGACACGGCGGTCAGCCCCTGAACCCGGCCCGCCAGCGGGCGCAGATACCCGGTCACGTCCTTGGTGTTCAGCATCCCGCAGATCAGATAGGTCGGACGCCGCGCCAGCCGGTCCAGAACATCGGCCAGAACCACGCCCGCCGCCGCATTGTGACCGCCATCCAGGAACAGTTCCGCATCCGGGGCCGCATCATGAAGAACCCCGGATGTCAGGCGCTGCATCCGCGCCGGCCATTCCGCGTTGCGAACCGCCGCTTCATAGGCCGCGTCACCCAGTTCCAGGTGGCGCAGCGCGGCCAGCGCCGTGCCGGCATTCACCACCTGATGCGCGCCCAGCAGGTTGGGCAAGGGCAGGTCCCGCAGCCCGGTTTCATCCTGAAACACCAGCCGCCCGCGTTCCTCGGTCACGTGCCAGTGCTGGCCATGCGCCAGCAGCGGCGCACCGACGCGCGCGGCGGCCTTTTCGATCACTTCCATCGCCGCGTCATCCTGCGGGGCGACGATACAGGGCACACCGGGTTTCAGGATGCCCGCCTTTTCAAAGGCGATCTCCTCGAGCGTGTCGCCCAGGTATTGCTGATGGTCGATCGACACCGGCGTGATCACGGTCAGCCGGGGTTTGTCGATGACGTTGGTCGCATCCAGCCGCCCGCCCAGCCCGACCTCCAGCAGGGTGAAATCGGCCCTTGTGCGGGCAAAGGCCAGCAGCGCGGCACAGGTCGTGATATCGAAATAGGT
>CAYGNE010000146.1:0-8649 GCA_964351155.1 uncultured Rhodobacterales bacterium | reverse complement strand
GATAGACCACTTCGCCCTTGCGTTCGAACATGAACCCGACGCTGCCGGTTTCACCCAGGTTGCCGCCATTCTTGGAAAACGTCGAGCGCACGGTCGAGGCCGTCCGGTTGCGGTTGTCCGTCATCGCCTCGACGATCACGGCCACCCCGTTGGGCCCATAGCCCTCATAGCGGATTTCCTCGTAATCGTCGCCCTCGCCCGCCTGCGATTTCTTGATCGCGCGGTCGATGACGTCCTTGGGGACGGAACTCGACTTGGCCTCTTTCACCGCCAGCCGCAGGCGCGGGTTCTTGTCCGGGTCCGGATCGCCCATCTTGGCCGCGACGGTGATTTCCTTGGACAGTTTCGAAAACAGCTTGGAACGCGCGGCGTCCTGCCGCCCCTTGCGATGCTGGATGTTTGCCCATTTGGAATGGCCGGCCATGCGGAGCCTCCTGCTGATGAACCCGTTTTCAGGCTCTATAGGGGAAAGCGCCGGGCGGGTTCAATCCCCGACACGGCCCCGCCGCGACTCCCCCCGCCTCACCCGCGCATCCACCCGGCAGCCGGGGGCGGCAATCCCACCCCGATCGCGGTTTGCGCATCCCCGAACGGCCTCCCGTTCCCTGGTATGATCGCCTCGGTTGATCGGTTCGTGATTTCGCTCTACCGTTGGTTCTTTAACAGTTCCTTTTTGACCGGTCTGCTTAAAAACGGCGCAAGCTTTTGAATTTGCGCACCAACATTATTGGGAGACATCCATGTCAAGCGAACTTTTTCCACTGCCCAGCGTGGGCGGCGTTGTCAGCTATGAACTGCTTGCAACTGCACCCGACACCACCAGCCTCAACCAGGGCGAGCTGTTCAACTCCACCACCCGCATTCAGGACATTCAGCTGATTCCGGGCACAACCGACAGCTATGCGGTGCTGGACACGCGCGGTGTGGTCTGGCTGCTGCAGGACGGCGCGTTCCGGACCGAACCGATCGTCGACCTGAACGGCACCGATCTCGGGTTTGTCCCGACCCAGGGATTCGGAGAGAACGGCCTGCGCAGCATCGCGTTCCATCCGGATTTCGCCGAGGAAGGCGCGGACGGGTACGGCAAGGTCTACCTGGCCTATTCCGCCGAACCCGAAGAGCGGCCCGCCGACACCAAGGTGTTCGAATTCGACAACTCCAACCCGGACCCCGACATCGCCCCGGTCCCCACCGAACCGGTCTTTGACGAGGTGATCGCCGAGTTCGACATCGACGTCGCAACGATGGAGATCGACACCGCGAGCGTGCGCGAACTCCTGCGGATCGAACAACCGTATTCCAACCACAATTTCGGCCAGCTCAAGTTCAACCCGCATGCCGAACCGGGCTCGCCCGACTATGGCAACCTGTATTTCTCGGTCGGCGATGGCGGGGCCGCCGATGACCCGCTGAACGTCGCCCAGGAACTCGACCAGATCCTCGGCAAGTTCCTGCGGATCGACCCCCTGGAAGGGCCCGACGGCGAAGCCTACACGATCCCGGACGACAACCCGTTCGTCGATCAGGCCGGCGCCCTGCCCGAGATCATCGCCTACGGCCTGCGCAACGCCCAGCAGTTCGATTTCAGCAAGAACGGGCTGATCTATCTCAGCGAGATCGGTCAGAACGCCGTCGAGGAAGTCAACGTCTACGTTCCCGGTGGCAACTATGGCTGGGGCATCACCGAAGGAACCTTCCTGGCCGATGACCCGATGGACGGCACCGAGAGCTTTGTTGTCCCGCTGGGCGATGACGACTTCGGCTTCCAGTACCCGATCACCCAGTACTTCCATGAAAACGCCGAGAATTTCCTCGTCGCGGTCGGCGGCGGCGTGGTCTACGAAGAGGGCGAAATCGACGGTCTGAAAAACGCCTTCGTGTTCCCCGACATCTCCAGCGGCGACCTGTATCTCGTCGATACAACCGGGATCAAGGGCGACATCAACAGCAACGGCTACCTGTCCCCCGACGAAACCCGCGAGGCCCAGTCGCTTCTGCTTGTCGACGAGAACGGCGACCAGACCTCGTTTGGCGAGATCTCCGGCGCCGAGATCTTCCCGGGCGAAGTCCGCCCCGACCTGCGTTTCGCGGCCACGGCGGATGGCGGCATCCTCGCCTTCAGCAAGGCAACCGGGAACATCTACAAGATCGTCGCGCCCGACCGGATGAATGTCACGCTGTCGGATCAGGACGACACGCTGGACGGCACCATGAATGACGACGTGATCGACGCCGCCGGCGGCGATGACTTCATTCGCGGACGCAAGGGCGATGACATGCTGATCGGCGGCGAAGGCGCCGATTTCATGAACGGAAACCGCGGGGATGACGTGATCGTGGCAGCCAGCGGCGACCATGTTCGCGGCGGCGCGGACCACGACACCCTGATCTTCCACACCACCAGCGCGGAACTCGAAGGCCTGTCCGGAAGAGAACTTGGCCGGCTGGCCAAGCTGTTCGATACCGGCAACGCCAACCTCAAGCACAGCGCGCTGGCCTTCAAGGCCAACCAGTTCGAGGACATCGAAATCGTCGTGGACGACACCACCGTGCTCGCCTCGCGCGGCGCGTTCGAGGATTTCATCGACATCCTCTAGGGCATCCGGGGGGCGGGGCCGAACGCCTTCGGCGCCGCCCCTCCCGGACAACCCGGCGGCATCGCTGCCGGCCGCTGGCCAACAGGCGAACACTTTTTGTGACGTCAACCTCTCCTTCACCTTTTCGGCGCGCCTTGTGTTAATGCCTGCCGCGCGCACAAACCCGGCGCACGGGGGCTGTACCCGGGGTGTACCGGGGGTGTACGCATGCCACCCCCCCGATTCGCCTGCCCGGCAAGGGCGTTAACCACTCGAATCATGCCCGCCACCAGATGTCGTGGCCGGGGCGCCGGCGGCCCGCCGGAACCCGGGCTTTGCGCCCACCGGCCGATGCGCTACGCTCCCCCGAAAGCGGCAGGAACAGGCCCCCTGACATGACCACCGACCAGATCATCCTTTTCGCCCTGTTCGGCGGCGTCTTTGCCCTGCTGCTCTGGGGCCGGTTCCGCTATGACCTCGTCGCCTTTTCGGCCCTGATGCTGGGGGTCGTGCTGGGGGTCGTTCCCCGGGACGATGCGTTTTCCGGATTCGGCCATCCCGCGACCCTGGTCGTCGCCCTGGTTCTGATCGTCTCCGCCGGTCTTGTCCGCTCGGGCGCGGTGTTCCTGATCACCCGCACATTGGTCGACAGCAGCCGGTCGCTGGGCGGTCACATCGCGCTGATGGGGGGTGTCGGCGCGGTGCTGTCAGCCTTCATGAACAACGTCGCCGCACTGGCCCTGCTGATGCCCGTGGACATCCAGACTGCCCGCAAGGCCGGGCGCAATCCGGGCCTGTCGCTGATGCCGCTGGGCTTTGCCACCATCCTTGGCGGCATGGTCACGCTGATCGGCACGCCCCCCAACATCATCATCGCCGCGATCCGGGCCGAAGCCCTGGGCGAACCGTTCCGCATGTTCGATTTCGCGCCGGTCGGCGGCATCGCCGCCATTGCCGGGCTGGCCTTTGTCGCCCTGGTCGGCTGGCGTCTGATCCCGAACCGTGACAGCGATACCGGCGGTGCCGCGCAACTGGCCGAGTACATCGCCGAACTGACCGTGCCTGCCGGGTCCGAGCATATCGGCAAGCGCTTGGCCGAACTGGACGACGCCGCGGAAAAGACCGACGTCGCCATCATCGGGCTGGTCCGGGATGCCAAGCGCCGCTATGGGCGCGCGGCCCATTCCGTGCTGCAGGCCGGTGACACGCTGGTGCTCGAAGCCCGCCCCGAGGCGCTCGACGAATTCCGCTCGGCACTCAAGCTCGATTTCTCCGACGCCAAGCGGCAGGAACTGGTGACCGCCGCCGGTGACGGCCTGGAGGTGATCGAAGTGGTGGTGCCGGAAACCTCGCGCATTGCCGGTCGCTCGGCTCAGGCGATCGGACTGGCATGGCGCCAAAGCACTGTTTTGATGGGGGTTTCCCGGCAGGGCTCGCGCATCACCAAACAGATGCGCCAGACCGAGATCCTGCCCGGCGACATCCTGTTGCTGCTCTGCCCGCGTGACCGCGGTGCCGATGTCACCGAATGGCTGGGGTGTCTGCCGCTGGCCGCGCGCGGGTTGAACGTGACCGCGAACGAAAAGGTCTGGCTTGCAATCGGGTTGTTTGCGGGCGCGGTT
This sequence comes from uncultured Rhodobacterales bacterium, assembly GCA_964351155.1. GTDB lineage: Bacteria > Pseudomonadota > Alphaproteobacteria > Rhodobacterales > Rhodobacteraceae > CAYGNE01. The sequence continues at coordinate 4,451 of CAYGNE010000146.1, read as the reverse complement.
CTGGCGGCAAGCGTCGGGTTGCTCTACCTGCCGATCGCACTTGGCCTGGTTGTCATCGCCTATGTTCTGACCAGGATCCTGCCGATCCGCGAAATCTACGATCACATCGAATGGCCAGTCGTGGTGTTGCTGGGGTCGATGATCCCGCTCGGCGCGGCGCTGGAAACCTCCGGCGGAACCCAACTCATCGCCAGCGCCCTGACGAACCTGACGGCGGGCATGCCGGCATGGGTGATCCTGACCGTGCTGATGGTGGTGACGATGACCCTGTCGGACGTATTGAACAACACCGCCACGACCATCGTTGCCGCGCCCGTTGGCATACAGATGGCCCAAACGCTCGGTGTTTCGCCCGACCCGTTCCTGATGGCCGTCGCCGTCGCGGCGTCAGCCGCCTTTCTCACCCCGATCGGGCACAAGAACAACACGCTGATCCTGGGCCCGGGCGGGTATCACTTTGGCGATTACTGGCGCATGGGCCTGCCGCTCGAGCTCATCATTGTCGCCGTCTCGATCCCGGCAATCCTTGTTTTCTGGCCGCTTTCCGGTTGAGTCCCGCTCGCCGGACTCGCGCTTTTTTGACCGGAAAAACAAACCCGTGCTATGGTTTGGCGCATTCACATGGCAAATTGAGTTTCCCATGTTTTTACAGAAGTCCTTGAAAATTGCCGGGCTGGCCTCGACCGCCGGTTACTTTTTTGCCAAGGGCGCATTCAATTCCGCATCAACGGTTGGCTTTTAGCAACACATTCTGCGGGACGACGATGCCGGGCGCACAACCACCATCACATTGAAAAGAAACGGCGTCGTGCGCTTCTCGTCCCCATCTGGTGCTTCCGAGCCCGGCTATACCTCCAGTACGATCCGGGGTCAAAACGGCGCCGGTCTTGTCCAGAGCGCCTGCAATGGCCGTTGGCAAACCCGGTTTCGGATGGACCCGGTGCGCTGACGCGGCCGGCCCGCGATCTCTGTCCGCGCATGGTTGAGTTTTCAACGCACTCGCAGTAAGCGACCGGGATGAAACGTTTTCTGATCCTCCAGTTGCGCCCGGAAACCGATGCGGCAGACGATGAATTCGCCGCCATCCTGGACAAATGCGGCCTGTCCGCGGACCGCGCGCACCGGGTCCGGCTGGATTGCCAGGACCTGCCGGATGATCTGGATGTGACGGACTACGCCGGCGTCATCGTCGGGGGCGGCCCGGGCTGTGTCAGCGACCCGCCGGATATGAAATCGGACATGGATATCCGGATCGAGGCGCAGATCATGGCGCTGATGCCGCAGATCACCGAACGCGACCATCCTTTCATGGGCTGTTGTTACGGTTTGGGCATTCTGGCGCATCACCTCGGCGCAGAGGTCAGCAAGGCGCGTTACAGCGAACCGGTCGGACCGTCCGACTGCGCCCTGACACAAGAGGCCGCGCACGACCCGCTGACCGCCGGGCTGGATGCCGAGTTCGAGGCCTTCGTCGGCCACAAGGAAGCCGTGCAGCACCTGCCGCCCGGTTGCGTGCACCTTGTGCGCTCCGCCCCCTGCCCGATCCAGATGATCCGGCATGGGCAGAATGTCTATGCCACGCAGTTTCATCCCGAGGCTGACGCGTTGGACTTCGAACGCCGCATCCGGATCTATCGCAATCACGGCTACTTCCCACCGGAACAGGCCGATCAGCTGATTGAAACCTGCCATGCCGCAAAGGTCACCGTTCCCGGCGAAATATTGCGGCGTTTCGCGGCCCGGTTCGGCTGACCACGGGTCACCTTGCGCCTGTCCCATTGCCTGTTGCGCCCTGCCCCGCGTAGGCTGGCGGCAATGGTTGGGGGTGCTGAATGAGCGACGCGGATGTGATCATCGTCGGTGGTGGACTGGCCGGTCTCGCGGCGGCGGCTGAACTCGGCGACCGGGGCAAGCGGGTCATTCTGCTGGACCAGGAACCCGAGCGGTTTCTCGGCGGACAGGCCTTCTGGAGCCTCGGGGGCCTGTTCATGGTCGACACCCCGGAACAACGGCGCATGGGCATTCAGGACAGCCGCGAACTGGCACTGCTCGACTGGATGGGAAGCGCGCAGTTCGACCGCGAGGAAGACGCATGGCCGCGCAGATGGGCCGAGGCCTATGTCGATTTTGCCGCCGGTGCGATGCGACCCTGGCTGCACGACATGGGCATGCGCTGGTTTCCGATTGTCGGCTGGGCCGAACGCGGCGGTTCCTATGCCACCGGGCACGGCAACTCGGTTCCCCGGTTCCACATCACCTGGGGCACCGGGCCCGGCGCCATGGCGCCATTCGAACGGCGGGTGCGCGCCCATGCCCAGACCGGGCTGATCGACATGCGCTTTCGCCATCAGGTCAGCCGCATCGTCATGACGAACGGCGCGGCCACCGGGGTCGCGGGCGAGATCCTGGCCCCGGATTCGGCCCTGCGCGGGCAAGCGACCAATCGCGACATCGCCGGGGCCTTCGAGCTGTCCGCGCCCTCGGTTCTGGTTGCATCCGGCGGGATCGGCGGCAATTTCGAACTCGTGCGCAAGGCATGGCCGCGCGACCGTCTTGGCGAACCGCCCGCACACATGATCGCCGGGGTGCCCGCCCATGTCGATGGCCGCATGATCGCGGTGTCCGAGGCCGCCGGTGGCCACGTGATCAATGGCGACCGGATGTGGCATTACACCGAAGGCGTGCGGAACTGGAACCCGATCTGGCCAGAGCACGGCATCCGCATCCTGCCCGGCCCGTCTTCGTTGTGGTTTGACGCCCGGGGCAACCGTCTGAACCCGCCCTGCCTGCCCGGGTTTGACACGCTCTCCACCCTGCGCGAGATCCTGAAAACCGGGTATGATTACAGCTGGTTCGTGCTGAGCCAGAAAGTCATCGAGAAGGAATTTGCCCTGTCGGGCTCGGAACAGAACCCCGACCTGACCTCGGGCAGCTGGCTCAAGGTCATCCAGAGCCGGATCCTGTCACGGAAAGGCGCGCCGGAACCGGTCGAAGCCTTCAAACGACATGGCAAGGATTTTGTCGTGGCCGGGTCGGTCAAGGACCTCGTTGCCGGCATGAACAGGGTCGCGGGCGACAGGCTGATCGACGCCGACAGCCTGCACCGCCAGATCGCGGCGCGCGATGCGCAGGCCGACAATCCCTTCACCAAGGACGCACAGATGATGGCGATCCACGCCGCGCGGAATTATCGCGGCGACCGGCTGATCCGGACCGCGAAACCGCACCGGTTTCTCGATCCCGTCAACGGCCCGCTGATCGCCGTCAAGCTGAACATCCTGACCCGCAAAACCCTGGGCGGGCTGCAGACCAATCTCGACGGTCAGATGGTCGATCAAAGCGGCGATCTGGTTCCCGGGCTGTTCGCGGCCGGCGAAGTCGCGGGTTTCGGCGGTGGCGGCTACCACGGTTACAACGCCCTGGAAGGCACGTTCCTGGGCGGCTGCATCTTTTCGGGACGCAACGCCGGGCGGGCGGACACCATCGCCTGAGGCCCGCGCAGGCGCCGCGGCCGCTATTCCGAAAGGACGTCCGCGGCACTGTCCTCTTCATGGGATGTGTCCGTTTCGGACAAGTCGATGGAGACATCGGGAATGCTGGCCTCGTCAAGCCCCAGCAACCCGTTCAGTTCCGCAAGCGATTCATCCGTCAGATCCCGCACGTCATGCGGCGCATAGGCCGTGGACAGGGCGGCGACCCGCGAGGTGTCCACCTCCGACAACTGCCCTTCCAGTTCGGCGATGTCGTTGGCAATCTCGGCCTGTTCGTTCTGCGCGGACACCGTCGCATCGATGTCGGCCGCCATCTCCGCGATGGCTTCCTCGTTCTCGGGGTCCGTTGGGTCGAGCCCGGTCAGGTCCGCGGCAATCTCGCTCAGCGTATCGGCATAGTCCGGCGAATCCGGATCCAGATCATCGATCGAAGCCGCGATCTCTTCGGCCGTCTTGGTCGCCTCATCGGAAATGTTGTCCGACACGAATTCTTCGGTGGTCGGAACGGTCTCGTCGATCCTGGATTGCAGATCCGCGATTTCCCGGGACAGGTCGATCGCGGCCAGCGTGGCGACCTCGTAGGCGGCGATCCGTCCGACCCGACTGGTCGCGCTGGCATTGGCCCGCGCCGTTGCACTTGCATGCGCGGCATTGAGCCCCTTCAGGTTACTGGCAATCGCGCCCCGCGACTTGGGGTGCACGCTCTTGCTGACGGCGGATTTGCTGATGCCGGCTTTTCGTGCACCGGTCGCGGCCCTGGACCGGCTGGCCTTGTCGGACTTGCCGAACAGGCCGAACCCATTGCCGAGGGCTGCGCCCAATCCCTGTCCCTTTGCCTTGCCACTTCCGGTCCCCAATCCGGAAAAGGCCTTGCCCAGACCCTTGCCCAATCCCTTGCCGTTGCCATGTCCGGATGCGCCCTTGCCGGCACCTGCACCGTGCCCGACGCCGCCCTTGCCA
>CAYGNE010000145.1:0-8668 GCA_964351155.1 uncultured Rhodobacterales bacterium | reverse complement strand
TGCGCGCTCAGCGCGACCGCCGCAGTGGCGCAGGACAAGTACGATATCTACCTGTCGATGAGCTATATCGGAAATGACTGGCAGGCCGAGGCCGCGAACATGGTCAAGGCGCTGGCATCGCATTCGAATTACTCGGATCGGGTCAATTTGCAGGTGCAGGTGGCGGGGCCGAATGCGCAGCGCCAGATCCAGCAGATCAACGCGATGGTCCAGGCCGGGGCCGATGCGATCGTGGTCTATCCGATCTCGCCGACCGCGCTGAACAACGTGGTCAAGAATGCCTGCGACAAGGGTGTCGTCATCATCGCCTATGACGGCGAAATCTCGGAGCCCTGCGCGTATAATGTGACCATTGACCAGTTGGAAGCGGGCCGCGTGACCGCCGAATGGCTGGTCGAAAAAATGGGCGGTGAAGGCGACGTGGTGATGGTCACCGGCGTGCCCGGCACCTCGGTCGATGCAGCGCGGACCGCCGCCGCGAAAGAGGTGTTCGATCAGCATGACGGCATCAATGTCGTGGGCGAGGCCGTCGGCATGTGGAGCCAGGCCGTGGCGCGCACAGAAATGTCCAAGATCCTCGCCACCCGCGATTGGGGCGACATAGACGGCCTGTGGATGCAGGTTGGCTGTTTCACGGCCAATGCCATGCAGATGGAAGCCGGAATTTCGGCAGAAAACCTGCTTCCCTGTGCCGGTGAAGGATCGAATGGCGGGCGCGTCCAGATGCTGCCAACCGGGACCGAGGTTGAAGGCGCCGGTGGGCCCTATGCGCCGCTCGGGGCGCCGCGCATCTCTTATGCGTCACCCCCCTATTCCGGCGCGCTGGCCCTGAAACTCGCGGTTGACAAGCTGGACGGCAAGGACGTGCCGGACCTGACCACCCTGCCGCTGCCGATCGTGACCAGCGAGACCATTCAGCTGTGCGAAACCGGGTCCTGGGAAGAGCAGAAGGCAGGATGCAACGCCTTCCTTCCGTCGCTGGTGTCAAATCCTGGCTGGTTCGCGTCAATCTTCTCGGAAGAACTGCCCGAGGTTGGTCTGAACGCCGCGCTGGTTGGTCAGCCGGAGTCCTAGGGCTCACATCTTGTAAACTGGTCGCGCCCGGCATGCTTTGTCGTCGGGCGCAGCCTTCGACCATTTGGGAACCGCAAGATGTCCGACGCTCTCACCACGCCGATCATTGAAATCGAAAATGTCACCAAGGCCTATGGTCCGACGATCGCCAACGACAGCGTCTCGTTTGATGTTGCACGCGGCAGTGTGCATGCGGTGCTTGGGGAAAACGGCGCCGGCAAATCGACAACGATGAAGCTCTTGTCGGGGTTGATCCGGCCCGATAGCGGAACCATCCGGATTGATGGCCAGGAGGTGAACTTGAAATCTCCGCGCGATGCGCATGCCGTTGGCATTCAGACGGCCTTTCAAGAGCTTACACTGATCCCCGATCTGAGCGTTCTGGACAATATGCTGCTGCCGAAATCGGCCACCAACGTGATCTCGATGCTGAAACGCGCCGAGGCCGCCCGCGCCGTTGCGGACCATTTCAAACGGCTGGATCTTGTCGTCGATCTGGATGCCGAAGTGAGTGACCTTGATCTGGCCACGCGCCAGAAGATCGAGATCGCCCGCGTCCTGTTCCGCGACCCCCAGACCCTGCTGCTGGACGAACCGACCTCGGCGCTGACCGGGGACGACGTGGACTGGCTGGGCGCGATCATCGCGGATGCCAGGGCGCGGGGCGTCACGGTCCTGTTCATCTCCCACCGGATGCCCGAGGTGCGCGCCTTTTGCGACACGCTCAGCATCCTGCGCAACGGGCGCCATGTGAAATCGGCGCGTGTGGATGAAATATCGGATGACGCGATCCTGGAACTGATCATCGGCCGCTCGGTCGAGAGCGCATTCCCGCCGCGCGACACCAAGCGCAACGGCGACCATGCCCCGGTTCTGGAGGCCTGCAACCTGTCGGCAGGAGGTAAACTGCGCGAGATCAGTTTCAGCCTGGCTCCGGGCCAGATCATAGGCGTCGCGGGACTCCAGGGCATGGGGCAGAAAGCTCTGTTTGCGGCGCTGTTCGGGGAAATCCCGATCGACCGGGGCGAGATGCGCGTGGATGGTGCGGCGGTGCATCTGGGATCACCCGCCGATGCGCTGCACCCATCCGTCGCCATCGGTCTGGTGCCGGAAGAACGCAAGACAGAAGGCTTGTTCCTGACACTCACGGGCAAACAGAATGCAAGCCTGCCGGTTGTGGAACGTTTCAGGCAAGGGGTGTTGCTGAACCCCGAGGCTGAGACCACCGCAACCGGCGCCACTTTTCGCGCGGTCGAGGTCGATGAGCGCGCGCAATACCTGCCGGTCAGCGCCTTTTCCGGGGGCAACCAGCAAAAGATTGCAATTGCAAAATGGCTGGTCGCGCAAAGCCGGATATTGCTGCTATTCGACCCCACGCGCGGCATTGACGTGGGCACCAAGCACCAGCTGTACCAGTTGATGAATGATTTCGCCGCTGCCGGGGGCGCGATCCTGTTTCACTCAACGGAGATCCCCGAGCTTGTGCATATGTCCGACCGTGTTGGCATCCTCTACGAGGGCCGCATGACCAACTGGCTCGAAGGGCAGGAGATCACCGAAACCAATATCCTGCAGGCCGCGTTAGGGTCCACTCATCAACCGGGTGAGGACGCAGCATGAGCAGCCCTGATGTTTCGCTGATGGCACCCGCGTCGCATAAGCACCGGACCCGCCGCAGCCTGTCGCGCAACCGGCCGGTTCTGGTGGCCTTTGCCGTGCTCCTGGCATTGCTGGCGCTCACCAGTGCGATCAGCCCCTATCCGCTTTCCTATTTCGACATCTCCTTCCTGGCGAGCGGCGGCGCGACCACTTCTCTTGCCGCCATGGGCCAGACGCTGGTGATCCTGTCGGGCGGGTTCGATTTGTCGGCAGGGGCAGTGATCTCATTGGTCAATGCTGTGCTGGCAAGCCAGATGGACCCCACGAATTTCGAGGCCTCGGTCCCGCTCTGGACCGCAGTCGGGATTGCCGTGGGAATGGGCGTGGGGGCCTTCAACGGGTTTTTCATCGCCTTCCTGCGGTTGCAGCCCATCGTTGTGACGCTCGCCACGATGTTCATCATCCAGGGGCTGACGCTTCTGGTGATGGACAAGCCCGGCGGCTTCGTATCTCCGTCCATCGGCGCGGTTTACATGGGCGATGCGATCCCCAACCTGCTGCCCGCATCGGTGGTGCTGATCGGGGTCGTGATCCTGCTGTGGCTCTGGCTGAAACGCACGCCTTTCGGGCTGGCCCTCTATGCAGTGGGCAGCGACCCCGAGGCGGCGGCGGCAACGGGTATTCGCACCCAATGGGTCATTTTCTTTACCTATGTGATGGCGGGCGGGCTTTACGGGCTGGCCGGTGTTTTTGTCAGCGCGCAGACCGGATCGGGCGATCCGCTGGTCGGAAACTCCCTGCTGCTGCCCACCTTCGCGGCCGTCGTGATCGGCGGCACAAGGCTGGGCGGCGGTAAGGGAGGATTGGTCGGCACGGTGTTCGGCGCCTATATCCTGATGATCGTGGTCAACATCCTGTTATCGCTGAACGTATCGGCCTATTACGCCACGATCGCGGAAAGCGTGGTGCTGATGCTGGCGGTTCTGGCCGGATCACTTACAGCCACAAGCCCGCTGGCGCATAAACTACGCGGCGCGCGGGATTATCTGGCGGCGCGACGGCGCGGGATGCTGGTGTCGCAGCGGCCCAAAGTGGACAACCGGATGGCCTTTGCCGCTTCGCCAGCGGCGGCGGAGACAACGCTGCCGGGGGTCCTGACCCGACGCGGCGCGATGCTGCGTTACACGCTACCCGCCTTCGTCTGCCTGCTGGTCGTGCTGGTGGTCACCCAGGCCGTGCTTGGCAACGTATTCAACAGCTTCCGATACTGGGATGCGCTGCTGGTTCTGTCGTCCTTCCTTGCCATTCTGGCTCTTGGTCAGGGGGCCGTGATCCTGACCGGAGGGCTTGACCTGTCGGTGCCATGGACCATCGGCCTGTCGGGGATTCTGGTGGCGGGCATCATGCATGGCAGCAATGGCGCATTGATCTATGCCGTCCCGATCGTGCTGATCGTTGCCGTGCTGATCGGGTTTCTGAACGGTCTGGGCGTGGTTGCGCTTGGCCTGTCGCCCATCGTCGTGACACTTGCCATGAACGGCCTCTTGCAGGGCGCCGCGCTGATCTATTCCAACGGCACGCCGGACGGCTTCGCGGCCCCGGCGCTGCGCTGGCTGATGACCGGAGAAATCGCCGGCATCACTCCGATCATTCCACTGCTCGCCTTGTTCGTAACCGTCGCGGTTCTGCTGCTCAGCCGCACCGCCTTTGGCCGGAGGCTCTATGCCATCGGCAACAGCGAGGTCGCCGCGCGGCTCTCTGGCGTCAAGACCGGCAAGACGCTGATTCAGGTCTACATCCTGTCGGCTGTCTGCGCGGCCCTCGTCGGAATTCTGCTGACCGGGTTTTCCGGCCAGGCCAGTCTTGGGATGGGGGATGATTACCTGCTGCCGTCGATTGCGGTGGTGGTTGTCGGCGGGGCGCTGATCACCGGCGGGCGCGGCCATTACATCGGCATGTTCGGCGGGGCCCTGCTGCTGACCGCGATGCAAACCCTGCTGGCTGGCACAACCCTGCCCTTCGCCTTCCGGTCCGTATTCTTCGGCCTTGTCATTTTGGCCGCCGTCATTGCCCTGCGTGAGAAAAGGAGCCACTAGCCATGCCGCAGTCCCAAGATTTTCATCTGCCGGGTTTACAAGGACAGCGGGTTGCGATCACCGCAGGCGCCGGGGGTATTGGTCTGGCCATCGCCCGCGAATTATACGCCCAGGGCGCGCAGGTGGCGATTTGCGATGTCGATGAGGCGGCCCTGACCGCGGCACAGTCCGGGTTGGGCGATTGTCTGGCCTGCGTCACCGACGTATCCGACGCGGATGCTGTCAGCGGTTTTTTCAGTGGCGTTCAAAACGCGCTTGGCGGACTTGACGCGCTGATCAACAACGCAGGCATCGCCGGGCCGACAGGCGGGGTCGAGGAGATCGCGGTCGATGACTGGAAACGCTGCATCGACATCGGCCTGACCGGGCAGTTCCTTTGCGCCCGCGCCGCCGTACCGATGCTGAAAGCGGCAGGCGGCGGGTCGATCATCGGCATGTCTTCGGCGGCGGGCAAACACGGCTATGCCTACCGCACCCCCTATTCCTCGGCCAAGTTCGGTGTCATCGGTCTGGTTGAAAGTCTCGCCAAGGAACTGGGCCCCGACAATATCCGCGTGAATGCGATCCTGCCCGGCATCGTCGCCGGGCCGCGCATGGAAAACGTGATCCGCGACCGGGCGGCGGCCAAAGGCGTCAGCTATGCCGAGATGGTGGCGGATTACCTCGGCAAAATCTCGATGCGCCGGATGGTGACGATGGAGGATGTCGCGCGCACCGCCGCCTTCTTGCTGTCGGACGCGGGCGCCAACCTGTCGGGCCAGTCGCTGGCCGTTGACGGCAATGTCGAAACCCTGTGAGCGATGGCAGATGTTGCGATCATAGGATGCGGCTTGATCGGGCGGGCCTGGGCCATCAGCTTTCTGCGGGGCGGGCATAGCGTTGCGTTGTGGGATGCGGAACCGACGGCAACGGCACATCTGCGCCACAGCCTGCCCGATGCCTTCTATGCCCTGCGCGCGCATGATCTGCTGAACGCTGATACAGATCCGTTACTGGCGCGGCTACGCTTATGCGACACACCTGAAGAGGCGGTGGCCGGGGCGCGATACGTGCAGGAAAACATACCTGAAACCCTCGAGAGTAAACGCGCGATCTTCGCCCGGCTCGATGCCACCGCCAGCGCTGAAACCGTGCTTGCCAGCTCGACCTCGGGTCTGCTGCCCTCGGCCATTTTCGAGGGGCTGGAACATCCTGAACGCTGCCTCATCGCCCATCCGATCAACCCGCCATACCTGGTGCCCGCGGTCGAGGTCGTGCCGGGCCCCCACACGTCCCGCGCTGTTCTGGACCGGACAACCGCGTTTCTGAAATCCGTCGGGCAATCCCCGATCGTGATGGAAAGAGAAGTCGACGGGTTCCTGATGAACCGTTTGCAGGGCGCGCTTCTGAACGAGGCATTCCGGCTGGTGGCCGAAGGTTACGCCACTGCCGAGGATGTCGATATCGGCATTCGGGACGGGCTGGCGCTGCGGTGGGCCTTCATGGGGCCGTTCGAGACGATTGACCTGAATGCCCCCGGCGGTGTGTCCGATTACGTGGCGCGCTATGCCGGACTATACCAGAAGATACGTGACAAGGCGGCGCCTGATCCGGACTGGACCGGACCGGTTCTGGACAAAATCGAAGCCGATCGCCGCGCACGCCTCGACCTTGGCGACATCCCCGAACGCCAGGCCTGGCGCGACCGCCGCCTGATGGCGCTGGCGCGGCACAAATCACTTGCAGACAAGGACCTTGGAACATGAGCACGACAACGGCCCAGAACGGAAAGGTGATCATCACCTGCGCGGTGACCGGGGCGATCCATACGCCCAGCATGACCCCGCATCTGCCGATCACACCCGACGAGATCGCGCGCGAGGCCATCGCCGCCGCCGAAGCGGGTGCGTCAATCCTGCATCTGCATGCCCGCAATCCCGAAACCGGCCAGCCCGATCAGACGCCAGAGGCCTTCGCGCCGTTCCTGCCGCGCGTCAAGCAGGGCACCGATGCGGTGATCAACATCACCACCGGCGGCAGCCCCTATATGTCGGTGAAGGAACGCGTCAGCCCGGCGGCCACCTATCAGCCCGAGGTCGCCTCGCTCAACATGGGGTCGATGAATTTCGGACTGTTCCCCCTGCTGAACAAATACAAGGAGTTCAAGTTCGACTGGGAGCGCGCCCATCTGGAGGGATCGCGCGATCTGGTTTTCCGCAACTCGTTTCAGGATATCGAATATGTTCTGGAAACCTGCTACGGCAACGGCACGCGGTTCGAGTTCGAATGCTACGACATCTCGCATCTCTACAACCTCGCGCATTTTGCCGATCGGGGGCTGGTCAGGGCGCCTTTCTTCGTGCAGTCGGTGTTTGGCCTCTTGGGCGGGATCGGCCCGCACCCCGAAGACGTCATGCACATGAAACGCACGGCGGACCGGCTCTTTGGCGATGATTTCCGCTGGTCGGTGCTGGGTGCCGGATCAAACCAGTTCCGCATCGCCGCACAGGCGGCAGCCCTTGGCGGCAACGTGCGCGTCGGGCTGGAAGACAGTATCTGGGCCGGCAAGGGCCAACTGGCTACCTCAAACGCCGTTCAGGTCACCAAGGTGCGCCAGATCATCGAGGGCCTTGGCCTGTCGGTCGCGACACCCAATGAGGCCCGCGAAATCCTGTCGCTGAAGGGCGGCGATCAGGTCAATTTCTGAAGAGATTATCGGGAGGGAAAACATATGCGGATCGAAGTTCTTCTGGATGTAAAGACGACACTGGGCGAAGGCCCGGTCTGGGACGTGGACCAGCAGCGGCTCTATTTTATCGACTCGATGGATGGCCGCGTCTTCCGCTGCACCGCGCAGGGCACGGAAATCCGCGCCTGGGATGTGCCCGGCAAGATCGGCTCGATGGCGCTGCGCAAGGATGGCAACGGCGCGATCGTCAGCCTGCAGGGCGGTTTCCATCGGCTGGATTTCGACACTAGCGAATGCGAGCTCTTTCACGACCCCGAACCCGACCTGCCCGCCAACCGGATCAATGACGGCAAATGCGACAGGCGTGGCCGGTTCTTCGCGGGCTCCATGGACACGATGGAAGAAGGCCCGTCGGGCGCGCTCTACCGGGTCGATCCGGATTTCAGCGTGACCAAAGTGGACGAGGGCATCATCTGTTCGAACGGCCCGTGTTTCAGCCCCGATGACAAGACCTTCTATTTCCAGGACACCTGGACCGGTGAGATCTGGGCCTATGATTACGATATCGAGACCGGAGAGGTTTCGAACCGGCGCACCTTCGCCACGGTGGACGGCAGCAATGGCGGGGCGGCGGACGGCTCCACCGTCGATGCCGAAGGATATCTCTGGAACGCGCTTGTCTATGACGGGAAGCTCTTGCGCTTTGCCCCGGACGGAACGCTGGACCGCGTCATCGAAATGCCGGTGAAAAAGGTCACCAGCGTGAATTTCGGCGGCCCCAACCTCGACATTCTCTATGTGACGTCGATGGCCAAGCCACCCCTGCCGCGCTTTCCCGGTGACGGCGTTCAGCGTGGCAGCCTGTTTGCGATCTATGATCTTGGTGTGACGGGCGTACCGGAACCACGGTTCGGAGCCTGAAAATGGTGCAGAGCTATGGAGTAGAAAAACAGACCGGCTTTGAGCCGAACGTCGATACAAGAGCCGACGTTAGTGCTCGCTGCGGCAATTGTCGCTGAGGGCTCAAAACGGTCATCTTCCGTATCTTGCCCGAAACTGCCTCAAACCGCCGGTGCCCTCGGGTCTTGGCGCAGGTGGCCGCGCTTGATCCAGACGCGGGTGCCGACGGGCCCGGCATGTGCGGTTGACCGGCTGCCGCGCGGCAACCGCAGCCAGCTGTCTTTCCCGAAGGCCTCTCCTGCCTCGGCAAAACCGCCTTCCAACACCAGCA
>CAYGNE010000144.1:0-8834 GCA_964351155.1 uncultured Rhodobacterales bacterium | reverse complement strand
ACGCCGGACCGGCGTGGCGCATGACAGCAATGCGGCCATTCGCGAGCATTGTCTTTTGGTCAGACCTGCGACCGCACTTGCACCGTCACCAGGGACCCGATCCCGTTCCTGCTATCGCCCAAATGACGGGCGGTTTCTGCGTGAACGCCCACTCCGATACGGCAGGTGAACAGCAAACTTCGACGCGAAAGGCAGTTTTCTCTGCAACTCCCGCCAATAACAGCATAATGTTCCGGGAACATATCACTCAACCAGACGGCCCCAACTTGGTACGCAGAAAAGACCCGCTCCCGGCAGACAGCAGCGAAAAGGACTATCGGATCAACACGTCCCTGGCCCGCGGCCTGTCGATCCTCAAGGCCTTTGGCCCCGACAACCGCCCCATCGGCAATGCCGAGATCGCGGCAAAGGTCAAATTGCCCAAGGCCACCGTGTCGCGCCTGACCTTTACGCTGACCGAACTGGGCTATCTCAAATACGACGATGACATCGGGCGCTATTCCCTTGGTCCGGCGGTGTTGACGCTGGGCTATGATGTCATGGCGCAGATGGAGATCCGCGACATCGCGCGGCCCTATATGCAAGAACTTGCGGATTACGCCGATGCGTCGGTCTATCTGGGCGCGCCGGACGATATCGAGTTCATCTATGTCGAGGCTTGCCGGACGCCTGCCTCGATGGCAATCCGCCTGGGAGTCGGATCACGGATTCCGATGGCCACCACGGGAATGGGACGGGCCTTTCTGGCCGCCTTGCCCGACGTGGAACGCGAAGCGCTGATCGCCCGCCTTGCGCCGGAATACGGTGCCGGGTGGCCCGAAGTCGAAGCCGCCATGCGCGCCGAAGTGGCGCAAGCCCGGCAGCGCGGTTTCGCGCTGAGCCAGGGCGCCTGGTTGTCCGAAGCCAACTCGGCCGGTGCTGTCGTGCGCCGCGCGGACGGGTATCCGGTCTATGCAATCAATGTCGGCGGGCTGCGCTCGATCATCACGACCGAGCGGCTCGAATCCGATCTCGGACCCAGGGTCCTGGGCGTTGCCCGACAGATCGAGCATATTGCCCGAGGCATGCTTTGATCCGGGCCTAGCGACTGGCGGCAATGCCGCGGTAGAGCGCGACGGTTTTCTGCACGCCATCCGCCAGAGGCGTTTCCTGCCAGTCCCCGATGACCTGGCGCAGCGGGGCCGTGTCGAACCCCGACGCGGGCGAAATACGCTCGTCGGGTGCCGCCGTGATCGCAGCGCCAGGCACGGCTTGCTTTACCGCGGCCAGTACGTCGCCGATGGACTCCACCCGGTCGGTGATGTCGGACAACAACGCCCCTTCCCATCTGGCGCTTGCCGCGCGCACAAAGACCTCGGCAATGTCCCCGGCATATTGAAAACAACTCCGGGTGACAAAGGGGATCTCAAAGGGCTCGCCCATCGCGGCGGCCTCGATGGCGCGGGTGATGGCCGAGGTCTCGCCATCGTCCCGGCCGACACCATAGACGATATAGGGCCTGAGCCCGAGGCTCGGCAAATCATGGTCCTGCCAGTAGATGCGCGCCACTTCCTCGTCGGTTTTCTTGAACACGCCATAGAGGTTGGAGGGCGCATTGGCCGGCCCGCGCGGCTTGGCGGCGATCGAGCTGGTGTAGATGATCCGCCCGATGCCGTGCTTGCGGGCGGCCTCGAACACATTGACATGGCCCACCACGTTGACCAGCGCCCCGGCGGTCGGGTTGGCGCGGCAGACAGGGATTTGCAGGGCGGCAAGGTGGATGATGCCGGTGGGCCGGGTTTCGGTGATCAGCCTGTCCAGCGCCGCCGCGTCGGTGACGTCGCAGATGCGGAAATCGACCCGGTCGGCAGGCAACTCCGGGCGCAGCGTTTTCAGCCGGTGGTGATCGTCGTTGATATCGGTCGCGATCACGAAGGCCCCGGCATCGACCAGCCCCGAGATGATCCAGGAGCCGAGGAAACCGGTGGCCCCGGTGATCAGGATACGGTCGTCCGAAGATGCCATGTCAAACAGCTTTCTTGCGCGTGCGCAGCCAGCGCACCATCGGCCAGGCCAGCATCACCGCGGTGAGAATGAACAGTGTCAGCGCGATGGGACGTTCAAAGAACGCCAGAAACGACCCGCGGGTCAGCAACAGCCCCTGCCGGAGAGAGTTTTCGATCATCTGGCTCAGCACCATGCCAATCACCAGCGGCGCCAGCGGAAAACCCGCCTTGCGCAGGATGAAACCGCCGACTCCTGCAAGGAAGGCCGTCACCAGATCCAGCGGATTGCCGCGCACGCCATAAGCGCCGACGATGGCGATCACCACGACCATGGTCATCAACAGCGGCTCGGGCACCTTCAGCGCGCGGGTGAACAGCTGTGATCCCAGCGCACCGACGAAAAACATCAGGATGTTGACGGCGACCAGGATCAGGAAGACGGCGTAGACCAGGTCAAGGTTTTCGGTGAACAGCCTGGGTCCCGGCGTCAGCCCGTGCACGATAAAAGTGCCCAGCATTACGGCGGTCACCGGATCACCGGGAATGCCCAGGGCCAGCGTTGGCACCATGGCCGAACCGGTCACGGCGTTGTTGGCGCTTTCGGCCGCGATGATACCATCCGGCTCTCCCGTACCCAGCTTTTCCTTGTGCGGCGCCGAGCGTTTTGCCTCGGAATAGGCGATAAAGGCCGAGGTGGCGGCGCCTGTGCCGGGCAAAGTGCCGATGAACGATCCGATGGCGCAGGATTTCAACAGCAGCCACAGGCGCGGCGTCCAGTCTGAAAGCGGCGGCAGGCGGAACCCGACCTTGTGGGTGATGACCTCTTTGACCACGGTCGATTCCGAGGCGCGGATGAAAACTTCGGAGAGCGCAAACAGCCCGACGATGGCGGGGATCAAGGAGATTCCGGCGGTCATCTCGAAACTGCCGAAGGTGAAACGCATATCCCCGGTCACATGATCCAGCCCGACCGTGGCCAGGAACAGGCCGATGGCACCGGCCAGCAGCCCCTTGGCCATGGCTCCGCGCGAGACATTTGCGATGCAGATCAGGGCAAAGATCCCCAGCGCGAAATACTCGATGGCGGTGAAATTCAGGGAAAATGCCGCCAGCTGTGGTGCGGCGATGATCAGCACCGCCACCGAAAAGAGCCCGCCGATGGCCGAGGCCGCCGTGGCCCAGCCGATGGCCAGATCCGCATCGCCCCGTTGCGCCATGGGAAAGCCATCCAGCGCGGTGGCCGCGGCCTGTGGTGTGCCGGGCGTGTTGATCACGATGGCCGAGATCGACCCGCCATAGACCGAGCCGCAATAGATCCCCAGCATCAGCGCCAGCGCCGGGATTTGCTCCATCGAATAGGTAAACGGCAGCACCATGGTGATACCGATGACCGACCCCAACCCGGGCAGTACGCCCACGGCCACCCCCAGAACTGTGCCGACCAGAATGGCGACCAGGGCCGAAAGGGTCAGAACATGCTCAAGCCCGAGCGAAAACGCGTCCATCAGATCGCCTCGAACCAGGGAGAGGAAGGCAGAATGATCAGGAACACTTTTTCAAAGATGTACCAGACCGCCGTTGTGTAAACGACCGAGATGCCCAGTGCGAGCGGCCAATTGCGATAGCCAAGGATCATGGGCAGCAGAAAGCTGAACAGCAGGGTGGGGATGACGAATCCGGCCCGGTTGATGGAAAAGATGTATGCGCCAGTGACAACGATAGCTGCGAGCAGTACCACAAGCGCATGGCCGCTTGGCATTTCGGTGCTTTGAAACAATCCTTCCCCGATGACAATCAGAGAAAACAGCAGCATCACGCTCAGGATGATACGCGGGTAGAAAACCGGCCCGCGGCCGGCTGTCAGCATCGATGTCTGATAGGCCTCGTCGAACGTGTGATAAAGCAGAAACGCCGTGGCCAGCAGGATCACACCACCCACGAGGCTGGAAAAGCTGAGTTTGTTCATCACGCTGCCCAAAAGCTGGGGTCCGCAGCATGCGCCGCGCACCCCGGGGGGTGCAGTTTACTTCTTCAGACCGGCCGCGGCCAGAAGCGCGTCATTCTTGGCGAACTCCGACGCAACGAAGGCTTCGAAATCGGCACCGTTCATGAAGGCGACCGGCATCCGCAGATCGGCCATCCGGCTGGAGAACTCGTCCGAGTTCATGCCGGCCTGGCACGCGGCTTCAAGCGCGGCCTTGGCCTCGGCCGGGATGCCTTTGGGTGCAACCAGGCCGCCCCAGATCGGGAAATGCATCGGCACGCCCTGATCGGTGGCAGTGGGCAGATCCTGCGCGGTCGAGACCCGCTCGGAGGTCAGCATCGCCAGCGAGCGGACCTGGTCGCTGTTCTTGGTCAGGAATGAAATATGGGCGACGAACATGTCGACCGATCCGTCAAGCATCGCCTTGAAGGTCGGGGCCGAGCCCTTGTAGGGGATGAAAGTGAATTCGGCACCCGAGGCTGCGGCAAGTCCCAGACCGGCGACATGCGGGATCGAACCGACCGCCTGCACACCATAGTTCAGTTCACCCGGATTGTCCTTGGCATGCGTCAGCATTTCCTCAAGCGAGTTGAAGGGGTTGTCCTTGCGCACCACCAGCGAAGACGGGGCCGAGTAGGCCTGGCAGACATAGTCGAAGCTCTCCGGGCCGTAAGGCAGTTCGCGCAGATGCGGCTGCGTGGTCATGGGACCGACCGGCATCATGCCGATGGTGTAACCATCCGCCCTGGCGCGGGCGGTTTCCGCAGCCCCGATGGTCCCCCCGGCGCCCGCCGTGTTCTTCACCACGATCTCGACACCCAGCGCCTCGGCCATTGGGCCGGCAAGCGTGCGGGTGGTGATGTCGGTGCCGCCACCGGCACTGAACGGCACGATGATGGTCACCGGCTTGGCCGGAAAGTCGGCTGCCAGCGCCGCGCTGGCCAGGCCAGCAGCGGCCGCCATGACGGCGATGGATGCACGGATCAGTTTCATTGATTCACTCCCTGTTTTTCAATCGGCGCATTGGTCGGCCGAATTCGAATGCCGGTGAAGGTCCCCCACGGCCTTGCGAAACCATACGCAGACTCCTCTGGAATTCAAAATCTTATTTCGAAATTTTTTGGAATTGTATTCCATTTTTGGAAGTGCCAGTGTTTTCGAGGCATGCCGGATGTCTAGGAGGACCTGATATGCTCACCAAAACCGAACTTCACGCGTATCAGGAGGATGGGCTTGTCGTCGCGGGCTATCGCCTGCCAGAATCGGATCTGGCACAGCTGACCGACGCTGTTGACAGGTTGATCGCGGATCATCCCGGCATCCGGCCAGAGCTGCTCTCGGGCCCGCACAACCCTTATGGCCAGTCGGCGCAGCTGATGGGCAATGTCGATTTCCTCATGTTCTGCCAGCACCCTGACATCCTCGACATGGTCGAACAGTTGATCGGGCCCGACATCGTGCTGTGGGGCAGCCAGCTCTTTGCCAAGCCAGCCGGTGGCAGCATGGGTGTGCCCTGGCATCAGGACGGAAAATACTGGCCGATCACGCCACTCGAGACCGTCACAGTGCGGATTGCCATCGACGGATCGACCCCGGAAACCGGCTGCATGCAATACATCCCCGGGTCCCACAAATCCCGGCGGATGCAGCGCCACGTGTTGGACAAACGCGAAGACATGGCGCTGGGGCAGGCTGTGGCCGATGTCGATCTGGACCAGGCGCGCGACTGTATTCTGGCCCCCGGTCAGGTCTCGCTGCACGATGTATATACCGTGCATGGCTCGAGCCATAACACCAGTTCCACCCGGCGCCGCGCCGACTATGCGATCCGCTACATGCCCGCCACATCGCTCTTTGACCGAAGCGAGGAAAACCCCGCCACAGTCTATGCCAGAAAACACTCGCCAAACATGAACTATCCCGCGCGGCCCATCTGGCTGGTGCGCGGACAGGACAGGGCGGGCAACGATTTCTCGGTTGGAAAGCCAACACCCTGAACGCTGAAGGAAAGACAATGGTCAAGACAAACGAAATGGTCGTCAAGACGCTGATCGACAGCGGCGTCACCCGCGGCTTCACGTTGCCCGGGCTGGGGGTGACATGGTCGCTGCCCGCCTTTTACGACCAAAAGGACAATTTCGATGTCGTCCTGTGCCGGAACGAATGGATCGCTTCGGTCATGGCGCAGGCGGCGGGCCGTCTGACCGGCCAGCCGCATGTTCTGATGGGTCAGGGCCCGTGGATCACCACGATTGGCAGCATTGGCATTCTCGAGGCGCATTTTGCCGGTACGCCGATGGTCGTGCTGACCGAGACCTCCTGTTATGATGGGTACGGCCAGATGGGTGTCTACCAGACCATGACCGGCGATTATGGCGGCGCCGACGCGCTGGCCTCGCTCAAGCCGATCACCAAGTATTCCACCTATGCCACCACGCCCGAAGAGGCGGTTTTCGGCACCCAGATGGCCGTGAAACACGCTGCCCTGCCCCGGATGGGGCCCGCAGCCGTGGTGATGAAGACGCCGATCATCCGCGCCGAGATGCAAGAACCGGCCAAGCCGGGCCTCTACTCCAGCCAAGGCTACCACGCCTATACCCCCGCCCGCCCCGATGGCGCGGCGGTGGCCGAACTGGCCCGGATGATCGACGCGGCCAGGGCTCCGGTGATCGTGGCCGGCAACGGCATCAATGCCGCCGGGGCCGGAGAGCAGCTTCAGGCACTGGCCGAAAAGACCGGCATCATGGTGGTGACCAGCTATAACGCCAAGGGTGCGATCGCCGAGACCTCCGACGTCTGTGCCGGCATGTTGGGCACCTGGGGCCACAAGGCCGCGAACCGGGTGCTGGCCGGTGCCGATCTGGTGGTGATGCTGGGTGCGTCGATGGCGCCGGACTATACCCGGTTTCGCGACCCCGGCCTGCTCCGGCCCGGAGACCAGACAATGGTACAGGTCGATATCGACCCGCGCAACGCCGCCTGGGTTTATCCGGTGGATATGGCCGTGACAGGCGACGTGGGCGACGTGCTGGCAATGCTGGAAGAGATCGGTCTCAGTTCGGCCAACGCCGCCGCGCGCACCGGCGCCGGCATGGAGATCAAGACCCGGAACGGCTATTTCACCCTGCCCGACCTGCCTTCGGCGCAGGGCACGGTGCATCACACCGATGTCGTGCGCGGATTGCAGGATTTCCTCGGCCCCGACGACCTGTTGGCGCTTGATGCCGGTGCGCAGAGGATCTGGTCGACCCACGGTCTGCGCATGCCGCATCCGGGTATGCTGATGGTTCCCGGCGGCACCGGCGTCATGGGCTGGAGCCCGCCCGCCGCAACCGCCGCCAAGCTGGTACGCCCCGAAAAACGCGTCACCGCGCTGGCGGGTGACGGCGGCATGATGATGACCATTCAATCGATCCCCACCGCCGTACAGCGCGATCTGGATGTCGTTTATGTCGTGTCGAACAATGCCGGGCTTGGCATGGTGCGCGACAATCTCGGTGAGAAACGTATCGCGGTCGATTTCAACGAGGTCGACTTTGCCAAGGTGTCCGAAGGCATGGGCGCCAGGGGGCTGACCGTCTATCATCCCGGCGACGTTCGCGATGCTCTGGAAGAGGCGCATGAATTGGGCGGACCGGTTGTGGTCGATATCAAGGTCGACCCCGAAGCCAGCCATGCGGAGGCCTGCGACAATGACCCGATTTGACGGGCGCACGGCGCTGATCACGGCCGCGGGCAGCGGTCTGGGGCGCGGCGTGGCACTGCGTCTGGCGCGCGAGGGCGCTGCGGTCACGATCTGGGACCGCGACGCGGATGCATTGCACGCGGCGGCTGAAGAGGCCGCTTCCGAAGGTCTCGGACTCCACACAAGCGCGCTCGACATGACCGATGGCGGTCAGATCGAGGCGGCGGTGGCCGAGATGGCCGGGCGTGACGGCAAGATCGACGTGCTGGTCAACAATATCGGCGGCTCGCTGCACACGCCGTTCAAATTCCTCGAACAGTCGGACGAGGACTGGGACCGGGTGATGGGCGTCAACGTCAAAGCATGCGTGCGCACCACCCGCGCCGTGCTGCCACATATGGTGGCCTCGGGCTATGGCCGGCTCATCAACATGGGTTCCAAGGCGGGCCGGTTCGGGTCGCTTTTTGCCGGGGCCAACTACACGGCCTCCAAAGGTGCGATGCAGGCCTTCACGCTGCAGATCGCGATGGAATTCGGCCCCGCCGGCATTACCTGCAACACCATCTGCCCCGGCGCCATCCTGACGCCCCGGGTCCAGGGGCTGCTGGAGGAGCGCCAGACCCCGGAAGAACGCGAAAAGGTGCTGCAATCCATTCCGGTGCGCCGCCATGGCACGGTCGAGGACATCGCCGCCTGCATCGCCTATTTTGCCTCGGACGAGGCCGGTTTCGTGAATGGCGCCTCGCTCGACATCAATGGCGGGCAAAGCATGGTGATCTAGCATGGGAAACGACCGGTTGCGGCGGGGATGCTTATTCCCATTCAGGCCTTCAGCTCCTTACCCATGGCACACGAATGGCGACACACCTTTTTGATCGCCAGGAAGCCGAACTGATCAACCGGCCCCTTGAATATGGCCGTCTGGGTTTCCTGCGCTCTGCATGAACGGCAGTTGTCTTCGGCAGGGGCGCGACGGCCTCAATGTGCAGGTGCCGCGAAAACGATGCCACGGGCGCAGGCCCGGGGAATTTGTCACTTCCGCTCTGGGCTGCGGCCGCGTGGAAACTGCTCTTTTCATGGACCGACATTTGGATTCGGGTTTTTTGCGAATGCCTCAAGGCCAGTGCGCATTGAGCCGGCGAAACCTGCCAACGACACCATTGATCTTCGTTGTCGACAC
>CAYGNE010000143.1:802-8895 GCA_964351155.1 uncultured Rhodobacterales bacterium | reverse complement strand
TTGTCCTGGTTGTAGCGCTGCATCCCCTGCAGGATGAAATCGCCGTTTTCCTCGGTTTCGGCCACCGCGTCCACATGGGCGAGGATATCCACCCCCTGATCGCGCCAGTACCCGTTGCCCAGCATCGCGTGCCCCTGCCCGTTTTCATTGATCACCAGAACCACGGGTTTGTCGGTGACTGCGCGGATTTCGTCATGCAGTGCCGCCGCCAGCCGGTTCGAGGCCCCGCCGTTGATGACCACCACGCCCGCATCGGTCACGATGAAGGACAGGTTGTTGTTATGGCCCGAATTCTCGTATGTGGGCGGCGCCGTGGCCCCGATCGCGGAAAAAACCTGCGGGATGACCTCGACCGGCTTTGAGTAGAGTTCGGATTGAGGGTACTGGTCGGCGATATCCTCGCTGGCCGATGCGGCAGCGGCGGCCGTGAGCAGGGCGGCGGTGAGCAGATGTTTCATGGTCCCTCCATTTTTCCATACTTATTCACATGTTTGAATGAGTTGTAAAGCCAATGGACGTTCCAAGGGGTGGACAGGCCGTGGCGAGGTCAGTAAGAATGAAAATGTTTTGAGCTTAAAACAAAAAGCGAGTCCCGGATGACCGATTTTGCCGCCACCAAGGCGATGTTCGACTTGCCCGAAGGCATGATTTACCTCGATGGCAATTCGCTCGGCCCCCTGCCAAAGGCCGCCCCGGCACGGGTTGGCGGAATGCTGGCCGATGAATGGGGGCAGATGCTCATCACCGGCTGGAACAAGGCCGGGTGGATGGCGCAGCCGATCAAGCTGGGGGATCGGGTGGGCCGATTGATCGGGGCCGAGCCAGGCCATGTCGTGCTGGGCGATACCCTGTCGATCAAGGTCTACCAGGCGCTTGCCGCGGCGCTGGACCTGAACCCCGAACGGCGCGTCGTTCTCAGCGACAGCGGCAATTTCCCGTCCGATCTCTATATGGCCCAGGGGTTGCTGCGCGGGCTGGACAAGGGGCATGAACTGCGCATCGTGGCGCCCGATGACGTCGCGGACAACATCACCGACGAGGTCGCCGTCCTGATGCTGACCGAGGTGGACTACGGCACCGGCCGCTGGCACGACATGGCCGAACTGACCCGTCGCGCCCATGCCGCGGGCGTCATCACGGTCTGGGATCTGGCGCACACCGCCGGGGCCGTACCTGTGGACCTGTCCGGGGCGGGCGCGGATTTTGCCGTCGGCTGCACCTACAAATACCTCAATGGCGGGCCTGGCGCGCCGGCATTCATCTATGTCGCGCCGCGCCATGCCGGGCGCGCGCTGCCGGCGCTGTCCGGCTGGCTGGGCCATGACGCGCCGTTTGCCTTTGAACGCTCCTATCGCCCCGGAACGGGCATCGAACGCATGCGTGTCGGCACCCCGCCGGTGATCCAGATGACCGCGCTGGAAACCGCGCTGGACATCTGGGACATGGCCGACATCCGCGACGTGCGGGCCAAATCCGTCGCGCTCTGCGAACAGTTCATCGCCGGAGTCGAGGCCGCCTGTCCGATGCTGACCCTGGCCAGCCCGCGCGACAGCAACCGGCGCGGCAGCCAGGTGTCGTTCCGCTTTGCCGATGGCTATGCGGCGATGCAGGCCCTGATCGCGCGCGGCGTGATCGGCGATTTCCGGGCGCCCGACATCATGCGGTTCGGATTTACCCCGCTTTTCATCGACGAGGACGACGTGCGCAAGGCAATTGCCATCATCGCCGATGTGATGGGCAACCGGTTGTGGGACCGGACCGAATACAAGCAACGCAATGCGGTGACCTGAACCATGAGCGATCCATATGATCCCGCCCGCGAAGGGGCGCAGATGTCGTTTGACGGACGCATGTCCTATGGCGATTACCTGCAGCTTGACCGGGTGCTGGATGCCCAGCATCCCCAGTCCGACGCCCATGACGAGATGCTGTTCATCATCCAGCACCAGACCTCGGAACTGTGGATGCGGCTGGCGATTCACGAACTCACCGCGGCGCGCGCGGTGCTGACGGGCGAAGACCGACGCCCGGCCTTCAAGATGCTGGCGCGGGTGTCACGGATATTCGAACAACTGAACAATGCGTGGGACGTGCTGCGGACGATGACGCCCAGCGACTACACCACGTTCCGCGAGAGCCTGGGACAATCCTCGGGGTTCCAGTCGCACCAGTACCGGCAGATCGAAATCATGCTGGGCAACCGCAACCCGGCGATGCTGCGCCCGCATGCGCATCGCGCCGACCTGACCGCCCTGCTGACGGCAGAACTGGCGCGGCCGTCGCTCTACGATGTCGCCCTGCGCGCGCTGAACCACGCATTCCCGCTGCCGGACGCCGTCCTGAACCGCGATGTCAGCCAACCTTATGCACCGGATGAGGCCGTGACCGCCGCCTGGATCGAAATCTAC
Source organism: uncultured Rhodobacterales bacterium (assembly GCA_964351155.1). Classification (GTDB taxonomy): domain Bacteria; phylum Pseudomonadota; class Alphaproteobacteria; order Rhodobacterales; family Rhodobacteraceae; genus CAYGNE01. The sequence goes on along the minus strand of CAYGNE010000143.1, from coordinate 6,487 downwards.
CGCGATCCGTCCCACCATTGGGAGCTTTACGAGCTGGCCGAGAAGCTGGTCGATCTGGAGGATTACTTCCGGCGCTGGCGCTTCAACCACGTCACCACCGTCGAGCGGGTGATCGGGTTCAAACGCGGAACCGGAGGCACCGGCGGCGTGAGTTACCTCAAGCGCATGCTGGAGGTCGAGCTGTTCCCCGAGCTTTGGCACGCGCGAACCGCGCTGTAGAAATGACGGTGCAAACCTGGTAGCATGACCATGTCTGTTGGCGTCGGAACCCGTCAACGCCAATGACGGTCGTCAGTCGGAGTGGTCATGGTTCGAGTAATCGCCAAAACCGTGTTTGACATGAGCACTTTTGACCTGAACAGGATGGTTCAGAACAAAATCGGCACGGCGTTCCACGACGACGCGAACCTGTCGTTGAATGGACTGGTCTATCGCGATGCATTTGCCGTCACGTGGTCAATGGGTGCGGAGACACGAGTCAGTTACCTTGCCGGCCCGGACCTCCTGGCCGACGACACCCAGGTCACCGGCGGCACGGCGACAGGGTTCGTGGAAAGGGCCCTGGAATCCGGTGTCCCCGTCGAGGTTTTCAGCATCGAAAACATGTCCCATTCCGCGGCCGATATCTATTCCGCAGCCCAGACTGTCACCACGGCAGACGATGACTCGATCATGCGCACGATCCTGTCGGGCAACGATAACTTCTATCTCAGCTCGCAGGCCGATACCGCGTTTGGTTGGAATGGCAACGATGTCATGCAGGCCGGCGCGGGCAGAGACCGGCTGGAAGGCGGCAGAGGTGCCGACCGGCTGATGGGCGAAGCGGGTCACGACACTCTTGTCGGCAATCAGGGGGCGGATGTTCTGAACGGCGGATCAGGTCGCGACAGGCTCCTCGGGGGCAGTGGCAAGGACACGCTCTATGGTCAGAACGGAGCTGACACGCTTGTGGGCGGGAGCGGGCGCGACTGGCTGGATGGCGGTCGTGGCGCCGACCTTCTGAGGGGAGGCAAGGACAGCGACACATTTGTGTTTGCCCGCTTGAACGGCCAAGACACAATTCTCGATTTCGAGGACGATGTGGACATGCTTCTTCTGGACGATGCCATTTGGGGCGGTGGTTTGAACAGGAAACAGATGCTCGCAAAATATGCCGTGATCGACGAGGGCGATATCGTTCTGGACTTTGGCCTTCACAAGATCACCATCCAGGGCATGACGGATACAGATGCCCTCAGGAACGACATGGCATTCATCTGAGTGCAGTGCCCCGCGAGCCTGTGCTAGCGGATCAATCCGCGACCAATCAGATTGGACAGAACCCCGATGCGGGATTTGATCGTATCGATGTCCGACCCGTCCGTCTTGATGCCCTTGAGCGCCGCGGTGATCGTCGCGGCCACCCGCTCAGCGGATTGCGTCAACTGTATCGTTCCCCGGCCGGCCTGGTCCCGAAGCCAGTCGGCGTAAAGCGCGGTCAGCCGGGCCTCGCCGGATTCCTTGATGTCCGATGCAGTGGCCGCGCCGGCATCGAGCAGTTCCATGCCATGCGGAGAGTTCAGCATCGCTTCCATCATTTCACCCACCTGGGCCATGAACGCCGCCGCCAAAACTTCAGCGGCATCGCCGGGCGTGTTGAGCGCCTGCGCCACCGCGGTCGCCGCCGTGTCATAATACGCCTGAACGAGACTGCGAAAGATCGCCTCCTTGTTCCTGTAATGCAGATAGACCGCCGGGCGGGACATTCCTGCGCCAAGCGCTATGTCGTTCATCGACGTCTTGCGAAACCCGTAGGTCGCAAACGCTTTTGACGCGGCCTGCAGAATCGCCTGTTGCCTTGTGTCCGGGTGTTGCATCGTCATGGGCAAACATCTGACACTCTATGTCTTTTTTGTCAATTGACACTATGACACTTTCAGGCAATTATGTCAGAACGCCTGATGACCGCAATCCGGGAGTACAGCATGCCGACATCACTGATCATCAACGGACAATCACACGACGTGGACCTGCCCGGCGATGTACCCCTTTTGTGGGTGCTTCGCGATGAAATCGGGCTGACCGGAACCAAGTTCGGATGCGGTGTCGCCGCCTGTGGCGCGTGCACCGTTCATATCGACGGCGAGGCGGTGCGAAGCTGCCAGGTTCCGCTGTCCGATGTCCAGGGCGAGATCACCACCATCGAGGGTCTCGGTACACCCGCGACCATGGCGGCGATTCAGCAGGCCTGGGTCGATCACCAGGTGGCGCAATGCGGGTATTGCCAGTCCGGCCAGATCATGCAGGCGGCGGCCCTGCTGTCGGAAAACCCGGAGCCCACGGATGCCGACATCGACGACGCGATGCAGGGCAACCTGTGCCGGTGCGGCACATATCCGCGTATCCGCGCCGCGATTCACACCGCGGCCGCCAGGCTGAAAGAGGCATAAGACATGGCCACCATAGGAAAAATCGTTCGCCGGACCTTTCTTGTCGGCTCTGCCGCCATCGTTGGCGGTGTCGCATTCGGCGTCTCCAAGCTGCGCCAGCCCGCGCCCAACCCGCTTTCCCCGGGCGAAGGCGAGGCAACGCTGAACCCGTTTGTCCTGATCGACAGGCAGGGCGTCACGCTGATCTCGCCGCGGGCGGAAATGGGACAGGGCGTGCATACCACATGGGCCGCGCTGATTGCCGAGGAACTGGATGTCGCCATGGAAGACGTGCGGGTCCTGCACGGACCCGCCGCCAAGGCCTATTACAACAGCGCGATGATGGCGGATGTTCTGCCCAACAAGGGTTATGACGTCAGCAATTTCCAGCACAACGTGGGCGAGGCGCTGGGGGTGCTGGGCAAATTGCTGAGCCTGCAGATCACCGGCGGATCCACCTCGATGAAAGACGGGTTCGTGCGGATGCGCGAAGCCGGCGCAACCGCGCGCGAGGTTTTGAAACAGGCGGCGGCAGACCGGCTTGGCATTTCGCGGGACCGGCTGAAAACCGAAAACGGACAGGTGATTGCGCCCGGTGGGCAGGCCATCTCCTATACCGATCTGGCCGAGGACGCCGCCCGGATTGACCCGCCCGACGTCACGCTGCGCGATGCGCGCGACTGGCGGTATCTGGGCAAGTCGGTGCCACGGGTCGACATGGTCGGCAAATCCACCGGCACCGCGCAATTTGGCATCGACATACGCTTGCCTGGCATGAAGTTCGCGGCGCTCCGGATCAACCCGAAGCTCGGTGGCGAAATGAAGGGCTTTGACGCCACAGAGGCCGAGGCCATGCCCGGCGTCGAGCGGGTGATCGACCTCGGCACGGGAATTGCGGTTGTCGCCAGCAACACATGGCTGGCGCAACAGGCGGCGGATGCGGTGGATGTCGACTGGGGCGAGGCCCCCTACCCGCCCGACACCGATGCGATTTTCGCCCGCATCGCCGAGGCATTCGATTTCGCGGAGAATTCCGCGCTGCGTGACGACGGCGATGTATCCATCCTGCCCGACGGAGCCACGGAGATCACTGCGGAATACAAGGTGCCGTACCTGGCGCATGCGACGATGGAGCCGCAGAACGCGACCGCCCTGTTCACAGGGTCCGCCCTGGACGTCTGGTGCGGCAACCAGTCCCCGACATTCCAGCAACAGACCTGTGCGAAACTGGCCGGGCTGGGCACCGATGCCGTCAATATCCACACGACCTTTATGGGCGGTGGATTTGGCCGCCGCGGCGAGCTTGATTTCGCGTCCTACGCCACCCGTGTGGCCATGGAAATGAAGGGAATCCCGGTTCAACTGACATGGTCGCGCGAAGAGGACATGACCCACGATTTCTATCGTCCCGGCGCGCTGGCGCGGTTCCGGGGGGCGGTCAAGGACGGCAAGGCGGTCATGCTGGATGGCCAGATCGCCGGGCAATCCGCGACCCAGCAAGCGCTTGCGCGCCTCGCCGGCATGGCCCCGGGTGGTCCCGACAAGGTCCACGTGGACGGCGCGTTCAACCAACCCTTTGCCATTCCGAACTACCGCGTGCGCGGGCATCTGGCCGAACTGGATGTTCCGGTCGGGTTCTGGCGCAGCGTCGGCGCGTCCTTCAACGGGTTTTTCCACGACACTTTCATCGACGAGATGGCCCATGCCGCCGGGCGCGATCCGCTGGCGTTCCGGCTTGACATGATGCGCACCGAACACGCGCCCAGCGCCGGAACTCTGGAAGCGGTGCGCGACATGTCCGGCTGGACCGGCAAGTCACCGGACGGGGTCGGTCGCGGGGTCGGGTTCACCTACAGTTTCGGCACGCCGGTCGCGCAAGTGATCGAGATCGTTGACGAAGACGGCAGCATCCGGATCAACAAGGCGTGGATTGCCTGCGACATGGGTATCGCGCTGGACCGCAGTATCATCGAGGCACAGATGATCGGAGGCATGATCTATGGACTGTCCGCGGCCTGTTTCGGGGAAATCACCTTTGCCGAAGGTGAGGTCGAACAGCTGAATTTCCCGGACTACGAAGCCTTGCGCATGCATACCGCACCGGTGACCGAGGTCGCGATCCTGGAAAACAACGCGCATATGGGCGGGGCCGGCGAACCCGGCACACCGCCCGCGATGCCCGCGCTTGGCAATGCGCTGTTTGACCTGACCGGAACCCGCGCCCGCGAAATGCCGTTCAGCAAGAGCTTTGATCTGCTGATCTGAGCGATGGTTTCGGCCCGTCCAGCAGGGCCGGCCATGATTTCATGATCCCGGCCAGCGCGGCCCAGTCGGTGAATTCCCGATCCACCTTTGGATCAACGGTTTCGCCATACTGGGCGGCGATCCAGCGCATCGCCCAGGATTTGAAGAAGTCGTATTGGGTAAAGCGGAACGCGCCGGCGACGTGGTGGGTCGCGCCCGGTTTCCACCCGGTATCTTCGCAGAACTCGTCCGCGATGCGCACCAGATCCGCTCTTTCCTCTTCGTCCTTGCCGGCGGCGGCAAGCGACACCACCAGGAACATGGTCGGCATGGCGTTGAGCTTGGTCGCATGGGTGCGGACAAACGCGCCCAGTTCGGCCTGCAGCTTGCCGACATGGACCGACCCGGCCAGGATCGCCGCGTCAAACCCGGCCAGTTCCATCGGATCGGCATCACCGGCGATCAGCATTTCGACACTGTGGCCCAGCGCAAACAGCTGATCCGCGCAGAACCGGCAGATCCGGCGCGTCTGTCCCTCGGTCGACGTGTAACAAATCAGAATATTCATTTCGGCCCCCGTCTCTGGCTGCGACACATGCCAAAGCCTAACAGGATTGCGCGCCGCGAGCCTTGTGCCGGATCAAATCGGCGGCCACCCGCGCCGGCGCCGCCGGATCAGGCCGATTTCCGCAGCCGCGGATTGCTCGCCCAGTCCCGGACGGCATCGCCGAAGGCCGCGAAAAGCGGGCGCGAGACCGGGTCATTCGCAGCGTCCCACTCGGGATGCCACTGCACCGACAGGGTAAAGCCGGGGGCGCCTTCGATCAGGATCGCCTCGGGCGTGCCATCCGTTGCGTACCCCTCGATACGGATGCGGTGACCGGGCCGCTTGATGCCCTGACCGTGCAGCGAATTGGTCATGACCTCGGTTGTGCCGAACAGGTTGTGAAACACACCCCCCTCGGTAAAGGTCACGGTGTGGCGCAGGGCGAATTTTTCCTCGATCGTGCCATCCGGGGGCATCCGGTGGTTC
>CAYGNE010000143.1:0-792 GCA_964351155.1 uncultured Rhodobacterales bacterium | reverse complement strand
ATAAAGCGTGCCGCCCATGGCGACGTTGACCTCCTGGAAGCCGCGGCAGATGCCGAGGAACGGTTGCCCGCGCTCGACGCAGGCCCGGATCAGCGGCAGGGTGATGGCATCGCGCGCCCGGTCAAAGGATCCATGCGCCTCGGTCTCGGCCTCGCCGTATTCCTCGGGATGCACATTGGGCCGGCCGCCGGTCAGCAGGAACCCGTCACAGGTTTCCAGCAGTTCCTCGACCGACAGGAACCGCGGATCGGCGGGAATCAGCAGCGGCAAGCATCCGGCAACCTCTGCCACCGCCTCGGAATTATGGGTTCCGCCGGCATGGGCGGGATATTGATCGTTGATCAGGTATGAATTTCCGATGATACCGACGATTGGGCGCGCCATGCCTGTTCCTGTGTTTGCATCTGGTTTCACGATAGGGTCGGCGCCAATTGGCTGCAAGCATCCTTGCCTGCATCCCGGCGCACCCCATTGTGCCCGCGTGCACAGTCCCGTGGGCCGCCGGTTTCAGCCCTTCAGGGCCGCTTTCAGCTCCAGACGCCGGGCATGCAGCACCGGTTCGGTATAGCCCGAAGGCTGCGCGCGGCCCTTGAAGACCAGGTCGCAGGCGGCCTGATAGGCGATCCCGTCAAATCCGGGCGCCATCGGGCGATAGAACGGATCGCCAGCATTCTGTTCGTCGACAACGGCGGCCATCTTGCGCATCGCCTCATGCACCTGTTCGGCGCTAACCACACCGTGATGCAGCCAGTTGGCGACGTGCTGCGCCGAGATGCGGCAGGTCGCCCGGTC
>CAYGNE010000142.1:0-8904 GCA_964351155.1 uncultured Rhodobacterales bacterium | reverse complement strand
GGCTCGACCGCGAACAGTCGCTCAGCTTCCTCGAATTCAACTACATGATCCTGCAAGCCTATGACTTTCTTGAACTGAACCGCCGCTACGGGTGTCTGGTACAGTTCGGCGGTTCGGATCAGTGGGGCAATATCGTCAACGGGATCGATTTGACACGCCGGGTCCTGGACCACGAGATCTATGGCATGACAACGCCGCTTCTGACCACCTCGGATGGCAAGAAGATGGGCAAGAGCGCGGATGGCGCGGTCTGGCTGAATGCGGATATGCGATCGCCCTATGAATTCTGGCAATTCTGGCGCAATACGACGGATGCGGATGTGGGGCGGTTCCTGAAGCTCTACACCGAATTGCCCGTCGAGGAATGTGACCGCCTGGGGGCCTTGGAAGGGTCCGAGGTGAACGAGGCCAAGATACGTCTGGCCAACGAGGTCACAACCCTGTGCCACGGGGCCGCAGCGGCGGCGGCGGCGGAATCGACCGCGCGGGACGTGTTCGAAAAAGGCGGTATCGGGGAAGACCTGCCGACGCTGTCGCTGTCGCCGGACGATCTTCCGATTTCGATCGTTCAAGTGATCGTGCGGTCGGGGCTGGCCAAGTCCGGCAAGGAAGCCAAGCGCCTGATCTCCGAGGGCGGCGCGCGGCTCGATGACGCGGCGTTGGCGGATGCCGGCCTGATGCTGGATGCGGCTGCACTGTCGTCACCGGTCAAGCTGAGTGCAGGCAAGAAGCGCCATGCGCTGGTTCGCCTTGACGGTTAGAACAACAGCCAGTCGGCCAGACTGAGAAGGGCAAAAACCGGCACGGACAGGCCGGTTGCCAAAAGCAGCGCTGCGGCCCGCGTCGGCCGTGGCGCGGTGGCGGTGACCGAGCGGATGGGTTTTGTTCGCTTCATGGCCTTCATTAACCATGCATTAGGTTAAGGGCCCGTAAACCTGTGCAATGTTGGACGCCGAATCTCCAGGTGAAAAACCGCGCCCTCTTCAGCAGCACAGCCGGTTCGCGGCTGCCCTGACCGCGCTTGGACAAAAGCCGCTCCTGCTGGACCGTTCGGACCTTTGCAAACCACAATTGCTGGTGCTCAGGAGGAAGATATCGGGTGCGCTACCGTTGGCAATGGTTTCGCGGATGCCGGTGGATGACGCGGCATCAGATCTTCGAACCCTGGCTCAAACCCTCGGTCGCTCCCCCGTCATCCTGTCGCCGGATTCCCCGTGCCCGCAATTCGGGCAACTCGGCGCTGTGCCCTTGATGACTCCGGCCACTGTGGCCGAAATCGACCTGTCCGCACCGCAAGAGGCGCGGCGTGCGTCGTTGCATCAGAAATGGAGAAACCGCCTGAAACAGGCCGAACGCAGCAGGTTGCGTATCGCTCGACAGAACATGCCGACTGATCCCGACCACTGGTTGCTGCAGGCGGACAAGGCACAGCGGCGGGTGCGCGGGTATCGCACATGGCCCGCCGCTCTCACGCTTGCCTTTGCCCGGGCCAACCCCGGTCACGCCAAGCTGTTCACCGCCTTTGACAACCGGGATCCTGTTGCGGCCATGCTGTTTCTCGCACATGCGCCCGGTGCCACGTACCATGTCGGTTTCAGCACCGACCGGGGTCGCCGGCTTTCGGCGCATAACCTGATCTTGTGGACGGCAGCCAACTGGCTGGCGGACAAGGGTTGTACGCGGTTGGAACTCGGGCTTCTGGATACGGCCAATGCACCCGGCCTCGCGCGTTTCAAACTCGGCAGCGGCGCATCATCCCGCCGACTGGGCGGCACTTGGTTGCTGTGGTCGCCGCTGGGCCGTGTGTGCGCGCCTCTGGCCAGGCTGGACCAAAACCGCATGTGACCCCGCGCGCTGGACAGCGGCCACCGCCGCGTGTATCTGAACAAGCGTTCATATCAACCCGGAGAGCGCTTCATGAAACTTTCGACAACCGCCGCCATCATCACCGGGGGCGCCTCGGGGCTGGGAGAGGCAACCGCCCGTCATTTCGCCGAGAACGGGGCCAAGGTCACGATTATGGACCGCGATGAGGAGCGTGGAACCCGGGTCGCCGAGGAAATCGGCGGGTATTTCGCAAGAACCGATGTGTCGGATGAAGAGTCGGTCCAGGCCGCCATCAGCCTGGCCGTCGAAAAGATGGGCCGGATCAGCGCGACCGTGAACTGCGCCGGCATCGCCTATGGCATCAAGACAGTCGGCAGGGAGGGCCCCCATCCGTTGGACGCCTTCAAGCGTACGATCGATATCAACCTTGTCGGTACTTTCAACGTCTGCCGGCTGGCGTCAGAAGTCATGGCGCGGAACGAGCCGGAACCGGATGGCGCGCGCGGCGTGATCGTCAACGCCGCGTCGATAGCGGCGTTTGACGGGCAAAAAGGGCAGACCGCCTATTCCGCATCCAAGGGCGGCGTTGTCGGAATGACCCTGCCCATGTCGCGCGACCTGGCGTCTCTGGGCATTCGGGTCATGACCATTGCTCCGGGCATTTTCATGACCCCGATGCTGGCCGGGCTACCCGAAGAGGTGCAACAGCAACTGGCCGCTGATGTCCCCAATCCGGCCCGACTGGGTGATCCCGCCGAATACGGCCGGCTTGCGGGTTTTATCGTCGAAATGGGGTATCTGAACGGCGAGGTCATCCGGATCGACGGCGCGCTCAGGATGCGGTGACGGTTCGCCGCAAGGGAGTCAGGCCGCTTCGACGGTCTTTCGTCTTGCCTCGGCAAAGGATAGCAGGCGCTGGCTGCTCTGATCCCAAAGGTGCAGGCGCGCGCAAGCCAGGCTTTCCCGAATCGTCATCCTGTTCGCCTCGTCGAGTTCCTTGTGATCGCGCAGGACCTCGGTCAAACGGTAAAACGGGATCCGGCTGTACAGGTGGTGGACGTGATGTATGCCGATATTGGCGCTGAACCATTGCAGGACCGGCGGCATCACGTAATGCGAACTGCCATGCAGCGCGGCATCGTGCAATTGCCACTCATCCTCGGACTCCCATTGGGTGTTTTCGAACTGGTGCTGGACGAAGAACAGCCACATGCCGGCGGTTGCCGCAATCAATGTTGACGGAAGGAAGATCAGCAAAACGGGCATCAGCCCACCGAGATACCAGATCAGCGTCAATGCCGACGCGATGGCGATGTTGGTGCCCATCGCGCTTACCCAGTACTTGACCCCGTTCATCAGTCCGACCGGAAGCCGGTTGTGCAAGAGAAAGAGAAAACCGGGACCAAAACCAAACAGGGTGATCGGATGCCGATAGATCCGATACATCAACCGATTGAATGTCGACAGTGCATTGTATTCCTCGACCGTCAGGGTTTGGATGTCGCCGATGCCGCGTCGGCCCAGATTCCCGGCCGAACTGTGATGAATCGAATGGGTGCGGCGCCAGACGTCATAGGGCGTGAGGGTAAGAACCCCCAGAACCCGCCCGACCCAGTCGCCAACTTCGCGCTTCTTGAAGAACGCCCCATGTCCGCAATCGTGCTGGATTGCGAACAGTCGCAAAAGGAAAGCGGCGTTGAAAACAGAGATCGCGAGCGTCAACCACGGACTGACGGAAAGCGCCATCCAGGCGAGCGTCCAGAGCAGCAGGAAAGGAACGATGCTCACGCCCAATTCAAAGGCGCTGCGCAGCTGGTTTGGTTCGCGATACGCGGCAAGCGTCTTGACCCAATCACGGGCTTCGATGGCATCCGGAGTCGTTAGCGGGGGTTCGTGAGTGTCTTTCATACGCCTGTTTTTCATTGTTGCCGAAAACGCATAAACGAACGGCCCTGCATAGCAAGCGAATTATGAATGCCGGGTTAAATGAAAGGACAAACGCGGCCAGAACGCCTGGCTTGCGGTTCCCAGACCCGCCTCCGGCTATTCTGCCGCCTTCTCTTCGAGCGAAAGCCATTCGTCCTCGGACGCCGCAAGTTTTTTCTGGCGCTCGACAAGCGCCTCGGTGGCCTTGCGGAACTTGACCGGTTCGCGGGTAAACAGCTCGGGATCGGCCATCAGGACTTCCAGTTTCGAGATTTCGGCCTCCAGCCGCTCGATTTCGGCGGGAAGCGATTTAAGCCTGTGTTTCTCGGTGAATGTCAAACCGGGTGATGGCGCGGGGGCCTTTGTTTCACGCGGTTTCGCAGGCTTGGACTTTTCCTTTGTCTCATCTGCGGGCTCACCGCGTTGCGCGATGTAGTCACTCCAACCTCCGGCATAGACAACCGCCTTGCCATTGCCCTCCATGGCGATGGTCGTGGTTGCCACGCGGTCAAGAAAGTCCCGGTCGTGACTGACCAGAAGCACCGTTCCGTCATAGTCATCCAGCAATTCCTGCAGAAGATCGAGCGTTTCGACATCCAGATCGTTGGTCGGTTCGTCCAGGACAAGAAGGTTGCTTGGCTGCGCCATCAGCCGGGCCAGAAGCAACCTGGCCTTTTCGCCGCCCGACAGCGACCGGACCGGAGCGCGGGCCTGGGCCTCGTCAAACAGGAAATCCTTGAGGTAGCCGACCACATGGCGCGGACTGCCCCGAACCATGACCTGATCGGACCGGCCAGACACCCGCATGTCCGGATCGGCAGTCAGACTGTCCCAAAGGGTCATGTCCGGATCCAGTTGTGCCCGGTTCTGATCAAAGACGGCAACTTCGAGATTGGTGCCCAGTTTGATGCTGCCGGAATCCGGCGCACTGTTGCCCAGAAGCACGTTCAGCAGCGTCGTTTTTCCGACGCCATTCGGTCCGACAAAAGCAACCCGGTCTCCCCTGTGGACGGTCAGCGAGAAACCCCGGACGATGGGCACGTCCCCCCAGGATTTGGACACGCCATCCGCGTCGATTACCTTGCGCCCCGACTGGGTTCCGGTCGACAGCGCAAGATCGGCCGTGCCCTGTCGGCGGATCTGACCGGCCCGTTCCGCCCGCAGCGCCTGCAAAGCGCGCACCCTGCCCTGATTTCTCTTGCGTCGCGCGCTGATGCCTTCGACGGCCCAGCGGGCTTCGGACTTGATCAGCCGGTTGAGTTTGTGCCGCTGCATGTCCTCTTCGGCCCAGACAGTATCACGCCAGGCTTCGAATGCTTCGAAACCCTTGTCCTGCCGCCGGACCACACCCCGGTCGATCCAGAGCGTCGCCCTTGCAAGCGCGCGCAGAAATGCGCGGTCGTGGCTGATGAGCACGAAAGCGGCGCGTGTATTGGCCAATTCGGATTCCAGCCAGCCAATCGCCTGTATATCAAGATGGTTGGTCGGCTCGTCCAGAAGCATCAGGTCCGGGGCCTCGCCCATCAGTTTGGCCAGCGCCGCGCGCCGCCTCTCGCCACCCGAAGCTGTGCCGACGGTGCGCGAAGGGTCGAACTTCAGACCCTCGCCCGCGCGTTCGACCCGATAGAGCTCCCCTGGTTCGAGACTGCTCGCGGCATAGTCGCCCAGCGTGGCAAACGCGGACATGTCCGGCTCCTGCTCCATGTAGCCGACCGACTGCCCGGGCGTCACGACAACAGAACCCGCATCAGGCTCCACAAGGCCCGCCATCACCTTCATCAATGTCGATTTCCCGGACCCGTTGCGCCCGACCAGCGCCAGCCGGTCGCCGGGTTGCACCACGAGATCGAGGCCCGCGAATACGGGATTCCCGCCGAAGCCAAGTGAAATATCGGATAGTTGTAACAGGGGGAGGCGCGCCATGATTGCGAGCTAAACCGCCGCCAACAGGTCGTCAACGATGCAACGGCGTTTTTTTGTCAAATCGTCCGGTGGAAACAGCACTATCCAACCACCGCCCGCAAAATGCGTTTCCGTTCCGTCGGTATCCTGTCCACCCGCAGACCGGTAAAGACATGCAAGGTGTTCATCTGCCGATCCACCACCGCATGGTCGCTGACCTGTCCGCCCATCGCCAGATAGCTCCGCAACAGCGATGGAAGCTGACGCAGCGCCGCCTTGTGATCCTGCGGTTTCGCAGGGAGATCCGCGAACCGGAAAATCTCGGGAGCGCGCGGGCGGGGCCGCCAACCGCTCGGGGCCAGATGACGTTGGGCGAGCAATGCAAACGCATCGCGATAAAGCCCAGGTTCGGTGCCGGCAAATGACGCGCACCCGATCAGCATGTCCGCGCCCCGCGCATCGACCATGGCGCCCAGCATGCCCCACGCGATGCGCAGGACATCCGCGTCGCGCAATCCCGGTTCGATGCAGAACCGACCCAGTTCGACCAGATGCAAAGAGTTGGTGCCCAGTGATGAGAGATCATAAAATTGAGACGAATAGCTCGCAGCGAGGTCATCGGCGCCATTGATGAACGAAAAGCGATAGCAACAGACCAGCGCGCCACTGTGCACGTCATGTATCAGGACATGCTGGCACCGATCATCATGGATATCGCAATCCCCGCTCGACAGAGAGAAGCATCTTGCCCGCAGCGCCTGTGCGTGGGCAATGTCGGCTGCCCCTTGACCAAGACGGGCAGCATAGCGACCACGGATCAGATGGTGGGAAACTGCATTGCCCGGGTGCCCGAACCCTTGTGGCAATGGAACGGAACCGCCGGATGCGGCGTCTTCCACCCCATGTACCGGATCACGCACTGGCTTCTCCGGTCATTACTCTCCAACCAGAGCGCCCGGGTTGAAGTTGCCCAGGCTGCCCAACAGCTGGCGCAGGAAGGTCTTGTTGTTCACGTTGGATTCGGTAACGCGCCGGTTCAGGGCGACCACCCGTCCATCTTCCAGCCCATACCGTTCGATATTCTCGACCACACCGGCCTGAGTAAAGCTGATCGCGACCAGCTCGCGCTGTACGATCTGCGGCGCCCTGGCGCCATAGTGGCGCATGCGGGTGCTGACATAATAATACCCGCCCTCGTTCAGTACGCCCGACGCGGCGGGCACACCGATGGTCTCCGCAACACTGTCGCGGGTGTCGACACCAACCGTGACTTCGGCAAGTTCTTCCTCGGACGGCACATAGCCATGGTTGCGGTAGATGGACGTGCAGGCCGAAACAGCCAGCGCCACCACCGTTACGAGGGTGAGGCGCGATAACGAATCGAACTGGATTACCTTGCCGAACATGGCGAACCTCTTGCCTTGGCGCGACGCGCCTTTTATCCCGATTACAGAAACCGGCCCGATGGTTCAAGAAACGAAAGCCCTGGCATGCCCGACAATACTGCGCTGCGTGTTGCAGACCTGCCGCAAAACAGTCCGACCGCGTTCGATTTGCGTCCCGATTCGGCAACGCTGGCTGCGCTGGCGGACGAATTGGGCCTGCTGGCCCTGCGCAAGCTGCGCTTTTCCGGTCAGATCAACGCCAGCGGCCGCAAGGACTGGGAACTGACGGGCAAACTCGGTGCAACCGTGCTGCAACCCTGCGTGATCACGATGGAGCCGGTGACTACCCGGATCGATACAGAGGTACGGCGTCTGTATCTCGCCGATCTGCCCGAGATCGAAGCCGAGGAAATCGAGATGCCGGAAGATGACAACGTCGAGAAACTGACGTCGGTTATTGATCCGGCCGCGGTCATGACCGAAGCGCTCGCACTATCGCTGCCCCTGTATCCGCGCAAGGAAGGCGCGAATCTGCAGGAGGCGGTTTTTGCCGAACCCGGGCAAAAGCCGTTGACCGACGAGGATGTACGCCCCTTTGCCGGGCTTGCAAAGCTGCGGGATGCCTTGAAAAAGGACTCGTGACACCGAATGCCATGGCAATCCCTGTTGCGGTGCAGAAAAATGACTTGCGCCGCGCCGAAATCGCAGTATTTTCGCGCGCTCATCGGATTTAAGGTTGGACATCGCACGGGCCTCAGCCTAAACGCACGTCACGCCGTTCAGAACGATACGCGAAACGAACAATGCAACTTGGCCCCGGGATCGCCCGCCGGCCCATAGTCAGACAAAGGTTGAGACATGGCTGTCCAACAGAACAAAGTATCCAAGTCACGCCGCAACAATCGTCGTGCGCATGACGCTCTGGTTGCTGCAAACCCGAACGAATGTCCGAACTGCGGCGAACTCAAGCGTCCGCATCACATCTGTGCGGCCTGCGGTCACTATGACGACAAGGAAATCGTCGCCCTGGTGGACGAAATCGACCTGGACGAAGACGCCGCGTAAGCCGGCCAGACAGGCCCTTGCATGACGGCCCAGCCCGATCAGACCCCGGCGAAACCCGAACGCATCGTCATTTCGGTTGACGCCATGGGCGGAGACAACGGCCCTTCTGCCGTTGTCGCGGGCATTGCAAAATCGGCAGAGAAGAATCCGGAAATCGGATTCATCCTGCATGGTCCCGAAGCCACGCTGAAATCCCTGGTCGCCAAGCGTAGCGCACTGGCCGGGCGTGTCGCATTCTGCGACGCCCCGGATGTCGTGACCATGGAAGACAAGCCCAGCCAGGTCATGCGCAACGGCAAGGGCACGTCCATGTGGTCGGCCCTGGAATCGGTGCGCAACGGCGATGCCATGGGCGCGGTATCGTGCGGCAACACCGGCGCGCTGATGGCGCTTAGCGTCATTCGACTGCGCAAATTGCCCGGCGTGAACCGCCCTGCCATCGCCATCCTTTTTCCGTCCGGAAATCCGCAGGGCTTTAACCTGATGCTGGACGCGGGGGCGGATATCCGCGCCGACGCGCGAGACCTGCTGCAATACGCCCTGATGGGCGCCTCTTATGCCCGCAACGGCATGAATGTGCGGCGGCCACGCATCGGCTTGCTGAATGTCGGCACCGAAGAGCACAAGGGCCGGTCGGAACTGAAGGAGGCCCATGGGCTGATTTCGCAATTCGCCGATCAGGCCGATTTCGAGTTCGTCGGTTTTGTTGAAGGCAGCGATATCCCGGGCACCTCTGCCGATGTGATCGTGACGGATGGCTTCACCGGCAATGTCGCGAGCAAGACCGGCGAAGGCACTG
>CAYGNE010000141.1:0-8922 GCA_964351155.1 uncultured Rhodobacterales bacterium | reverse complement strand
CCAGCTTGCGCACCAGGGAGTAGCCGTTGGAATGCACCCCGTCGCTGGCCAGGCCAAGAAGCACGTCCCCCTCTGCCACGCCGTCGGGCAACGCCTGACCGCGCTCCATCGCGCCGACGGCAAACCCGGCGAGATCGAAATCGCCGGGCGGGTACATGCCGGGCATCTCTGCGGTTTCGCCCCCGATCAGCGCGCATCCGGACCCCTCGCAACCCGCCGCGATCCCCTCGATGATGCGGGCGGCGGTGTCGGTGTCCAGCGAACAGCGCTCCGAACCCCCCCAGACCGCCGGTCACGCCCGGGCGGGTGGTGCGCTTGGCCGCGGGTTTGATCCGTTCCACCAGCGCGTTGCCCGCGTCGATATCCACCCCGGCCTCGGCATAGGTGATTCCGTTCTTGCCCGTCGTCATGCGCCCATCCTCTTCGCGTCCTGCGCGCGGGGTAGTGCATTGGGCAGCCGCTTGCAACATATGCCGTCGCGCCTGCGCTCTTGACGCGCCCGCCCACCGTGATACGCAACACCCAGGCGGGCCTGTAGCTCAATTGGTTAGAGCAGAGCGCTCATAACGCTTTGGTTGGGGGTTCGAGTCCCTCCGGGCCTACCAGTCTCTGAAAACGCCGGTCAGGACACCAGTGAAACCGCCTGCCGACTGCGCTTGCCGATCGCGCGCACCGGTCCAAGCTTGTTCCGTGCCTTGCCGGGATCTTGCGAAAACCCGGGACCGGGCCGCGCCCGGGGCCGTTCTACCGGATGTTGACTTATGGAAGGCGGCGCGACCATCCGGCGCCCGGACCGGATGCCGCGCGCAAATCGGACAAATCGTTTACGAAATTGAGACTTTTCGATTTTCCGTGCTAAGCTGCGCTTAAGCCTGCGGTTGACTGAACATTTTTGCGGGCAAGCTTGGGGACGGATATTATGAAGAAAGTAACCATTGTCGGTGCCGGCGTGGCAGGCATGAGTGCTGCGCTAAGACTGCTGGAACGCGGATTTCACGTTACGCTTTATGAACAGGACGATTTTGTCGGCGGCATGTTGCATTCCTATTGGGACGAGGTGACGCAAACCCGCCGCGAGCATTCCTATCACATGTTTCCGAATTTCTACTTCAACTTCTGGACGATCGCGGAACAGATTGGAATCCAGAACAATTTCACCCCGCGCGAGGCGTTCCGCTTTCTGCGCGGTGACGAGTTGGACCGCCTGCCGGCGATGTTCAATCCAAGCGGGCCGCAGGATTTCCTGCGCAACATGGATTCCGGCGCGGCCCCGCCGCCCGACCTGTTCATCTATATGTATTCGATGATCGACATGCTGGCCGAGCCCGAGCACAAGCATGATCTGCTGGACACCTATTCGGTCAACGGGTTCCTGCATTCGCGCCCCTACATGACCCGGATCGCCGCCGATCTGCACCAGACATTGTGGGAAACCGTGTGGGCGATTTCGTCCTACCAGGCGTCCGCCAAAAGCTATCGGACTTTTGTCAAATACACCAACCGGTACTCGGTGCCCGAGTTTTTCCTGCTGGCCGGGAACAAGTGGGAGTACCTGATGGAGCCCTGGCTTGATACGCTGGAAGCATTCAACAAGGTCGGCGAAGAGAAACAGTTCGAACGCAAGATGCTGCATCGGCTGACCAAGGTTGTGCCGGACCCGAAGAAATCCCGAATCGCCAGCCTGGAGTTTGATATCGTCAACCGGTCGCCATCGGTCAACGACACGTGGGAGGTCACCGACACCGTTACCCATGACGTGTCCGGGGAAGACGTGATTCTGGCGGTCACGCCGGGTGCGATCAAGCGGCTGGTGAAGGAAGAATTCTATGACGCCGCCCCGCATCTGGGCGAGGTTCAGTATCTCCAGGCGGAACCGATGGGGGCGCTGCAGCTCTATCTGAACTGCCACCTGGCCAAGCTGCCCAAGGACGTGACCGACTTTGAAGGCGCCAAGTATTACATGACGTTCCTCGACTACACACAGCTGTGGCGCGACATCAAGCATTCCGGCAAGGATCATGAACCGCCGAACACGTTCCTGTATGTTACCTGCTCGGACGTGGTGTCGCTGCTCTCGGTGCCGCCGGAAAAAAGATACCCCAAAGGCCATAAGCTCGAGCATCAACTGATCCTGGACCTGAAGCATCCGACGACGGCGATCGAATACGTTCTGAACGAGGTTCTGGAACACCTGCCGGTGACGCTTGAGCATATCGACCTGCGCAAGACCGCGTTCGACATGAACACCGGCGAGGAACTGTTTGCAAACATGGTCGGCAGTTGGGAGCGCCGGCCCGAGACCGAAACGCCACTGCACAACCTTTGGATGGCCGGCACCTATGTGAAGAACCTGATGGATGTCTCGACCATCGAGGGTGCCGTGATGTCCGGGCTGAACGCGGCCGAGGCGATCCGGGCGAAACGCGCGCCCAAGCAGCCCGCGATCACGGTTCTGGAACCCCGGGCGTTTCCGCCCGAACTGTTCCAGGCGCTCAAGCTGGCCTGGGCGCCGCTGGTCGCATCGGCCAAGATGTGGTCCGAAGCCAACCAGCTTCTGGGCAAATACGGTGACGGATGGGAAGAGACACAGCGCAAGATCATCAAGGCGGGCGTCAAGGCGCTGGAACCCTATATGGGGCGCAAGCCAAACCCGCCGAAATACCTCGGGCCGATCAACTGGACCAACTCGGTGCGCGACCTGCCCGAAGGACACCCACTTGCAACTGGACCAATATACTGGAATTACGATGAAAAGGGGTATCGGAAACACGCCGGCAAAAAAACACACGGCGAAATAGTACAGAGTTCTTCGGGTCAAAAAACAGGAAACAAACAAAAACCGCCCGGCTAGACAGCCGGGGGAAGGACTTGGGAATAGGCCATGAATATCGGAGCCTGGCTAAAGAACATCGGACTGCCCCAGTACATCGAGGCATTCCGCGAACAGGAAATTGGCCCGGAAATCCTGGGCGATCTGGACCACGCGGCGCTGAAAGAGCTTGGGGTCGACATTCTGGGTCATCGGATGATGATCCTGCGCGCGATCCGGGACACGGCCAGGTCCGAGACGCCGGCAAAATCCGGAACGCCGTCGGAATGGGAAGCAGAGAGGCGGCAACTGACGATCCTGTTCTGCGACATGGTTGGTTCGACCAACATCTCGTCGCGGCTCGACCCGGAAGAATTCCGTGACCTGATCCGGCTGTACCACGAAACCGTGTCGGATGCGGCGGCACGGGCGGGCGGGCATGTCGCGCAGTTCCTGGGCGACGGCTCGATGATCTATTTCGGCTATCCCCACGCACAGGAGGACGCCACCGAGCGGGCGGTCAACATGGGCCTTGCCCTGATCGACGCGCTGGCACGGCTGGAACCCTTCCCCGGCGGGCGGCTGCAAACCCGGATCGGCATCGCAACCGGGCTGGTTGTGGTCGGCGACCTGGTCGGGCGCGGTCTTTATGAGGGTGCGGTGGTTTCCGGCGATGCGCCGAACCTTGCGGCAAGGCTGCAGGCCGTGGCGGAACCGGACAATATCGTGATCGGTCAGCGCACCCATCAGTTGCTCGGGCGCAGCTTTGACTGCCAGGAGCTGGAACCGATGGAGCTCAAGGGGATACCCGGCCTGACCCGGGCCTGGCGTGTCATCGGGCCAGCGGAATCGAGCAACCGGTTCGAAGCGCACCGACAGCAGCAGATGACCCCGCTGGTGGGGCGCGACACGGAAATGCAGCAGCTGCTGCAGGGCTGGGCCGAGGCGCGCAATGGCCAGGGCCGGGCCATCATGCTGCGCGGCGAGGCCGGTCTGGGCAAGAGCAGGTTGCTGCGGGAATTGCGCCAACAACTCGAATCGCCGAAATCCGCGGTGATCCAGCTGCAATGTTCGCCCTATTTCACCAATACGGCGCTGCATCCGGTTACCAAGGGACTGGAACTGGCGGCCGGGTACCGGCGTGAGGATCTGCCGGAGACGCGGCTGGACAAGGTGTTGAAGCTGTTCGGGCTGAACCGCAATGACCCCGGCGAAGAAGAGGCCCTGATCGCGGGGCTGATGGGATTGCCGGCGGATCTTGTTCCGCCCTTGACGATTTCGGTACAGTTGCAGCGGGCCAGGCTGTTTGACACGCTGCTGGCGCGTGTTCACCAGGCGTCGGAAGTGGCCACTGCGCTGGTGCTGGTCGAGGATCTGCACTGGGCCGACCCGACAACGCTGGACCTGCTGTCGCGACTGATCGAGACGATGAAAGACCGGCGAATCCTGCTGGTTGGCACCTACAGGCCCGAATTCGAGCCGGCATGGGCCGAACATGATTTCATCTCGGAGATCGACCTGCAACGGCTGAACCCGGAGGAAATCCAGACCCTGATCAGCCATCTCGCACAGAACGCCTGGATGTCGGACGAGATACGGGCCACGCTGTCGGCCCGGGCCGACGGGATACCGTTTTTTGCCGAAGAACTGACCAAGTCCGTCGTGCAGTTTGACCATCGCACGGCCAACGCGGTGCCGACATCCCTCCGGGATACGCTGATGGCTCGGCTGGATGCCCTTTCGGGGCCGCGCCATATCGCGCAGGTCGCCTCGGTCATCGGGCGGGAATTCGATATCGACCTTCTGGCGGCGGTGTCGGGAAAGTCCGCGCCGGCGTTGCTGGGGTCGCTGACGGATCTGGCGGATGCCGATCTGATCTTTCGCTCGAAACAGCCGCGGACCTGGGTGTTCCGCCACGCGCTGATCCGCGACGCGGCCTATGAATCGCTGCTGATGCGCAGCCGCCAGGACATGCATCTGCGGATTGCCCGCGCAATCGTGGACCAGTTCCCGGAACGCGCCGCGGCGGCGCCGGAATTCCTCGCCCGGCATTTCACCGAGGCGGGCGACCGTGCCAGCGCTGCGCGCAACTGGCTGGCTGCCGGACAGGCCGCACGGCTGCGCGGGATCGTCAGCGAAGCTCACGCGCACATGGTCTCGGGCCTGGAACAGGTGGCGAAGATGCCCGAGTCCGGCGAACGCGAGGCGCTGGAACTGCAGCTGCATGTGGGCCATGGCGCGGTTCTGAGCGGGATCAAGGGCCATGCCGCCCCCGAGGTCGGCGCGGCGTTTTCCCGTGCCGGGGCGCTGAACCCCAAGGGCACGAGCCGGGATTTCCAGATCGCGTTCCACAACGGACACGGCGCACATCTGGCCATGCGGGGCGAGGTTGCAGCCGGGCACGAGGAATTGTCCATGATGGCCGAGGTCGCAGGCGACGACCCGCGCTTGCTGGTGTCGGCAGGCTCCGCGATGGCCTGGTCGAATTTCAGCATCGGGCAGTTCCAGACGTCGATCGACTGGGGCCTGCGGTCCGAAGCCATCCGCAAGGAAGGCGGTTGGGACCCGACCGCACCGCGCCACACCACGGGCGACCCGATCGTGATAACGCGCTGCTGGCACGCGGCGTCGCTCTGGGCGCTTGGCTTTGCCGATCAGGCAACAGCCAAGGCGCGGGAAGCGCTGGATTATGCAGAAACCCTGAACGATCCGTATTCGCGCATCTATGCCCAGGTCAACGGCGTCTGCCGGGTCGCTGCGTTGCAGGGACGATCCGAAATGGTATTGCAGGTCGCCACCGAGGCAATCGCCTACGCCAAGCAGATGGGATATGATTTTGCCGCCGGGTACAGCCTGTTCTGGCAGGCCGAGGCGCTGGCGGCGACCGGAGACATGGAAACCGCGCTGAAGATCATCGGCGCGTCCATTGCGGCGTGCCAGGCGATGTCGTTCCGCCTGCACGAGCCGCAGTTCCGCAGCATGCAGGCCGTGATGCTGGCCGATCACGGCGATCTGAAGGGCGCGCAGGCGGCGCTGGATGGCATGGAGGCGCTGGTCGAAAGCTCGGGCGAGCTGTGGCAGGCGTCCGAAGTCCGCTGCGCGCGGGCGCATGTGGCCGAAGCCGCCGGTGACCAGGTCACCGCCCGCGCCGCGTGGAAACAGGCGGTGGTGCATGCTCGCAAGCTGTCCTCGCCGGCATGGGAGTTGCGGGCCACGACCGGGCTGGCAAGGCTGATGGCGCGCGAAGGCGAGAGCGAAGAGGCGCTGGCGCTGCTGGAGCCGGTCTACGAGAGGTTCACCGAAGGGTTCGACACCGGCGACATGAAACGCGCCACGGCCCTGATGGGACAGCTGACGCAGCGCGCCGTCGCCGGCGGCTGATCAGCCCTTGTTGCCCAGTTTGCGGGTGCGATCCACCAGCGCGATCAGCGGTGCCGGATCCTGCGCATGGCGTTTGGCCTCGAACCGGGCCTGGCTCGCCAGCAGGTCCAGTTCCTTTTCGGCGGCGGGCAGAACCGACCGGAATGCCGCCGCCAACGCGCCGTAGTTGGACGGTTTCGGGTCGCGGAACATCGTGGCCACATCTTCATTCCGCGTCGCGATGGCGGCAGGCAGGGTCAGGATACCGTCGCGGATATCCTCTTCTCCCCCGCCCTCGCCCAGGTCGTCGGTGCCGCGCACGTCGGACACGTCATCACACCCGTGGTACAGCATGCCCAGGTACCGCCCGTAAAGACGCAGCGATCCGGTCCGGTCGGCCAGGCAGGCCGCGATCTCGAACATGGAGCCGGTGTCTTCCTGCGCCAGCATTCTCCAGTCGGCAACGCCCTTGGGCCGCCGGCGCAGCCGCCACTGCGCGCATTCCGCCGCCCCGAGACGGGTCATCAGTTCCGACAGGAGCAGCACCGCCTGTTCGTCATCGGCCATCATCCTGTAGGCCTCGGCGGTCATGTAGCCGGAGGTCATCAACGCATTCAGCTTGCCGTATTTCGCATGCATCGTCGCCTTGCCGCGCCGCGTATCGGACCGGTCGAGAATATCGTCGACCACCAGCGTCATGTTGTGAAACAGCTCCAGCGCCACGGCGGACCGGATCACGTCGTTGGTCACCTGCCCGGTCTGGGCGCGGGCGCAGCTGAACATGGTCAGCGGGCGGAAATATTTGGAACCCGCCAGGAACTGCCATTTCAGCGGCTTTTTCATTTCCGGGTTCACGCCTTTCAGCCAGTCGGCAATCGCCTGCCGCAGGCGTTCGGTTTCCTCCTGAAAGCCCAGTTCCGGAATCACCCAGTCCGCGCGGCCCTGACCGTGATCATTGTTCATCGTTTGGTCCTGACGTTGCGCCGGGGGTCTTCTTCCGGTCCGCTGTCCTGCACATCCCGCAATGCCGCCTCGATTTCAAGAAGCTGCGAGCGCAGGGCCTCGGCCTCGCTCAGCGAGGCGTCGGCCACCTGAACCAGAAAACTGCGCGCCTTGTCGATCAGTGCCAGTTGCTGCAAGGTCTGATCGCTTGTCCCGCCACCCTTGAGCGCGGCCATGCCGGCAAGATCCATACCGCTGGCGCTCATCAATTCGCTGATCTGACGGCCATAGCGCAAACCGCTGGTCAACCATGCCGCCTGCGCCCGCGCCAGCAGCAGCAGGATCTCCTGCTGCGAACCCGGTGTCGGGTCCGCGTCGTCGCGTCGCTGCGGCAGGATATCTATCCAGGCCTGAAGCGTATCGACATACAGCCCGACCAGATCGTCCATATTGCCGATTTCACCGAATTTCGGTTTGTGCGCCGCCATTTGCAGTCTCCCCCGCTCCGTCCCGTTTTCACCTTATAGGGTTATTGACTGCACGCAATGTCTGGCATCGGCGCAAACGCTCGGGATCGCTGATTTCCGAATGTTTTTGCACGGTTAGCAATCAAAGTTACACCACCAAAGATTGAGCGGCAATCCTTTCGCTCATGCAAAAGGAGAAATTGGTGGCGATGACGAATCCGCGGCCACCACGCCCCGGTTCACGACATAGGTGTGAATCGAGAACACCACCGCGCGGGTCCGCGGCAAGCGAAGAATGCACTGCCGTTCACTGCGCAAGTACCTGGCATCACCAGGAGCCGGACGCTCGCGCAGGTCACCCGCGCTTTGCGGTTGATGCAGGGTCGGATCATCGTAGTGCAGGGCATTGAAACGCCACAGCGGCCGACCGGGCTGTACCCCGTCAAACAATCGCTGCACACGTGCGGCAATACCGGCGTCATAGCTGTCCACAGGTTCGTGGATGCCAATCAGCGGACGCATGAATTTCTCGCGCAGCAACCATTTGGCAGGAAAACACAGCACCGCACCGGTCAGGACATGTTCCGCCCCCTGTTTCTGCAGAATGCAGAAATCTTCCTGCACCAGACGCCCCAGGGTGCCCAAAGGGTCGGCACGATCAATCGGCACGGCGACCCCATCGGGCCGTTCGGCGCGGTTGCCCGCGTCGGGATAGGCGTGTTCCATCACCAGATCCAACAGCTCCTCGGCCGCGTCTTGCGCGCTGTCATCCAGCGCCAGAACGTCCGCGCGCGCCTCGGCCAACAGCCGGTCGCGTTCCGCCATCTGACCGGCAAAGGCGTCATCCCGCTGCAGCCAGTCCTGCATCGCGAACGGTTGAATCCCCGGCAAGGGCCGCGCCTGCGCGACGTCGTAGGGCAATTGCGTTTGCAGGATCGCGCTCATTCCCGGCTCCAAAACGACACCTGATCCGTCGCATTCTGGACGGACCACCCTGCCCCGAAGTCACACGATGCGGATCGAGGAGATGACCCATGAACACCCATTACCGCGACAATCGCAAGATCGACCCGACACGGGGTGACATATTGCCCGACGGGACACCAAACGATCAGGACCGGATCGAGATCGGCCCGACACGGCTGGCCATGTCTGAATGGGCTGCGGCCGGGCTGACCCTGCCAAACCTGCCCGCGATGCGCGAACACCGCTGGAAAAGGCTGACGCAACATATCGTCGACCGGGGTTACGCGGGACTGCTGATGTTCGACCCGCTCAACATCCGCTATGCGACCGACAGCACCAATATGCAGCTGT
The DNA here is from genome assembly GCA_964351155.1 of uncultured Rhodobacterales bacterium. Lineage (GTDB taxonomy): Bacteria > Pseudomonadota > Alphaproteobacteria > Rhodobacterales > Rhodobacteraceae > CAYGNE01. The sequence goes on along the minus strand of CAYGNE010000141.1, from coordinate 27 downwards.
GGAACACGCATAACCCGTTTCGCGCCG
>CAYGNE010000140.1:0-8975 GCA_964351155.1 uncultured Rhodobacterales bacterium | reverse complement strand
CGGCAAACACCTTGGTGGTGCACCGGGCGGACATGTTCGGACTCGCGCAGCTTTACCAGATCCGCGGGCGGGTGGGGCGTTCAAAAACCCGCGCCTATGCCTATCTCACCACAAAACCGCGTGCGCGCCTGACCCCGGCAGCCGAAAAACGCCTGCGGGTGCTGGGCAGCCTGGACACCCTGGGGGCCGGGTTTACGCTGGCCAGTCAGGATCTGGATATTCGCGGTGCCGGAAACCTGCTGGGCGAAGAGCAATCCGGCCAGATGCGTGATGTCGGCTATGAACTCTACCAGTCGATGCTGGAAGAGGCTATCGCCAAGATAAAGGCGGGCCAGATGGAAGGGCTCAGCGACGCCGACGACCAATGGGCACCCCAGATCAACCTCGGTGTGCCGGTGCTGATCCCCGAAGACTACGTTCCCGATCTCGATGTTCGGCTCGGGCTCTACCGGCGCCTTTCGGCCCTGTCGACAAAGGTGGAACTGGAAGGTTTTGCCGCCGAACTCATCGACAGGTTCGGCAAGCTGCCGAAAGAGGTCAACACACTTCTGCTGGTGGTGCGGATAAAGGCCATGTGCAAACGGGCGGGCATATCCAAACTGGATGGCGGACCCAAAGGCGCCACGATTCAGTTTCACAACGACAAGTTTGCCAACCCCGAGGGGCTTGTCGCCTTCATTCAGGATCAGCGCGGGCTGGCCAAAGTTCGCGACAACAAGATTGTCGTGCGGCGGGACTGGAAGAAAAACAACGACAAGATCAAGGGTGCGTTTGCCATTTCCCGCGATCTGGCGGAAAAGGCCCGTTCGCCCGGCAGCCGGGCCAGGGTATGATTTGAGAGGTCCGGACAGGGGTATTTTGAACCAGAAAGAAGCGGCAGGAAAACCTGGTTTCTTTCTGGTTTGCAATACCCCGGGGAAGCCCCCCCGTTTACGCGCCGTTCAATGGCGGCAGGGTTGTCAGCAGCCGGCTTGCATCGCCGCCTGTGCACAGAAACAGGACGCCCCCACGGTACGGTCCGCCCGGGAAAGGGCCAGCTCAAGCCTCTGTTTTATCAGGACGATCTCGACGGTTTCGCCGCGCGCCTTGAGACAGTCATGCAACCCTTTCAGGCTCCAGATATTGTCGGGATGCACCGTGGCGCGGCTGAGTTGTCCACCGAGGCCCAGATCCTCGCGATACACGGCCTCGGCCTCGGCGACCAGGCCCTGTTCCAGCATCAGCGCCCCCAGGGCATGGCGTGTCGGCTGCATCCAGCCCCAGGGTTCGTCATAGGGCAACGCGTCGTCCAGCGCCACGGAACGGCGCAGATGCTCAAAGGCCTGGCGGTGATTTCCTTTGCGGTACTCGATTTCGCCGCGCAGCATCTCGGTTGCGATCTGCAGCAGGTCGCGCACGGTGTTGTTGTGAAGAAGACGGCTGTCCGGCACCTTGTCGCGGGCGGCTTCGAACAGTTTTTCCTCGGCCTCTGCCTCGGGTACCCGGCCTGTCGCCGCATAGGCCACAGCGCGCGCATAATGAGTGGTCGCGGTCAGAGTGCAAAATAAATCAGGGTCGTTCGGCAATTCCAGCGAGATGGCGTCTTCCCACCGCCCGAACCGGATCAGCACATGTGGCTCCATGGCCATGTAGCTTTCGAAGTAATCGGCCATTGGCGGGCTTTGAATGCGCAACAGATCATCGGGGACGGTATCGGCCATGCCCCGTACTGCCTCCAGCGCAGGGGCGATCTGACCCAGGAACATCGCGCCGTAAATCACGAAATGGTAATTGTGCTGGCGATAGCCGGTGTAGATGTTGAACGCGCCTTCACGCTCGTAATATTTCAGGTCGGCCTCGACCGCCTTCTGGTTCCAATAGACGACGTTGTGATAGTGCCCGCAGAGAACGTCGATATGGGTCGGCATGTGCACCAGATGCCCGGCATCCGGAACCAGCGTACGCAGAACATCCGCCGCCTTCAGGGCCTTTTCAGGAAACGGCGACATTTCCATGAGGTGGACGTAGAGGTGCAAAAGCCCGGGGTGTCGCATCGCGCCGGGGATATTGTGCATCGCCTCTTCGAGAACCTCTTGCGCTTCGAGCGTCGCCGCCCCGTCGGCGGGTCGGCCATTGGCCAGATCCCACATCTTCCACGGCGTCAGGTTAAGCAAGGATTCCACGTAGACGGTTCGCAAGTCGAGATGATCCGGCACGAGCGAGAACGCTGCGCGCATGGCCTCGGCAAAGGCAAAGTCCCAGGCATGCATGTCGTCTGAAAGCTCGCGCTGCGGATACCGGGCCGGCAGGGCGCGGATAAGCGCCTGTTCCGCCGGCGTCGTGCCATCAACCCGCGCGATGGCGGCCCGGGTCGCATCATGGGCCAGCGCCAGGGCCTCGGCCCGGCCCGCCTCGTCAAACAGGTCCCATGGCATGTTGTAGTTTGGCCCACCGGCATAGGCGATGCCCCAATGCGCCATCGCGCAATCCGGGTCATGCTCCAACGCACGCCGAAAACAAACGACAGCCTCTGCGTGGTTGTAGCCATAGGTCCAGACCAGCCCCCGATCAAACCAGATCTGTGCGTCCCGCGACCGCGTTGTGATCGGGCAGCCATGTGTGCCCAGGTCATAGTATTGGTCCATCTCGCCCCTCCGTCCGTCCCGACACTAGCGGAGTTTCCCAAAGTGTCACAAGGCGTCAGAGCGCAAGGCGCGCCTCGACGCGGGCCATCCGGAGCATGAGAATGAAACCGGCGACCGACAAAAGAAACACGCCGCCGGCGAGTGGCAGCAGCGACCCATCGAACAAAAGGCCCAGCGGCGCGGCAATCGCGGCGGCCGCGACCGTTGCAATGGCGCCCATGACAGAGGCCGCCATTCCGGCAATATGTCCCATCGGTTCCATGGCTATGGCGTTCAGATTGCCGAGTGTTGTTCCGGCCATGAAAAAGACGCATGTCTGCCAGACGATGAATATTCCGAACATGACCCCGTCCGACAGCCCGGCATTTGTCAGCAAAAGGACGCATCCGGACAGGCCGATCTGGGCTGCCAGAGACCACGTTACCATGCGACGCATACCGACACGGACGACGATTGCCGCATTCAGGATGCTGGCGCTGCCAGCCAGCAGCGCGACGGCCCCGAACCAGTACGGGAACGACGCCGCGCGGTGAAAGATCACATCATAGACCGGCTGAACCATCGTCAGCATGGTGAACAGCATGCCCAGGCACAGACCCTGAACCAGGATCGACAGGCGCACGGTGGGATGCGTCAGCATCTCCCGTACCGCGTCCAACAACAAAGACGCGCGGAACGGTCGCCGGTGCGCCGGATCAAGCGTCTCCGGCAGGCGCAATCCCACCCAAAGGATGATCAGCAGCGAAAACAGGGTGAACGCCACGAAGATGCCACGCCAGCCCATCAGTGCAATGATGCCCATCCCGATCAGCGGGGCAATTGCCGGAACAAGCGTGAAGATCATCATCGCAATGGACAGCATCCGCGCCATTTCGCGGCCCGAATAAAGATCGCGCATGACCGCGACGCCGACGATTCTTGGCCCGGCCGCACCGAGGCCCTGAACCAGCCTCGCGGCAAGAACGACCTCCAGTGAGGTACTGAGCCATGCCAGCACGCAGGCGGCAACATAGACCGCCGCGCCCCAGAAGATTACATGCCGCCGCCCGAACGCGTCAGACAGCGGACCTGTAAAAAACGTGCCGATCCCCATGCCCAGCACAAAGGAAGTCAGGATCAGTTGCGCCCGGTTGACATCCTCGGGGCTGAGTTCCCTGCCGATTTCCGGCAATGCAGGCAGCATGGCGTCGATCGAGAAGGCGACCGTGGCGAACATCATCGCGATCAATGCCACGAATTCACCACGGGACATGGGGTTTTTCATGATAACTCCGGGATTCTGTCTGTTGGCGCTATCACAGGCAGGGCGGCGGTTCCAGAGGTTCAGCGGGACGGCGTCATCCGGACATGGGATCAACCGATACGAGGCCGACGGGGCGGCCGGCTCGGTTCTCAGGTGTCGGACCGCGCGCCCGCACCGCGCCGGTTTCGGATGTTTCCGGGCCGGCGCCCGGCTGATCATCCTCGTTGGCGGCCTGTTTCGGATCGTCCACCGCCCGGTGACCCAGCCGCCCGATCAGCCATTCCGTGTGCTCTTCACGCTTTTGCATGTGATAAAGGGCGAATTGCTGGATCGCGACGGCAAACACGCCGAGGCCGACAAAGATAAAGACGGTGGTGCCGATCTTGCCCAGGGCCGTCACCGGAACCAGAGACCCGTATCCGACCGTGGAGATCGTCACCACCGTGAAAAAATAGGAATCCAGCAGGCTCCAGCCCTCGACAAGATGAAAGAAGCCGGTGCCCAGGGCAATGATGCCGACGAGGCTGATCACAACCGTATGGACCTTGAACTGTTTCACGCGGTGCCGGATTTTTTTGCCAGTTGGCCTTGCAGTTCGCGGATCACCTTTTGCCACAGTTCCGGCGGCTGCGCGCCGGGAACCGCGTGCTTGCCGGCGACGATGAATGTCGGCACCGAGGTGATACCCATTTCGCGGCTGTGCCGGTCGCGGTTGGCAATGTCCTCGCGATCGGAGTCCGACGCCAGAAGGCGCATGATCACCGAAGCATCGATACCGATGCCGTCGGCGATATCGGCAAGAACCTCGTGGTCGCCGATATCGCGCCCTTCCACGAAATAGGCCTGAAACAGGGCGTCCACGGCCGCTGTCTGTTTGTGTTCGATCCCGGCCCAGTGAATCAGGCGATGGGCATCGATCGTGTTGGGCGTACGAGTCATGGCGTCCAGGTTGATGACGAGACCGGCAGCTTCGGCATGTTCGACAACCGGTGCATAGGCGCGCACGGCGCCGTCCTGGCCGCCGAACTTGTTTTCCAGATAGGTCCGGCGGTCCATGCCGCCTCCCGGCATGTCCGGGTTGAGCTGGAACGGATGCCACTGGATCACAAAGGGATGATCAGGGATGTCCGCCAGGGCGGCATCAAGGTTGGCCTTGCCGATGTAACACCAGGGGCAGATCGGATCCGACAGAATGTCGAGTGTAATGGTCTGGTCGGTCATGAATTGGCGGCCTCGAAATACGCGGGCAGGGCGCGGCGCAACAGTTTTCCGTTGGCGCCGGTCGGCAACGCGGTCAGGTGAATATAGGCACGCGGCTGTTTGTAACGCGCCAGTTTGTTTTGCACATATGCGCGCAACGCGGTTTCGTCCAGTGCCACAGGCCCGGTGTAGAACGCCGCGATGATGCGCGTGTCCTCCTTGACCTCGACATCGGCGACCCCGACCTGTGCAATTCCGGGATGGGTCGAAAGCACCGTTTCCACCTCGAGCGGGGAGACACGGTAACCTCCCGCATTCATCATGTCGTCATTGCGTCCCAGATAGCTGACCTGACCGTCTATCGCCATCGCACCCATGTCGCCGGTCATGAACCAGTCGCCCTGAAGGCGGGCCGCGCTCTCTTCCGGCGCATTCAGATAGCCAAGCATGAGGCCCGGATCGTCCTTGTGAACCGCGATGATGCCTGCCTTGCCCTGCGGGACCGGTCCCTGTTGGTCGATGATCGCCACGCGGCGGCCGGACTGTGGCTGACCCAAGGCCTCGCCGCGTGCGGGATGTGCCGGGCAGGACGAAATGAATGTCGAACATTCCGACATCCCGAACGCTTCGTAGAGTTCGGTTCCGGTGGCATCGCGCCACAACTGGTGAAGATGCGGGGACAGTTTCTCTCCGGCGCAAAGGCCATGGCGCAGATCGGGCAGGTCAAGATGCGTGCCATCATGCAGGAACTTGCGATACACGCCCGGCGCGGCGGCGAAGATCGTCGCCCTGTTGGCGCGCAAAAGACCGGGGAGCATCGAAAGATCGGTTCCGGGTTCTGGGATCAGGGCGGTTGCGCCCACGGTCCATGGATCCATCAACCCGGTGCCAAGCGTATAGGTCCAGTTGAACGCCCCGGCATGGCACAGCCGGTCACCGGGCGTCAGCCCATACCAGCCATCGACCATCATCCGGCGCGCCCAGATTGCGCGATGGGCATGCGCGACCGCACGCGGTTTGCCCGACGTACCCGAGGTGTAGACCACATAGGCCATCCGGTTCGGATCGCCCGTTGCCCAGTCGCAGGGCGGCAAATCGCGCATCATGCGCAGATCGGTCAGCGATATCTGCCTTCTGTGATCCGCGCATTGGACGGCCGGATCGCGCAGAACGGCCGACGGGGACAGGTCGGAAATCATTTTCGCGGTTTCCGCTTCGGTCAGTTGCGACGAGGTCGGCACCGGGATCAGCCCGGCGGCGATGGCCCCGAGATAAGCAATGGGAAAATCGACCGTGTTGCCCAGCCGCATCAACAGGACATCGCCCGGCGACAACCCGGCATTCAGCAGGCCCGTGCCGGTCCCACGAACCGAACGCGCCAGTGCCTCATAACTCCAGTCGCGGGAGCCCGATGGGCCAAGGACGGACAGGGCGGTTTTTTGGGCGCAAACCTCGGCCCGCCCGAGAACATGCGCGGCCAGGTTGAAGGGCGCGGGGCAGGGCGGCGGTGGCCCCTGATCAAAGATCGACAACATGCGTCCAGTGGCTAGCCCGGTGCGTCGGGCGTTGCAAGCCATGCAACTGCCGCCTATAGAAATGACGATGACGACGCCAGATCCGAAAACTTTCATCCGGGTTGCTCGCGAGTCCGGTCAGGTCGGCACAGTCGAGCCGCTTGACCTGGGCGAGCGGGTCCGTGGGCTGCGCAAGGCGCAGGGCTGGACACTGGAACAGGCGGCCCGGCAGGCCGGGCTGGCACGCTCCACCCTGTCCAAGATCGAGAACGGACAGATGTCGCCGACCTATGACGCGCTCAAGAAGCTGGCGGTGGGCCTGAAAATCTCGGTGCCGCAATTGTTCACCGCACCGCAGAACGATCAGGTCAATGGCCGCATGTCGGTGACCAAGTCCGGCAAGGGATCAGCGCATCCGACCGCGACCTATGAACACGAGCTGCTGGCGGATTCGCTGACCAAGAAACACATGCTGCCGTACCGCGCCCGGGTCCGGGCCCGCTCGATGGATGAATTCGACGGCTGGGTGCGCCATGACGGCGAAGAGTTCCTTTACGTGCTGACCGGCGTGATCCGGCTCTTCACGGAGTTCTATGAACCCGTGGACATGCGGCGTGGCGACAGCGCCTATTACGATGCCGCCATGGGTCACAACGTCGTCACGCTGAGTGACGAGGACGCGCAGATCCTCTGGGTAACGTCTCTGACCTGATCAGTCGGGCTCGTACCACCAGACATCCGGCAAAAAGTCGACCCGGTCACCGTAAATCGGAAGTCGGTCAGGATACCGAAGGTGACGGTCATGGGCAATGCGCCCGACGTCATACTGCCAGATCGGAATCACGTAGCGCCCGGTCGTCAGAACCCGATCCAGCGCCTGCACGGCTGCGGTGAAATCTTCGCGCCGCTCGGATGAAAGCATTGCGTCGATCAGCGCATCCACCACCGGCGAGGCCACGCCCATCAGGTTCCGCGTCCCCGGGGAATCGCGCCCCTGACTGCCCCAATACAGACGCTGTTCGTTGCCGGGAGACAGTGAAAGATCACGCCGGAAATTGGTCATGTCGAAATCAAATTCGGCGATCCGCGCGGCATATTGCGCATCGTCCACGGTGCTGACGCTGATCCCGATCCCCAGCCGGGCCAGCGCCCTGCGATAGATTTCTATGATGGTCTGGTTGTCACCGTCACCCTGCCGCAACAGAACGTCGAACGAGAACGGTTTCCCGGATTCATTGCGCAGTTCACCATCCTGCACCCGCCAGCCGGCCTCGGCCAACAGCGAAACGGCGCGGCGCAAATTCCCGCGGTTTCGGGCGGTTCCGTCACTGACAGGGAGCGTGTAGCCTTCGAGCGCACCCGGCAACAGTTCTTCGACAAAGGGCAGCAGAAGATCGCGGACCATGCCGGTGGCGGGCCCGGACCGCATCGACAGTTCCGAGTTGGAAAAATACGACGTGATCCGCGGCTGAACGCTGCCGGTCATTGTGTCGTTGATGTATTCAAAGTTGAAGGCCAGCAAGAGCGCCTCGCGCACGCGCCAGTCGTCAAAGGGAGCCCGCCTTGTGTTCATGACAAAACCGGTCATTCCCGACGGGCGCTGATGCGGGATTTCCGACTTTATCACGTCGCCGCGCTGTACCGCCGGGAAATCGTACTGGGTCTGCCATTTCTCGGCGTTGAATTCCCGATTGGCTGTCAATTCTCCGGCCTTGAACGCCTCGAACAACACCGTCTGATCACCATAGAACTCGATGCGCATTTCGTCGAAATTCTGGGTTCCGCGCCGGAATGGCAAGTCATTCCCCCAGTAATCCGGGTTGCGACGGAACGTGACGTAGCGGCCGGCTTCAAATCCGGAAACGACATAGGCACCGCTGCCGATCGGGATCTCGCTCAGACCGGATTGGGTGAAATCCTTGCCGACCCACTGCGCTTTCTTGAGGCTCGGCCGCATGCCCGCGATCAGGGCCAGTTCGCGGTCATCTGTGTTGAAGCTCAGCCGCAGGCTGCGCGGCCCGGTTTGCTTGATCTCGCTGATCTGGCTTGAAAAGCCGCGATAGCGCAGGTGCCCCTGACTGCCGAGCGTTTCGTAGGACCAGATCACATCCTCGACGGTCACCGGGCTTCCATCCGAGAATCGGGCCTCTGGACGCAGCGTGAATTCGACCCATGAGCGATCCGGCGCGGTGCGAATCGATTCGGCTAACAGCCCGTAAAGAGTGAAGGGTTCGTCCCAGGACCGGCCCATCAGGGATTCATATCCCCAGAACCGCAATTGCCAGGGTGGCGTGCCTTTCTGAACAAACGGATTGAGTGAGTCAAAGCCGCCCGTGTTGCCGAAAACGATGCGTCCGCCCCGGGGCGGATCCGGGTTCGCATAGGGGAGGGACA
>CAYGNE010000139.1:0-8981 GCA_964351155.1 uncultured Rhodobacterales bacterium | reverse complement strand
GCCTTCGAGCAGTTCAAAGCCCTCGCTGGATAACTGTGTCCGGCGCATAGGCTCGTTCAAAACAACTCAAAACTTTGCGACAAAACCCCAGATCGGCCCGACCCACACCACCGTTCTCGGCTTACAATCAGAAACCTTTCATATAACGTAAGGAGCCCAACCCAACGATACTTAGGAAGATTCTTGCCAACTGATCTGACTTCAAACCGGTCCGAAAGGCTTATCATCCGAGGAGAGTTGCACAGTACGACTTTCCTGCCTTGGGTTGAACGCCATTGCAGAAGGCTCGGGCTGGTCTGCGAAACGCTTTACAGCGACGCCGGCGAGGCCGTGTTTAAAGTTAATGGACAGCCAGACCTTATCGACGCGCTGGAAGTTGGATGCCTTCTTGGGCCCTTTGACGTTTGGGTCGAGACGATCACGCGTGGCCCAACGTACTCTGATTGATTATTTGGCGCGGGGATTAAGAGCTGAGCACAATTTCGTTCTGATTGTGTACATCGTTTGGGAAACGGGTCGGATGCTTGTGTGGTGCCGAATACCCGACATATTGGCCCCTGCGTCCGGGTGGTTCTCGGGCTGGATAATTTGGAAACAAATGTGCAGGGGATGGGAAATACTTGAAGATGACTGCCGAAACCGATTCTCGATGGGTACCGATTGCGGTGTCAGCCGACATTCTGGACGGAACGGTCGTTCCAGCCCATTTATCGGCAGGGCCTATTGCCGTGTGGCGTTCGGCCTCGGGCAAGCTTTTCGCGAACGGAGATCGTTGCCCGCATCGCGGGATGCGACTGTCGCATGGTTTTGTGCGCGGCGAGTCTTTGTCGTGCATTTATCATGGTTGGCGTTACGGCACTGATGGCGCTTGCCAAAAGATCCCCGCCCATCCGGCGGTTGAGCCACCCAAGACAATTAATTGTAACCCTTTTCCGGTTGCGGAGGCCAACGGGGTAGTTTGGAGCGCACTGGAGAGGCCCGCTGAAGAACCCACCCTCTTCGAAGGGTACGAAGCCCTGCGAAGTCTAGTCATAGATGCATCGCTCGAAGCGATTTCGCATGCCTGTCAGGGCGAGACGGCAGAGGGCGCCGTCACGGTGCAACTTGCCGGAAAGCGCGCCCTTTTGGTGATGAACTCCTATGGGCCGGACGAGGTGTTTGTCGCGGTCCTTGTCGAGGCTGGATTGAGTGTGCCGGATAGCCTTGCCGTTTCCACTGCCGTCGAAGCATTGCGGCGGCGCGCCGAGGCGATGGGGGATGCAGCATGATGGCTGAGGCAATGCGCGACGCCTGGTATCCGGTCGGCCTGCTGTCGGGTCTCAGCAAAAATGGAAAAGACAGCCTGCTGCTGGGCGAAAAGATCACCGTCTTCGGGTCAGAGGATGGTGCACCCAGTGTCGAGAGCGGCGGGCGATCTCTGGCTACAATCCAGCGATTTGGCCATCTCTGGACCAGCCTTGGAAATCCCGGAAAAGACCTGTTCACAATTCCCGAAGCAGATCATCCCGAACGGACGTTAGTGGACGTGGGCGTCGTGCGGGTCAAATGCTCGCCCCTTCGTGCGGTCGAAAACTTCCTGGATATTGCACACTTCCCGTTTGTTCATACCGACATTCTGGGAGCTGAATCCCATCCGGAGGTGCGCGAATACAAGGTCGAAATCCGCGACGATGTTGATGAGGTCTGGGCCACCAAGGTCGAGTTCTATCAACCGCAGGCGGCCAAGTCGGCCGAAGGCGGGATCACGACAGAATACATGTACCGTGTGCCCGCCCCCACATGCGCTGTTCTTTACAAGACCTGTCCGCCGCGCCCCGGCGAATGGGATGTGATCACGCTTTTCGTACAGCCCCTGACCGAGGACCTCTGCGATGTTTGGCCGTGGATGGCGCTCTTTGATGATGACAGTTCCATGACCGACCTTATTCACTTTCAGCAATTGATATTCCTGCAGGACCGATCGATCCTTGAAAACCAGATCCCCAAAAGACTTCCTCTGGATCCTGCGATGGAGACGCCCACGCGCGCCGACCTCACTTCGATCGCCTACCGGCGCTGGCTGAAGCGGCATAACTACACCTATGGAGCGCAATTGGTGGCTCAATGATCCTCTATGATTATGTCCTGTCCCCAAGCTGCTATAAAGTGCGGCTGTTGGCGTCACTCTTGGGGGCCCCGATGGAGCTACGCCCGGTGGATTTTCACCCGGGGCGTGAGCACAAAAGCGAAGCATTGCTGGCCCTGAACCCGGCGGGCAGCATCCCGATTCTCGTGGACGGCGATCTGGTCTTGACTGAAAGTGCCGCAATGCTGGCCTATCTGGCGGCGCATTATGGCCCGGATTGGCTGGCTGATGACGGCCCCCTGGAGATTGGGAAGCAACAGCAATGGCTGGCTTTCTCACACCGGTTGACCGGCGCGCTTGGCGGCGCTCGGCTGGTGGAGATGTTGCATTTCCAAGGCGACCTGGCCGCACTCCAATCAAACGGTGTCGCAGCCCTAAGGGAGTTGGAGGCCGCCCTCGCGGCGCGCCGGATTGCAGGCAGCACCTTTCTGGTAGGCGACAAACCTTCAATCGCGGACATCGCCTGCTTTCCCTATGTGGCGCTGGCCCCTGATGGCAGCATCTCGATTGACCCCTATCCCTCTATCCGGATCTGGATGCGCGCCATCCGGGCCCTGCCCGGCTTCATCGAAATGCCGGGTATTCACCGGCTGCATGAGCTGGCACCGGACCCGTTTGCGGACGCGCCATCGTGACCGGGGTGCTCTTCAGGAACTGCGCTGCGGTCGTTGTGGACCATGGCACTGAACCGGACGTTCTACGGGACGTGGATGTGCTTACGGAAGGTCCTGAAATCAAGGCTATAGGCCTCAATCTGGTCGCTCCCGACGCCACGGTAAAAGACGCTACCGGTTGGTTCATCTACCCCGGTCTGGTGAATACGCATCACCATTTCTTCCAGACCTTCGTGCGGAACCGTGCCGAACTGGACTGGACCAAACTGTCGCTGATCGAATGGCTCGACATGATCTACCCGATCTTCTCGCGCCTGACAGAGGACTGTTTCTATCACTCCTCCCTCACCGCCATGGCCGAACTTATCAAACATGGCTGCACTACGGCGATGGACCACCAGTATTGCTTTCCACGTCATGCAGGCAAACGTTTGATCGACCGGCAGTTCGAGGCCGCGGAACTGCTGGGCCTCCGATTTCACGCAGGGCGCGGCGGAAATACCCTTCCGAAGTCTGAAGGCTCGACGATCCCCGACGAGATGCTCGAGACCACGGATGAATTCATCGCCGATTGCGAACGGGTGATCGACGCCTACCACGATCCCGAACGTTTTAGCATGCGCCAGGTCGTTGTGGCACCGTGCCAGCCGGTCAACTGCTACAAGGATACGATGGTCCAGTCAGTCGCGCTTGCACGCGACAAGGGCGTGATTCTGCACACCCATGCCGGAGAAGGCGAAAGCCCGGTGATGGAAGCGCGGACGGGCCAGCGCACCATCGCCTATCTCGAGGACATGGGATTTGCCGGTAGCGATACGTTCTATGCCCATTGCTGGGAATTGACCCAAGAGGAACTGACGCGCCTTGCCGCCACGGGAACCGGCGTTTCCCACTGCCCCGAACCGGTCTATCTGGTGGGGGCCGAGATCACCGACATTCCGGCCATGGAGGCGTTGGGTATCCGCGTCAGCCTTGGCGCGGACGGGGCTGCTTCGAATGACAATTCCAACCTGATGCACTGTGTCCACTCGGCCTATATGCTGCAGTGCCTTGCGGCCAGCACACGCCAGCACCCGGTGCCGGACCCTGCGACCTTCCTCGACTATGCGACCATAGGAGGCGCCTCTGCCCTTGGCAGGGATGACATCGGACGACTGGCACCTGGCATGGCTGCCGACCTTTTTGCGATTGACACCCGGCGGATGGACTATGTCGGCACGCGGCACGACCCGCTGAGCCTGATCGCGAAGGTCGGTATCGGCAGCCCGACCGACCTGACCATGATCAACGGCCAGATCGTTTGGGAAAACGGCGCATTCACGAAGGTAGACGAAAGAAAACTGTTCCGAGACGCGGAACGGGCACTTGCAACTCTTGACGCTTAGACTTGGACAAAAGGGGTGAAACACCATGACCAGCACTTTAAACCGAAGAAACTTCGTCGCGGGTGCCTCGCTTGCAACGATGCTCGCCACTGTCAGCGCACGGGTGCAGGCCGCAACAGCAGAGGACCCGCTGATCGTCACGCTGGTTATCCCATCACCGGTGGCGGACGTCGGTTGGGGCCACGCGCTGTTCGAGGCGCTGGAAAACGTGAAAGCCGACTATGGAGATGCCATGCAGCTTACCGTGGTCGAGAACATCTATGAGGGGCCCGACGCCGACCGCATCATGAACAAGGCCGTGGCCGAGGGGACCAAGGTCCTTGTTGCGGGATCATTCGGCTATCAGAACGGTGCGATGCAGATCGCACGCCGCAATCCGGATGTGACGGTTCTGCACGCTTCCGGCTTCATGGTTGCACCCAACTTCTCGCCCTTCGCGGCGCAGTACAGCCAAGGCACCTACCTGATGGGCATGGCCGCGGCGGCCCTTTCCAAGACCGGAAAGCTCGGTTCGGTTTCGGCTTTCGCCATTCCCGAGCTGATAACTTCGATCAATGCATTCGTGCTGGGCGCGCAGCGGATCAATCCCGATATCGAAGTGTCGGTCATATGGCTGAATTCTTGGTTCGACCCGGCAAAGGCACAGCAGTCGACGGAGGCGCTGGTGGCGCAGGGTTGCGACGTGCTCTTTTCCAACGCGCAAGACACCCCGTCCGTGGTCGCAAAGGCCGAAGAACTGGGCGTTTATTCGTTCAATCTGAACTCGTCGATGAAGGCCTATGCACCCAAAACCTATCTCGGCTGTGTTCTGACCGACTGGACGCCTTTCTTCCGTTCATCGATCCAGGCGCACCTTGCAGGCACATTCGAGGGGGCGAACGCCTTTCTCAGCGTGGGCGACGGTGTGGTCAAAGTTGTAGACTGGAACCCGGACATCCCTGCAGACGTAATGGCCCAGATCAAAGAGGTCGAAACAGCAATTGCGGATGGCTCCTTTGCCCCGTTCACCGGGCCGATTACCAAGGCTGACGGGTCCGAAGGCGTGGCCGATGGCGTCACCATGACCGATGCCGAAGTCATCGGGATGGATTGGCACGTCAAGGGTGTGACCACGCCGCTGCCGGGCTGATCCATGGCTCAGCCGCTTCTCTCACTGCGTGGCGTCACCAAGAGCTATGGGTCGGTCCACGCCAACTCCGGCGTGGACCTTGATGTCATTCCTGGCGCTATCCACGCGGTCCTCGGAGAGAACGGCGCAGGAAAATCGACCCTGATGAAGCTGATTTACGGGGTCGAGATGCCTGACGAAGGCACCATTGAATGGCGGGGCGAGACGACTCAAATCGGCTCTCCGGCCATTGCACGGCGACTGGGCATCGGCATGGTTTTCCAGCATTTCTCTCTGTTTGAGACGCTGTCCGTTGTCGAGAATGTCTCGCTGTTGGTGCCTGGAACCAAGAAGGACCTGACCCGGCGTATCGTGCAGCTTGGCAAAGAGTTCGGGCTGGAGGTCGACCCACTGGCGCATGTGCACGCTCTGGGGGTGGGCGAACGGCAACGGGTCGAGATCATCCGCTGCCTCATGATGGACCCGAAGCTGTTGATACTGGACGAACCGACATCCGTGCTGCCGCCGCAATCGGTGGAACTTTTGTTTGATACCTTGCGCCGGCTCTCGGCGCGGGGTGTCTCCATCTTGTTCATCTCCCACAAGCTGGAGGAAATCCGTTCGATCTGCACCCATGCTACAATCCTCCGCGGCGGCAAAGTCACTGGAAATGTAACGCCAAAGAATTTTGATGCGCACGCGTTGGCAACGATGATGATCGGGCGCGACATGCCGCATCTGTCGTCGACCGAGCCGGTCGAGCTGGGCGAACGGCAACTGGAGATCTCCGGATTATCGCTCGCGTCGGATGATCCGTTTGGTGTGTCGCTTCACGACATCTCGCTGCATGTACGGGCGGGTGAAATTCTGGGAATTGCCGGTGTCTCGGGTAATGGTCAATCAGAGCTGGCTGCCGTCATATCCGGTGAAACGCCCTTGCCCAAAACGACGCGCGGTTGCGTCTCGATGTTTGGACGAGAGGTCGGCACGATTGGCCCGGCCGCGCGGCGTCAGCTCGGCTTTGCTTTTGTGCCGGAGGACAGGCTGGGCCAGGGAGCAGTCCCGGAACTCTCTTTGGTGAAGAATTCGATCCTGACCGCGCATCGTCTTGGGATGGTGCGCAGAGGTTTGATCCGGCGCGGACAGGCAGAAACCTTTACACGTGACTGCATCGCAGCAAACGATGTACGTACGCCCGGCCCGGCAGCTGAGGCGGGCTCGCTTTCGGGCGGAAACCTGCAAAAGTTCATCATCGGACGCGAGTTGATGCTCGCGCCAAAGCTTCTGTTCCTCAACCAGCCCACATGGGGCGTCGATATAGGTGCTGCGACTGCAATCCGCAGGCGGCTGATCGAACTGCGCAATGCAGGCTGTGCCATCCTCGTGATCTCGGAAGAGATAGAAGAGCTGTTCGAATTGACCGATCACATTCAGGTACTCAGCAAAGGCCGTCTCAGCCCACGCTTCAATACCAGCGAAACACAGCCCGAAGACATCGGGCGCGCAATGATCGGTGCGAGTGAGGGCGCGGCTTAGTGGTACTTCCCAAACTTGTTCGGCGCGAACGCGCGTCCATGCCAGTCATGATCGCGGCCCCTTTTGTGGCGCTGACCATGGCGGCGCTCATCAACCTCGTGCTTTATGCCGCGATTGGCGTTGATCCGTTGGCGGTATTCAAAGCGATGCTGATCGATCCTTTCACCAGCTACTTTTCGTTTTCGGAGATCCTGCTGAAAGCGGGGCCCTTGCTTGTTATCGCACAGGGCCTCGCCATCGGATTTCGCGCAAAGGTCTTCAACATCGGCGCAGAGGGGCAATTCATCCTGGGCGCAATCTGCGCCTCGGCAATCCCGGTCTACATGCCACTGGCCAGCGGCGTCTGGATATGGCCCACAATGCTGATCTTCGGCATGCTCGGCGGCCTGGCATGGGCCGCGATCACCGCGTTCTGGCGCGTACGGCTCAACGCCAACGAGATCCTTGTTTCGCTGATGCTGTCCTTCGTGGCACTCCAGTTGTTGAACTACCTGCTGCTTGGGCCTTGGAAAGATCCGATGGGATTCAACTTCCCGCAGTCGGTCATGTTCCAGTTTGACGCTCTCTTGCCAATTCTGCTCCCGGGCACAAGGGTCAACGTCTCCCTGGTTCTGGCACTTCTCCTCACACTTGTGGCATGGTTCTTCGTCCAGCGCAGTTTTGCGGGCTACCGGCTCGAGGTCGGAGGGCTCGCGCCCAATGCCGCGCGTTATGCGGGGTTCTCGCAGAGCGGGGCAATCTGGTTATCCCTACTGATCGGTGGAGCTGCAGCAGGGCTTGCTGGGGCGGCCGAGGTCGCGGGGCCTGTCGGGCAGCTTCAGCGCTCGATTTCGACAGGCTATGGCTATGCCGCAATCATTGTGGCCTATTTGGGCGGCCTACATCCAATCGGCATCATCTTTTCGGCGTTCCTGATGGCCACGCTCTACATCGGCGGCGACAACGCGATGGTTTCAGCCGGACTTCCCATTGCGGCGGTCAATGTTTTTCAGGGCAGCCTTCTGCTTGCCTATCTGATCGCTGCGATCTTCGTGCGCCGGAAACTGGTCTGGCGGGAGGGCACGCTTCCATGATCGCCATCGAATACATTCTCGCCGGAATGCTCGCCGCAGCAACGCCATTCCTTCTGGCCTCCTTGGGAGAACTGGTTGCCGAACGCTCGGGCGTGTTGAACCTTGGCGTCGAGGGCATGATGGCACTGGGCGCTGCCGTGGGGTTCATCACTGTCTATTCAGGCGGCGGCCATTTGATGGGCTTTGTGTTCGGGGGGCTCAGCGGAATTGCCCTTGCGCTCGTCTTCGCATTTGTGGCGTTGGGCCTGCATGCCAATCAGGTCGCCACGGGGCTGGCCATCGGAATCCTGGGGCTGGGACTTTCAGCCTATTTCGGCAAGCCTTTTGAAAGCCTAACCGTCACGGGCGTTGGCAAGATCGCGATCCCCGGTCTGGTCGATCTGCCGGTGGTTGGTCGTCTCTTCCGGCAGGACTTGGTTGTTTGGTTGTCGCTGCTCTTCACGCCCGCTCTCTGGTATGTGCTGAAACACACAAAGCTCGGACTGTTGCTGCGGGCGGTGGGCGAGAACCCGCATGCGGCCAGCGCAATCGGATATCCCGTGCTCCTTATCCGCCTTTGTGCCGTCGCTTTCGGCGGCCTGATGGCGGGTACTGCCGGGGTCTATGCCTCGACGATCTACACCCCGCTTTGGGCCGACGGCATGATTGCGGGACGCGGTTGGATTGCGGTGGCCCTTGTGGTGTTCGGGACCTGGATGGTCGGGCGTGTCTTCCTCGGAGCCTGTCTGTTCGGAGCGGTTTCGCTTGGCGGTATCGCCGCCCAGACCGTCGGACTTGCCATTCCGTCGCAGTTGCTGGCCAGCATGCCATACATCGTGACGATTGTGGTGCTGGGCATTATCTCGTCGAACCGGCGATTGCTTAAATTGAACGGAATCGCTTCCTTGGGAGAGCCGTTTGAGAAGTAGTTGACAGTGCGAATGCGAAGACGGTGACGAATTTCTGCAAATATCGCATATGCCGGAAACGCTCGACCACACGCTCTCTTGGGCGGAACGGCTGGTGTAAAGGCGGCTCTGTCGCAAAGATTTCTGACTTGCGTGATGTCTCGGCCGATTTTGGGACCCGGCTCCCTACGCTGAGGCTTCGGAGAATGTTGTGATCGATTTCAAGGGTACCCAATTTCCCAAGGACGTGATC
>CAYGNE010000138.1:0-9029 GCA_964351155.1 uncultured Rhodobacterales bacterium | reverse complement strand
TCACCGTGCCATGATAGCCCTGCCCGATCAGGCTGGTCAGCACCTTGTTCTTGCCAGCGGTCAGCCGCATGTGGTGCAGCAACTCGCGTTCAGACATGGCCTTGCCGAAATCCAGCTTCTCCTTCTGCCGGATCGCCCTGGGGACCGTATCGTCGATAAGCGCATCCAGGCTGTCAGCGCCCACCGTCTTCAGCATGTCGGCCATTTCGTCGGGCGACGGTCCGATATGGCGGCGGTTGGCGAAATCATAGGGCAAGTATTCGGTCGGCTTGAAAGGCATTCCGTGTCTCCAGATATCCCGGGGCCGCCCGGCGGGCGCGCCCCCAAGTCTCGCTCGTGTCAGAAAGGTCCTTGCCGGAGGCACCCGCCCCCGGCCAGGCAGGTCAGGCGATAAAGTCCTTGTAGGCGGCTTCATCCATGTAATCGGCCATCGGCCCGGTATCGGATGGCTTCATCTTGAAAAACCATGCTTCGCCCTGCGCGTCGTCGTTCACAAGGCCCGGATTATCGGCCAATGCCTCGTTCACCTCGACGATCTCGCCATCCAGAGGCGCCAGGATGTCGCTCGCCGCCTTGACGCTTTCGATCACCACGATCTCTTCATCCTTGGTGACTTCGGTGCCGGCCTCGGGCAATTCCACGAACACCACATCGCCCAGTTGCTCCGCGGCGTGCTCGGTGATGCCGACGACGATCAGATCGCCCTCTTCCAGCAGCCATTCATGTTCTTCGGTGAATTTCATGTCGCGCTTTCCCTCCTGGATTATCGCTTGAAATTGGCCGCCACAAAGGGCAGCGGGGTAACCGTCAGTGGCAGGCGCTTGCCACGCAGCTCACCAAACACCTTTGTTCCGGATGCGGCAAGATCGGCGGGGACATACCCCATCGCCACCGGTCCGCCGACCGTCGGGCCAAAACCGCCCGACGTAATCGTCCCGACCTGTTCACCCCCTGTTTCGCTTGCAAACAGCGCCACGCCTTCGCGCATCGGCGCGCGGCCTTCGGGGCGCAACCCGACGCGCTTGCGTGTCGCGCCATCGGCGATCTGCTTCAGAACCGCCTCGGCACCGGGAAAACCGCCCGCGCGCGCGCCGCCGGTCCGCCGGGCTTTCTGGATTGCCCATGTCAGCCCGGCTTCGGCCGGAAGCGTGGTTTCGTCGATATCATGGCCATAAAGGCACAGCCCCGCCTCGAGCCGCAGCGAATCCCGCGCGCCCAATCCGATCGGCATCACGTCCTCATGATCCAGCAGCCGGCGCGCCAGCGACTCGGCACGATCCGCCGGCACCGAGATCTCGTACCCGTCCTCGCCGGTATATCCGGAACGCGACACCCAGCATTCCGCGCCATCCAGTTCCAGCGTGGCAACATCCATGAATTTCATGTCGGCCGCCGCCGGATTCAGTCCTGCCAGCACCGCTTCCGCGGCTGGCCCCTGCAACGCGATCAGCGCCCGGTCGGTGATCGGGGTCACCGTGACTCCCGGTTCAAGCCCGGCCTTCATGCGCGCGATATCGGCCTGCTTGCCGGCCGCGTTGACCACAACAAACAGGTGATCGCCGCGATTGGCGAACATCAGATCGTCAAGAATGCCGCCATCGCCGTTCAGAAACAGACCGTACCGCTGCCGTCCCTCGCCCAGACCATCCACATCCATCGGCACCATCTTTTCGAACGCCGCAGCGATCTCCGCAATCGAAGTGCCCGACAGAATGACCTGCCCCATGTGACTGACATCGAACAAACCGGCCTTTTCACGTGTGTGCGTGTGTTCGGTCATGATACCGGCGGGGTACTGGACCGGCATGTCATAGCCTGCGAATCCCACCATCTTGCCACCCAGCTCCAGATGCAGCGCATGCAGCGGCGTTTTCTGCAATTCGGTCATACCCTCTCCTGTGTCAGGCCGAGGTGATTCTGGTAAATCATCCGGCATCCCATTTCCGCGCTGAAAAAGCGCGTTGCGATGCCCCCTCTGTCCTTTCGCCTGAGATCGTTATCCCTTCGGCGGACGCCATCGCGCCTCTCTCCAGAGTACTGTCCGTGTCTGCGGTCCATCGGCCTGAGAGTTTCCGGGGCGGTTGCTCCTTCGGCACCGACACATGGCCGGTTCTCCCGCATACACGGGCATACCGTAGCTGCAGAACCGAACCGCGACAAGCCCCTACAGAGGGGTGCGTCAAAACCGACCGCGCGCCACGTCGCACGGTCCGCTTCACCCAGCTTTCAAAGGCCGACCGGCGGGGCCCCCGGCCTCAGACCTGCCCCGAAAACCAAAAGGGCGCCCTGTCGGACGCCCTTTCGAATTTTCCATGGTTGCGTGAACCGGAACCGGTGGCTCAGGCGGCTTTCTTCTTCGCCCGGCGGCGCATTGCGCCCAGCGCACCCAGTCCGGTCACCAGCAGCAGGCCGGCAGCAGGAACCGGGATCGGCGCCGCGGTTACCAGATCCTGACGTGCATCTTCCGACGCATCCAGGAAGTTCACGAAGTAGTTGTCCGAACCACCCCAGGTGCCGATGGCGTCCAGGAATTCCTGGGCGCGGGCGGTGATGGCCGCACCATTGGTTCTGCCACCGATATCGATACCGGAACCGATCCGTGTGCCCGATGCCAGCGAAAGAGGACCGGCATCAGTTTCATACGCCGCTTCCCACAGGGCCAGCTGGAACGCAGCCGCGTCCGTGCTGTCGGTGACATCGACACCGCCATAGGCCGCATCGAACAGGTCCTCGACATTCTGACGCTGCAGCGCCGACAGTTCACGGCCAGGCTGGAACGGGTTCACGTTGTTGATCACGTAATCCTTGCCCGACACGATCGTGCCGGTGATGTCCAGGCAAAACGCGATGAAGTTGGTCCCGAGACCCAGCACGTTTCCGGCGTCGCCCATTTTGAAGCTTCCGGCCAGACCGGAATAGCTCGGAGCACCCGACGGGTTCTCGCTCACACTGGCACCGCCAGCGCCGGCGAACCCGTTGTATGTCAGGATTGCGGCTGAACCGCTTGTGGCAGCGAGGGCAAAAGCCGCCGAAATTATGGTTGTTTTAAGAAATTTCATGTCGTTCCCCTAGTTACACACGCTCAAAGCGCACGCGTTCACACCGTTAAAAGATAAAAACTTTATAAACTGATACCAAAATCTAGCAAGCTGATTTTTGCCTTTTTTACTCTCCCAAAAGTTGTATTTTTCCGCTGCTCGGCCATAAAAACAAGGGGATTGCGGCACACTAATTCCGAATCTGCAATACCGGTTTTCGTTACCTTTTGCCCCTGTCCGGCGGGATTGTTTCGCACGCCGGCAATCAACAAACGCATAGGGCGAATTCTCGACACAATTCATCGATTTAAAGTTGTCGAGGGGCGTTTTCGGCCCCATCCACCCCCTGAAAACCGTCGAAAACACCGTCAAATGTGACGCCGAAACCGCAAAGATGGCGAATCAGTGGCAGCCGTCATCCTTGAAACGCGCGGTGCCGGCCGACCGGCCGCGGTTGCATCCGGGAGACCGAATTTCCGCCGCCCACCCGGGCCGGAATGTCGCGGACCAAGCCTGCCGGCGCAGCGCCATCCCCGCCAAAGACATCACGAAAAGTCCGGTGATCCCGAAACGCTCCGGCCCGACGGACCGGTCAGTTCAACGGCTCCATCCGGTTGAACCAGTCCAGATCGCGCACGCTGATTGCGCCGGAAAGGATGATCGCGACCACAATGGCCCAGATCACCACCGCGACCGCCGTGGTGATCAGCGCCTTTTTCCTCAGGTTGTGCACCGCCGGCGCCCCGGCATGGGTTCCGGGCACGATCTCGCCCGCGTCGCCCTGGGTTTTCAGACGGATCGGCAAGGCGACAAAGAAGGTCATGAACCAGATGACAGCGAACAAGACGATTGCCGAGGTTATGGCCATGTCTCTCTCCCTTTTCCGAATCTATCTAACGGGCACGGCCCGCCTGTAAAGATCAGACCTGTTCCAGTTCCACCAGGCAGCCGTTGAAATCCTTCGGATGCAGGAACAGCACCGGCTTGCCATGCGCCCCGATCTTGGGCTCTCCGCTGCCCAGCACCCGCGCGCCGGTCTGCTTCAGATGATCCCGCGCCGCAATGATGTCGTCGACTTCGTAACACACGTGATGGATGCCGCCGGACGGGTTCTTTTGCAGGAACCCGTTGATCGGACTGTCCTCGCCCAGCGGATAAAGCAGTTCGATCTTGGTATTGGGCAGTTCGATGAACACAACCGTGACGCCGTGATCCGGCTCGTCCTGCGGCGCGCCGACCTTGGCGCCCAGTGCATTGGCATACTGCGCCGCGGCCGCGTCCAGATCCGGCACCGCGATGGCGACATGGTTAAGGCGTCCGATCATGACAAAACTCCTGCAAATGTGGGTCCGGCGCCTTATGCGGTGCCGACGCGCCAAGGGCAAGGCGACCAAATCGCCCAGCTGTTAACGGCCTGTTAGCCAACGGCACCTAGCGTGAGTCGGGTCTGCTGAGAGGAGCCCGCCATGGACGAAATGGATCCCTTCACCGCCCCGAGCCGCGTACCGACCGCGAACCGGCCGCTACTGGGGTTGACCATTCTGGTTGTCGAGGACAGCCGCTTTGCCTGCGAGGCCATGCGCCTTCTGTGCCTGCGCAGCGGCGCGCGAATCCGCCGGGCCGATTGCCTGAAATCGGCGCGCCGCCACCTGCAGGTCTACCGGCCCTCGGTCGTCATCGCCGATCTGGGGTTGCCGGACGGGTCCGGCACCGACCTGATCGAGGAACTGGCGTCTGCCACGCCACGCGTTCCGGTCCTGTTGGGCACGTCGGGCGACGATCACGCCGAGGATATGGCGATCGCGGCGGGCGCGGACGGGTTCCTGCCCAAACCGGTCACCTCGCTGGCGGTGTTCCAGAACGCGGTCCTGTCGCGTCTGCCCGCCGATCAGCGCCCCGTGGGGCCGCGCGCCGTCCATGACGAGGTGATCTGCCCCGACCCGATGGCCTATCAGGACGACATGGCGCATGTCGCCGACGTGTTGTCGGACCGGAGCGAGGAAAAGACGCTCGATTACGTGGCGCAATTCGTCAGCGGTGTCGCGCGCAGCGCCCATGACACCGCGCTGGCCCAGGCGGCCGAGTCGCTGGCCGCCGCCCGCCGGCGCGGCGGGCCGGTGGCCACGGACACCGCGCGCATCGCCGGTCTGGTACAGGAGCGGCTTGAACAGAAAAGGGCGATCTGAAATGTTCGAGACCTTTTTCCTGGCGCTCTGCTCTCTGGTGGTCGTGCTGTACCTTCAGGCCCGGTTCTCCGCCCGCCGGATACGGCGCAACCGCGAAGAAACCGGCCGGAACCTGCAGGCGGAAATCACGTTAAAGCGTCGGATCTGACGCTGCGCGCAAGGTTTCGGTCAGATCGCTCAGCCGGGTGATCTGGCGACCGGCGGAATCGAAATTGGAAGGATCCAGCCAGCGGCGATAGGCGTCGCGCAGGGCGGGCCATTCCCTGTCGATGATGGCGAACCACGCGGTGTCGCGATTGCGCCCCTTCACCACCAGGGCCTGGCGAAAAACCCCTTCGAAACTGAACCCCAACCGCTGCGCGGCGCGGCGCGACGGCGCATTCAGCGCGTTGCACTTCCATTCATACCGCCGATACCCGGCATCAAACGCCCAGCCCATCATCAACGCCATGCATTCGGTGGCGGCCCGCGTCCGCTGCAGGACCGGGGAAAAGTTGATGTTGCCAACCTCGATCGACCCGGCCTGCGGGCTGATCCGCAGGTAACTGGCGACACCGCCCCAGACCCCGGTCTCAAGGTCGCGGATCGCATAGAAAAGATGTCCGTCATCGGCCACCGTATCGCGCACCCAGCGCCGGTAATCCTCCGCCGAGTCAAACGGTCCGCACGGCATGTAATCCCACAGGCTGTCATGGCCCTGAAACGCCTGATGCAAGGCTGCGGCATGATCCTCTGTCAGGGGTTCCAGCCGGACATATCTGCCCTCCAGCACAGCGCCTGACGGCGCCGGCGGCGGGGTCCAGTCGGGAACGGGTGCCCCCAGCGGGCGGGTGGGGTCTTCATCTGTCATGGCGCCAAGCTAGTGACACCACGCACCATTCACAACAGCAATCCGGGATCATCTCCCATATCCAGCCCCGGAAACACCACCCGCTCCAGCGCGCCCCGGTCCAGCCCGGTCAGCCCGCGCATCAGCCAGGCCGCCGGCGCGCGCACATCGCCGGTCGGCATCAGGTCGCGCCGGTCGTAAAGGTCGGCCTCGGCCAGTCCCGGCCACGCGCCCAGAACCCGCCCGCCCCGGATCGCGCCGCCCGCCAGCAACATCGCACCGCCCGTGCCGTGATCCGTCCCGCCGGTCCCATTCTCCCGCACGGTGCGGCCGAACTCGGTCATCGCGACGATGGCGGTCTTGCCCCAGATATCCGGCCCCAGGCCGCTCTGCAGCGTCAGAACGGTGTCCGCCAGCCTGCCCAACGCAACGCCCAGCGCCTTGGCCTGCCCCTTGTGAGTGTCCCAGCCATTGATGGAAAACGACGCGATGCGCGTCTCGCCGCGCAACTGTTCGGCGGCGAATTCGGCGACCTTGACATGCGGCTTGCCACGCCCGCGCCCGGCGGCGTCGTCATCCGACAGCATCATCGCCTCGGACAGGGCGGCGTGAAAGGCCGGGTCATCCTGCATCACCAGTTCGGCAAGGCGCATCGCCTGCGGGCTGATCGCCAGATCGGCATCCGGTGCCCAGTCCGCAACCGGCACCGCACCGTTCAGCAGCTTCATTTCGCCCCGCCCGATGGCAAAGGCGGTCCGCGCCTCGACCCCCGGCATCAGCCCCAGCATCCGGTTCAGCCACCCGTCCCGCACCCCGGTCAGGCTGCCGGTCCCCGCTTCCAGCAGGTCCTGCCCGTCAAAATGACTGCGCCGGTCGCGATACGGTGTCGACACCGCATGCACAAAAGCGAGGTCCCCCTGCCGCCACAGCCCCGACAGCGGGCTCAGCGCCGGGTGCAGGGCAAAAAACCCGTCGAGATCCTGCGCCTCACCGGCACTCCGGTCCAGCAACCCGCTGCGCAGCCCGGCGTATTCCGGCGCGCCCCGCGGCTGCACCACGGCCAGCCCGTCCATACCGCCCCGCAGGATGATCACCACCAGCCGGGTATCCCATGGCGCCGCGGCAAAACTGACCGGGGTCAGCAGCGGGCTCGCCGCCACCGAGCACCCGATCAGGGCGGATCGTGCAAGAAAGGCGCGTCGGTTCAGGTGGGCTGTCATGGCACGTCCTCCTATCGACGCTGAAACGCCGGCGCCGCGAGGACCAGCCCGATCGCATCGGCCTGGCTCTCGGCGGCATCGGCGGCGAAACGCACCGGCTGGCTGGCAAACGGTCCCAGCGCGGTGTCGACAAAGCCGCGCGGGTCCGGCAGGTCCGGCCGCAACTGCGCCGGCGCCGATACCGCCCACCGCAACCGGGCCGACAACCCCTGCGGCGTGACCCAGGCGTCGTCCTCCTCGGGCCAGCCATCCGGCCCGTCCGGTCGCAACAGCGGCTGGCCCATCGCCGATAACGGGCGCACCAGCACCTGCAGGCGCTCCCTTGGCGCCAGCGCCTGCAGATGATCGGGCGATACGGCCAGCGCCCGGCACGTGCTGGCGATGAAATCAAACGGCGGCTTCACATTGCCCGGCCCCGCCGACCACGCCGCCGGATGCTCGATCAGCGCGCCATAGACCGCCGTCAGATCACCCGCGGTCTCCAGATACCGCGCCGCCACGTGGTCCACCAGCACGGCGTCGGGCAGGTCGGCCACGAAATGCACCGCCAGCTTGGTGGCGATGTGACGGGCGGTGGCGGGATGCACCGCCAGATCGCGCAGCACCGCGTGGATCGGCTCCAGCCGCGCCGGATCACCGCCATAGCTCCGGCCCAGAACGGTTTCCGCCCCGGGCTCGGCAAAGGCCGGGCGGAACCGGAACCGGCCATCCGGGGTATAGGTCAGCCCGGTGAACAGCTCTGCCAGCTGGCGCACATCGGCCTGCGCATACGGGCCGTCCACACCCAGCGTGTGCAGCTCCAGAACCTCGCGCGCCAGGTTCTCGTTCAGCCCGCCGCGCCGCCGCGCGGCCTTGCTGCCGGGACCGACCGACAGGGACTGGTCCAGGAAATGCAGCATCAGCGGATGGGTCACCGCCGCGATCAGCAGATCGGCAAACCGCCCCGCCACATGCGGACGGATCGCGGTTTCCACATAGGGAAACCCCGCCGGGGCCAACAGGCCGATCTTGCCCTTGGCCGTGAAATGATCCGCCCAGAACAGCGCCAGCCTTTCGCGAAACGGCACGTCGGTCCACGTCCAGCGCAGCAGGCTGTTGACGAACCATCCCTGGCTTTCACCCGCCAGCCTGCGCCGCAACGCCACCACGTTCTCGCGCATCCCGGCCCGGTCCCCGGATTTGCGCGCCGCACGGCGCATTTCGCTGACCGTCCCAAGATGCCGGGCATAGGCATCGAAACCCTCGATGGGAAACCGTTCCGCGGCCCGGTCCGGTGCCTGCAACCCGCCGATCAGCTGCTCCGGCGTCGGCGGCGGAACGAGCGGCGACAATCCACAGCCGAATCGGATGGCGGCCTGTTCAGGGGCATAGGGCACGGCGGTTGGACCTGTCATCGCGAAGACTCACCCGTCACACATAACATTTCCCGGGACGGATTTCATCGCCCGGTTCACATGTTACGCAGACCGGCGCCGTTTCCGGCGCCATGTGCGCGGAGAAGCGCGCAACAGGCTTCACGCCGCCCGCCGCGGCTCAGTCCTCCTGCGGGATCACCCGCAGGCCAAGCTCCATCAGCTGGTCGCTGCTCGGCTCGGACGGCGCGTTCATCATCAGGTCCTCGGCCCGCTGGTTCATCGGGAACATGATGACCTCGCGGATGTTCGTCTCGTCGGCCAGCAGCATCACCAGGCGGTCGATTCCCGCCGCGCAGCCGCCGTGCGGCGGGGCACCGTACCTGAACGCCTTGACCATGCCG
>CAYGNE010000137.1:0-9071 GCA_964351155.1 uncultured Rhodobacterales bacterium | reverse complement strand
AAGACATATCTGGTCTCTTCCGCCTTCAGCGCGTGCACGGCCGCTTGTCCGCCTGAGAGTTTCCCCATAACCGCGTCCTTTCTGACTTAGACAAGTGTCCGGACAAGGAAATCCTCGACCGAATCCGCAAATACTCGGGGCTGTTCGATCAGCCCCAGATGTTGAAGCGCCGGAACGATGACCGTTTCGGCCGCCGGGATTTCTTCCGCGATCGCATGGCTCATCGCCGGTGTCGATCCGCTGTCATGTTCGCATGTCATCACCAATGCGGGATGGGTGATCGGCGGATCGGGCCGGATCAGCTCGATCACGCCACTGGCCAGCACCTGTCGGTGGGCGGCATAATTGCCATGGTGATTGGCCAGAACGACATCACGGATCTGCCCCACGATGTCGGCGTGGTCCCGGCGAAACCCCTCGGTGAACCAGCGCGCCAGCGTCACGTCGATATTCGCCGCCGGTCCACCCGCGCCGGTCTCCCGGGCCCGCTCTTCA
This sequence comes from uncultured Rhodobacterales bacterium, assembly GCA_964351155.1. Taxonomy (GTDB): domain Bacteria; phylum Pseudomonadota; class Alphaproteobacteria; order Rhodobacterales; family Rhodobacteraceae; genus CAYGNE01. The sequence goes on along the minus strand of CAYGNE010000137.1, from coordinate 8,576 downwards.
ACGAGTTTCTGTTGTGCATCGCCCCGTTCATGCGGCGAGTTCAGGATCGCCAGCGCCGAAACCCGGCCGGGATGATCCATGGCGCAACGCCGGTTGATCATTCCGCCAAGCGAAAACCCGACCAGCGCGGCCGCGTCAATGTCCAGCTCATCCATCAGGCCGATCACCTGCTCGCTCAGCAGGCGCAGGTCGACCGGTTGCCGTGGCAGGGCGGTTTCGCCGTGCCCACACAGGTCATAGCGCAGCACGCGGAACCGGCGCGCCAGGATTGGCGCGATACCGGCCCAGGTGCAGTTCCGGTCAAGCCCCAGCCCGTGGATCAGCACCACCACGGGCGCCGTGTCCGGGCCGGTCAGGTCATAGGCCGTACCGGCCGCGGATACCGCCATCTAAACGCCCGCCGGGTTGTCCACGTCCCGGCCCATTTCCCGCAGATCCTCATAGCGATCTCCGATCCGATGATTGGGATGGCCGCCGACCGACGCCCCAAGCGCGACGATGATTTCATCCTCTGCCGGGGCATCCGCGATGCTGGTCTGGATGGTCTGGTAATGCGACCTTCGACCGCCGTCATCCTTGTCCATCAGCGGAATCGTGATCGCGCAATTGGCCGCGCCGCGCGTGTTGGAGAACACCAGATAGGACTTGGCGTTGATCGCCTCGCGGAACTGGTTGCCGAAATGCAGCGTGTGGGTCAGCGCCTGCGCGTGTTCGATCTCGCCGCCCATGCCGACCACAGACGCCTTGCCGCAGCCTTCCAGCCGATCACCGGTGACTTCCAGCAGCATGCCGGTCAGAAGCTTGCCGATCACCGGCCCGTGCTCCTGGATCTCGGGCCGCATGTTCTCGACGTGGCCGCGGCCGAACCACGGATTCCTGATGATCGCGATCGCCGCGACCAGAAGCGTCGGTTCCTCAACCGGTTTCCAGCCCTCGATATGCGTTGTCTGTTGCCATGTCAGTGTACGGCGGATTTCAACCGGCATGCGCGGGTTCCTTTACTTTCTGGAATTCGGGCAGCACCTGATCGATGAACAGGCGCAGCGATTTCTTCTGACGCTCCATGTCAAGCCCCATGCTGGCATAGTACATGAACGCATCGACACCGATTTTTTCGAGCTGGCGGAGTTTTCCGACGATCTGCTCCGGGTTGCCCAGCATGAGGTTCTCTTCGAGCATCTCCGGGTCAACCCGGTAATTTCCTTCCAGCGACTCCAGCGGAACCGGATCGGGATAGCCGTTGACCACGTCCCCCGATTGCATCATCAGGTTGCCGAAACGGGCCAGGATCTGACGCACCGCATCAAGCGCGGCCTGCCGGTCCGGCGCGGTGTCATAGACAACCGTGTGCCGCATCATGGCGAAGGTTCCGTCATATCCCGGATTCAGGCGCGCAATCGAATCGTCCAGAAGCCCGCGGTATTTCTCGGCTTCCGACATTGGCAGGGTCAAAGGCCAGCTCATGATGTTGCAGTTGTTTTCCACCGCGTAATCAAAAGTAATGGGCGAGCGCGCGGCGACCCAGATCGGTACCTGATCCTGCAGCGGCTTCGGACAGGAGGTTGCGCGCGGGAACTGCCAGAACCGCCCGTCATGCGCCACGTCGCCCTGCCACAGCTTCTGAACCAGCGGCAGCATCTCCTGCATGTACTGCCAGCTGTCTTTCTGCTCCAGCCCGGGGAACATCCGGTCGAACTCTCGCTGGTAAGCCCCTGATCCGATGCCAAATTCCATCCTCCCGCCGCTCAGCAGGTCGCAGAGCGCGGCGTCCCCGGCCAGCTTGATCGGATGCCAGTAGGCGGCGTTGGCGACGCCCGCTCCGACGCGAATGTTCTTCGTGTGATCCGCCCAGTGGGTCATCAGGTGAAACGGGTTCGGTGCGATGGTCATTTCCAGCGCGTGATGTTCTGCCGCCCAGGCGACCTCGAACCCGGCATCGTCAGCCATCTGGACCATTTCCAGAGTGTGATCGCGGACTGCGACCATGTCGGTGGACGGATCGATCCGTTCCATGTTGATGGCGATATGAAATCTCATTGTCTTCTGCTCCTGATATCAGCGCGCAACAAACTGGCTGCCCAGCGGTTCGGACGAGGTGTTCATCCAGACGGTCTTGGGTCGCGTGTAGTCGTAGATGGCCTGGAAACCGCTTTCGCGCCCGTATCCCGAGTTCTTCATGCCGCCGAATTCGGCGATGGGTGACACGGCGCGATACGTGTTGACCCAGACAATCCCGGCGCGCACGCCGCGCGACACACGCAGGGCGCGGGCGCTGTCGCGCGTGAATATCCCGGCCGCCAGGCCGTGTTCGGTGTCATTGGCAAGCCGCAGCGCCTCTTCCTCGGTTCGAAACCGCAGAACGCTGAGAACCGGGCCGAACAGTTCCGTGTCCACGATATGCAGGTCTGGCCGCGGGCAATCGATGACGGTGGGTTCGTAGAACATGTCCGATCCGGCATCGGCCCGCTTGCCGCCGCAGAGTATCTTGCCGCCTTCCTCGACGGCGCGGGCCACTTCGCGTTCGATGGTCTCCAGTTGACCATAGGTGCAGAGCGGTCCCATCTCGGTCTCCTCCAGCATCGGGTCGCCAATGCGGGCATTCGATGCGATGCCGACCATCCGGGCCAGAAACTCCTCGGCCACATCCTCGTGAACGATCAGGCGCGAACCGGCGACGCAGCTTTGACCGGAGGCCCCGAAGATGCCCGCGACGGACCCGTTCACAGCGCTTTCGATATCGGCGTCTTCGAACACGATGAACGGCGATTTCCCACCCAGTTCCAGCGAAACCTCGGCGAAGTTCCGGGTCGAGTTGACAAGAACATGGCGCGCCGAAACCGGCCCGCCGGTGAACGATATCCGGGCCACGAGCGGGTGCGAGGTCAGTACCTTGCCGCAAGGATCGCCGTGACCGGTGACGATGTTGACCACACCGTCCGGGATGCCCGCCCGTGCGATCAGTTCGCCGAATTCCAGCATGGCGGCAGAGGCATGTTCGCTGGCCTTGAGCACAACGGTGTTCCCGGCGGCCAGCGCCGGTCCGATCTTGACCGCGGACAGGAACAACTGCGAATTCCACGGCACGACGGCGGCGATCACGCCCAGCGGTTCGCGGTTGGTAAAGACGAACATGTCCGGCTTGTCGATGGGCAGGGTCTCGCCGTGAATCTTGTCGGCACACCCCGCAAAGAAGTGAAAGAACTCGCTGATGTATTTCGCCTGCCAGCGGGTTTCCTTGAGCATCTTGCCGGTATCGCGCGTTTCGGTCTCTCCCAACGCCTCGGAATTCTCGGCCAGAAGGTCGGCCAGCCGCCGCAGGCAATGGCCGCGATCCGTCGGGCTCATCGCGGCCCAGGGACCGGAAAGAAACGCGGCATGGGCAGCCCGGACCGCCCGGTCCACGTCCTCTGCCGTGGCCTCGGGGATCTGTGCCCATTCCGCGCCGGTGGACGGATCGAGACTGGCAAAGGTCGCCCCGTCAGAGGCCGGCACCCACGCACCGTCGATCAGCATCTTGTATGTCTTTGTCATGCAGGCTCTTTCTGTTCAGCTGATTGCGCAGACCGGATGGTCGTTCAGGATCACCCGCTGATAATTGCCGTCCCGATAGGCCAGGGGACGCGCCTTTCCGGTGGAAACCGACCGGACCTGACCGAAAACCACCAGGTGACTGCCGGACTGCACCACATGGTCCAGTTCGCAGGCAAACGCGGTTGCACCATCGATCACCGGGCCGAGACCGGTCGGGTTGTCATGGCTGATTCCGCTGAACCGGTCGCGTATGCTGTTGTCGTGCCGCCCGGCAAAGCGATCGGCAATCTTATGCGCATCTTCTGCAAGAACATTGACGCAGAACGCCTTGTTTTCAAGAACTGTTTTTGCGGTCCGGCTCTCTGCGAACAGGCAGACCAGAACCGTCGGAGGATCGGCGGAAACCGATGAAAACGCGCTCACGGTCGCGCCGGTGCATCCCGCTGGTCCGTCGGTCGTCACGACGGTCACGGACGTGGCCACGTTGCGCATCGCGGTGATGAACCTGTCGCGCGGCACGAGATGTTTCTGTGTTGTGTCCATAAAAGCCTCCGCAGTCTGATCCGACCTGAGTGCCTGCACCTTCCCACAAAAAGAGAATTCTTGAAAACGAATAGTTTTGATGGAAATATGCAAAATATGTGAATTATAGGCGAAACATGAACCTGACATCCCTGCAGACATTTCTGGCAATCGTCGAGACCGGCAACCTTGTGCGTGCGTCGCAAAAGCTGCACGTGACGCAATCGACAGTGACCGCGCGCATGAAGTCGCTGGAAGAGGAACTGGGGCAGGTCCTCCTGAACCGGCAGAAATCGGGGACCACGCTGACCCCGGCGGGCACCAAGCTGTTGCGGTATGCGCGTATCATGACCGGCCTGTGGCGGCAGGCGAAATTCGAAACCGGCCTGCCGACCGGGTTGGATTCGGTGTGTACCTTCGGGTGTGATCGTGAACTCTGGCACGGCCCGGGCAGGGACTTCTTCTATGGCGTGATCTCGGAACACCCGGAAATCGCCCTGTCCGTTCATCAGGGCGGCAGTCTTGATCTCGAAGAATGGTTGTCCTCGGGGATCGTCGACGTGATTCTGACCTATGATGCGGTCGCACGCGGCAATCAGACGGTCTATCCGCTGCCGCCCGAACGGCTGGTGCTGTATTCCAGCGTTGCCGACGCGCCGGTCAAGGGCGATCCGTATTATATCTTTGTCGATCACGGCGAAGAATATCGCCGGATGCACGCCGAATCCTATCATGACGCGGGTATCGCCCGGTTGAACTTCGACAGTTCATGGTGGGCGCTTCAGCATATCCTGGACAACCGCGGCACCGCCTATCTGCCAAGTGCCCTGGCCGAACGGTTCCTGAAGGATGGCAGGTTGTTTCCGGTAGCCTCCGCGCCGGTCTTTACCCGCAAGAAGAACCTGATCGTCAATGACACCTCGGCCGAGAACTGGGGTTGGTTTCTTCCTCTGGTCAGATCACTCCAGCAAGCCGACCGTGTGGAAACGAAATCGTCGACCGATAATTCGAATAATCCGAACAAAGTTTTTAAAAAGTTTTAATCGACAACTTTTCCCTTTTCAAAGCTTCGACAGGCTGAAAGAATTCGAAATGCGCGACCTTCCGGAAACCAGAAGGAGAGCGACGGATCCATGGGGATTGCGTCCGTGTCTGGCGCGATTGGAAGCGAAAGGAATCTGGCACCAGACAACATCACGATCTGGACCTACTTTGCCGGAGGGGAGTCCACAAAACTCGACCGAACTGTTAACCCAACGAATAATCAAGAAACACCGCGACAAGCGGTGATCCAACAAGGAGGATACTCAATGAAGAAATCAACCACCCTTCTGGGTGCAACCGCGATTCTGTTTGCGGCGCCGGTGATGGCGGCGGACATCGTTATCGGCGTGCCGAACTGGCCGTCCGTGAATGCAACGGCGCATATCCTGAAGGTCGCGATCGAAGAAAACCTCGGGCTCGAGGTCGAACTGCAGAACGGCACCAACCCGATCGTGTTCGAGGCGATGGATTCCGGCGCCATGCATGTGCACCCCGAAGTCTGGATGCCCAACCAGCAGAACCTGCATGACACGTTCGTCAAGGACAAGGGCACCGTGGCCATGAACCCCAACGGTGTCGAGGCGTTTCAGGGCATGTGCGTGGACCAGGCCACCGCCGACAAGCATGGCATCACCTCGATCGACGACCTGACCAACCCGGATGTTGCCGCGATTTTTGACAGCAATGGCGATGGCCAGGGCGAACTGTGGATCGGCGCACCCGGATGGGCGTCGACAAACGTCGAAAAGATCCGCGCAAAATCATATGGTTATGACCAGACCATGGAGCTGACCGAAATCGACGAAACGGTCGCTTATGCAAATCTCGACAATGCGATCAAGGCAGGCGAGCCCTGGGCCGGATTCTGCTATACGCCGCATTATGTCTTCGCCCTGCATGACATGCAGATCCTCGAAGAACCGGCCTATGATGCGGCCAAATGGAAAGTGACACAGCCGACCGACGACCCCAACTGGCTGGAGATTTCCGAAGCGGGCGTCGCATGGGACCTGGCCTATCTGCACGTGCACTATGCCAAGTCGCTGGAAGAATCGCACCCGGAAGTGGCCAAGATGCTGTCCAAGGTCAAACTGGACACCGAAGCGGTTTCGGCGATGACCTATGCGCTGGTGATCGACAAGAAGGAACCGCTCGCCTACGCGCAGGAATGGGTCGCGGCGAACGAAGACGCGGTTATCAGCTGGCTCTCCGACTGATCGGTCGGATTTGATGCAATCTTTTGTTCAGGCCGCCGGATTCCTCCGGCGGCCTGTCATTCATCAAAGGGGGTCGACATGAGCGAAACTGTCGTCAAGCTGACGGATGTCTGGAAAATCTTCGGGGCCCGCGCCGAAGAAGCAATGAGCGCGGTCAAGAACGAGGGAATCGGCAAGCCCGAGGTGCTTGAACGATTTGCCTGTGTGGTGGGCGTGCAGGGCGCCAGCTTTGAAGTGCCACGCGGTGAAATCTTCTGCATCATGGGGCTGAGCGGCTCGGGCAAATCCACGCTTGTACGCCATATCAACCGGCTGATCGAACCGACCGCCGGGAAAATCGAAATCCTGGGCCGTGACATCTCGACCGTCAGCGATGCCGATCTGCGCCGCATCCGCGCGCAGCAAATTGGCATGGTTTTCCAGCACATGGCGCTGATGCCGCACCGTTCAGTGCGCGACAACGTGGCTTATCCCCTTGAAATCCGGAAGGTTTCCAAATCCAAGCGATGGGCGGTATCCGACCATGCACTGGGTCTCGTCGATCTGACGGGATACGAGGACCGCCTGCCCAAGGAACTGTCCGGCGGCATGCAGCAGCGCGTCGGCATTGCCCGCGCGCTGGCATCGGACCCGGAAATCCTGTTGATGGACGAACCGTTCTCGGCGCTTGATCCGCTGATACGCCTTCAGTTGCAGGACCAGTTCAAGGCGCTGGTGGCGCAGTTCATCACCCACGATCTGGACGAAGCGATCCGCATCGGTCACCGGATCGCGATCATGAAGGACGGAGTCATCGTGCAGATCGGCACTCCCGAGGACATCGTGATGAACCCGGCGGACGATTACGTGCGCGAGTTCGTGCAAGGCATATCCAAGCTGAAACTGGTCAAGGCGCATTCGATCATGGAGCCGATGGACAGCTACGGCGGATCGCTGGACGGGGCGCCGCGTGCGGACGAAGGCGCCGATCTGGACCAGTTGATCAACCTGTCCGTTGGCACCGAGTATCCGGTGGTGATCACCGAAGGCGGGGCCGATATCGGCATCGTCACCAAACCGCGCCTGCTGCGCGGGATCCAGGGGGGCAAAGATGACTGACGCAACCAAAGAACTCAAGGTTACCGCCGCTTCTGACATCGAGGTCGACCGCGAAACACTGGACGCATCGATCCGGGAATTCGCCGGGGAGAACGGTGACTATTACGTCGGCGCATTCCACAAGATCCACGATGCGACCGGGCTGCTGCCGAACACGTTCAACATCTGGGCCGCGATTCTCGGACCGTTGTGGTTCGCGTCCCGTGCGATCTGGGGCATGTTCTGGACGTTCCTCATTCTCGAGATCATCGCCTGGGTCCGGATCGGGCAGGGCGCATGGGGCAATCCCGGCGCGGAAATGGCTGAACGGGCCGCGCGCCAGGGTGCGCGCGCACAGGAGTTGCTGGAAAAAGCCGCCGCCACGACCGAGCAGGCCGATATCGACCGGTTCACCAAACTGGCGACCAACATCCAGAAAGCGGCCGATGCCAGTATGGAAAAGGCCCAAGCCGCCCAGTCCGAGGCTTTTGGCATACTGATCGGGGGTCTGATCCTGCTGGCCTTCTTCAAGATCGTGCAGGGGTTTCTGGCCGACAGGGTCTATGAAAAACAGTATTCGAACTGGCGGATCGATCCGTCGGCGGTGGAGAGCGGGCGTTCATCCCGGAATACGATCATGGGAGTCGTCCTGGCCGCCGCGATTGCACCGCTGATCGTGTACAAATTCACCGTCAACGCTTCGATGGCGCTGCTCGACGAGTTTCCCGAGAAAAAAGTGTCCGAGTTGTTCCTCGGCGAAGGTGGTGGCACCTTGTTCTCGGCTCTTGCCGGCTGGATGGAAGAAAAGATCGATGCAGCCGCCGCGGCGGGCGGCGACGTCTTTGACGGGATCGTGACCGGTGTGCGCACGGTTCTGGATGCGTTGACCATCGCGCTGAACGGATCGCCCTGGCCGGTGGTCATGCTGGTGATCTGTGTCACCGCGTGGCGGGCGGCCGGGCCGCGGGTTGCGATTTTCACCGCCGCGTCGCTCGCTTATATCGCGCTTCTCGGGTATTGGGCGGTTGCGATGGAAACCGTCGCGCTGGTTGGCGCATCGGTGATCCTCTGCGTGGTGTTCGGCATCCCGCTGGGCATCTGGTTCGGCAAATCCACCCGCGCCTACAAGGCCGCGGAACCGGTGCTTGACCTGATGCAGACGCTGCCGACCTTTGTCTACCTGAT
>CAYGNE010000136.1:0-9075 GCA_964351155.1 uncultured Rhodobacterales bacterium | reverse complement strand
GCATGCTGGTGGTCAAGATGGGCCAGGACGGCCACGACCGCGGCGCCAAGGTCATTGCCACCGCGTTTGCCGATATCGGGTTTGACGTCGACGTTGGCCCGTTGTTCCAGACACCCGAAGAGGCCGCGCAGGATGCCATCGACAATGACGTCCACGTGGTCGGCATCTCGAGCCAGGCAGCCGGGCACAAGACGTTGGCGCCGCAATTGGTGCAGGCCCTGAAGGCCGCCGACGCCGAGGACATCATCGTGATCTGCGGCGGGGTAATCCCGCAGCAGGATTACCAGTTCCTTTATGACAACGGGGTCAAGGCGATTTTCGGACCCGGCACCAATATTCCGGAGGCGGCGCAGGACATTCTCAAGCTGGTGCGCGATGCCAGGGGCTGATGCGTAAGCGCCCGAAGATACTGATCGGAATGGCCGCCGGCGCGCTCTGGGCGCTGGCGGTTGTCGGCGGGCCCCTGATGGCGGACGTGCCATTCCTGCCGCCGCCTTTGGCGCTGCCGGGAGCGTTTTTCGTGCCGGGTCTCGTTCTGGTGGCGATGATCGGGCGGCTGGCGCAGACGCGGTTCTTTGACGATACGATCATCGATGGCGAGGATTTTGCCCGCAACAGCCGGGCGTGGATTGATCAGCGGGTGCTGAGCAATACGATCGAACAGCTGGTTCTGGCGCTCGTGATCTGGCCGTTTGTCGCCCTGACCCTGGGCGGAGCGGTCGTTGTCGTGATGGGGGTCGCATTCGCCATTTCGCGCGTGGCCTTCTGGGTCGGCTACCATCTGTCCCCGCCGCTGCGCGGGTTTGGCTTTGCCGCCACGTTTTATCCGACGATCCTGGCAGGGATCTGGGCGCTGGCGGTCTGGTTGATCTGACACACCATGAGAAAGAGAGCCCGGTCAGGGCTCTCTGGGGGTTAGGTTGTTCGCGGCGTCAGGCCGATTGCGGTTTCAACCCGCGGTAGGAACAGGCGAGCATGAGAGCACCATATCCCATCAAGCCGGACAGGATCGATCCTGTCAGAACGCCGGCGCGGACTTCGTTCATCAGGTCCGGGGTGGCAAAGCTCAGCCCGCCGATGAAGAGCGACATCGTGAACCCGACGCCCGCAAGACACGAGACGCCATAAACGTGCAGGTAATTGGCCCCCGCAGGCATGCGGGCCAGTCCCAACCGGATCATCACCGCCGCCAGGCCGAACACCCCGATCTGCTTGCCAAGAACCAGCCCGAGCGCGATGCCCAGCGGGAGCGGTTGCAGAAAACTGTCCAATGTCAGACCGCTCAGGACAACGCCGGCATTGGCAAAGGCGAAAATGGGCACGATCAGATAGAGCACGTAGGGGGCCAGCCCGTCCTCGAGCGCATGCAGCGGAGATTTGCCCCATTTGTCCTTGAGCGGGATGCAGAATGCGGTCACGACACCGGCAAGCGTGGCATGGACTCCGGATTTCAGAACGAAATACCACATGATCGCGCCCAGAAGGATCGCCGGTGCCACACGATGCGCGCCCTTGACGTTCAGCCAGACAAGACCGCCCAGAGGGAGCAGCGCCATCAGCAGGTAGTTGACGTTCAGGTCGGCGGTGTAAAACAGCGCGATGATCAGGATGGCGCCGAGGTCGTCCAGAATGGCGAGGGTCAGCAGAAATACCTTGAGCGAGACCGGGGCACGGCTGCCGACAAGTGCAAGAATGCCAAGCGCAAAGGCGATATCGGTCGCCGCCGGGATGGCCCAGCCGCGTATCGTGGGAAGGCCCCAGTTGAAATAGGCAAAGATCAGGGCCGGAATGACCATGCCGCCAACCGCCGCCACACCCGGGAGCAGGACGTCGGCAGGGTTGCGGAGCTTGCCTTCGAGAATCTCACGTTTGAGTTCGAGCCCGATCAGAAAGAAGAATATCGCCATCAAACCGTCATTGATCCAGAGGATCAGGGGTTTGGCCAGTCCGTCGCCATTGACCTGTACGGAGAACACGCTGTTCAGGGCGGTTTCGTAGACGCCGGCAACCGGCGAGTTTGCCACGATCATGGCCGCCAATGCGGCCGCCATCAACAGGATCCCCCCTGCGGCCTCGTGGCCAAAAAACTTGTCAATTGCACGCAGAAGCATTATAACCCTCTTTTTCTGTCAAGTATTGACTGAAAGATGGGTCTGCGTTGGACAAGGGCAAGAGATCCGATGCCGATTTTCCGAATGAACCGGCAGATTTTCGCTTTGCGACGACCGGGATGTGGGGCAGGGTTTGATGATGCTAAAGCTGGACCATTTTGCTGTTGCGGCCCATTCGCTGCAAGAGGCCCGTGAATTCATTGAAACCAGTCTTGGTCTTGCCATGCAGGACGGCGGTAAACACGACGTATTCGGAACCCACAATTGCCTTTTGGGGCTGGCTGACGGTCTTTATCTCGAAGCGATAGCGATTGATCCCGGAGCACCTTCGCCGGATCGATCCCGGTGGTTTGGTCTGGATCGGTTCGCGGGGGCCGCCCGTCCGACCAACTGGATTTGCGCGACCGGCGATCTGGACGAAGCATTGTCCCGGATGGGTGACAAGGCCGGTCACCCGGTGCATCTGCGCCGCGGGGACCTGCGCTGGAAGATGGCTGTCCCGAATGACGGCATCTTGCCTTATGACAACCTCTTTCCGGCGCTGATAGAGTGGCAAGGCCCGGCTCACCCCAGCGCGGTGCTGGCCGACGCGGGATGTCGGTTGCGCCGTCTTGTGGTCACCCATCCCGAGGCAAGAAGTCTGCAGGCCGACCTGGCGGGCCTGTTGCAGGACAGCCGTGTCGTGTTTGACGTCGGCCCGTCCGGATTGGTCGCCGAAGTTGAAACACCGCACGGGCCAAGGGTATTGCAATGATCCTGCGTCAGGCCCGGCGCGCAGACGCGGCGGCGATTTGCGAAATCAGCAATCCGATCATCCGCGACAGTACGATCACCTTTACCTCGGCGGAACGGGACATCGCGTCGGTTTCGGCCGACATCGCCGCGCGGGGGCTCGCCTTTCAGGTGGTCGAGGTCAATGGCAAGGTGGCGGGGTTTGCCACTTATGGCCCGTTTCGATCCGGCCCCGGCTACAGGCGAACCTGCGAACACAGTATCCAACTGGCAGGAACCGCACGCGGCAAGGGGCTGGGCCGGCTGTTGATGCAGCGGCTGGAAAGCGTCGCCCTTGCCGAAGGTATTCACGTCATGGTGGCCGGGATCAGCGCCACAAATCCGCCGGCGGTCGCCTTTCACCAAGCATTGGGGTTTTCGCATGTCGGGCGACTGCCCGAAGTCGGATACAAAAACGGTGTGTATCTCGATCTGATCCTGATGCAGAAGCTTCTGCAACCGGGACCAGATGGCGCACCTGACACTTTGGCGTCGTCGGGATAAACTGGCGGCATGTCGATCTGGACTCGCATATCCGCCGCACTGTCGGCGCTGGCCAAGGGCGATAGCCTGACAGAGGTCTTTGACAGGCTGCGGACGCCGCCAGAGCGCAGCGTCGCCTTTGCAATCGCCGTGATCGCGCTCGGGGCCAAGATGGCCAAGGCAGACGGGCAGGTCACGCGCGACGAGGTTACCGCTTTTCGCGAGGTGTTCCAGATCGCCAGCGGGGACGAGGCCGGCGCGGCCCGGGTGTTCAACCTGGCCCGCACCGACGTGGCCGGATATCGGGAATATGCGCGCCGGATTGCGGGGATGTTCGCGGAAGACCCCAAGACGCTGTGCGACCTGATGGAAGGTCTGTTTCACATCGCCATGGCGGATGGGTTCTATCATCCGGGCGAAAACCGATTTCTGGAAGACGTGGCCGAGATCCTTGGTGTTCCCGACTCCGAGTTCAAGGCGCTGCGGGCGCGGTTTGTGCCCAATGCGATACCCGATCCCTACACGGTTCTGGGCGTGCCGCGGGATCTCGATATCGAAGAGATCCGCCGCGTCTGGCGGCGTCTGGTCAAGGAAAACCACCCGGACAGCATGATTGCGCGCGGCGTGCCTCAGGAGGCCGTCAAACTGGCGGAAAAACGGATGATCGACATCAATCGTGCCTGGGAAGACATCAGCAAAGCGGCGGCGTGATGCGGTTCGCTACCTACAATGTCGAATGGTTCGCCAACCTGTTTGACAAGAACGACAATCTGCTTGTCGACGATGAATGGTCGGGCCGCCAGGATGTGACCCGCGCCGAACAGATCGAGGCGCTGGGTGTCGTGTTCACGGCTCTGGATGCTGACGCCGTGATGATCATCGAAGCGCCGAATTCCGGACGTAAACAGAATACCGTCCGGGCGCTCGAAAACTTTGCCGGGGCATTCGATCTCAGAACCCGGCGGGCGGTCATGGGGTTTGTCAATGACACTCACCAGGAGATCGCGCTGCTTTATGATCCGGACAAGTTGAGCGCACACCATGATCCGATGGGCAACGAATCCGGTTCCCGGGGCAGCACCGAGGCCCCCCGATTCGACGGGGTGTTTCGCATAGATCTCGACATCGACGCGACAGAAGACCTTGTGAGTTTCTCCAAACCGCCGTTGGAACTGGCCGTGGAGACCGCCAACGGGACCGCGATGCGCCTGATCGGCGCGCATCTGAAATCCAAGGCACCACATGGGGCCGGGAGTCGCGATGCGGCCATGCGGCTGTCCATCGCCAACCGGCGCAAGCAACTGGCGCAGGCGATATGGCTGCGCGGCCGTATCGACTTTCATCTGGCTGAAAACACACCGGTCATCCTGATGGGGGATCTGAACGATGGCCCGGGGCTGGATGAATACGAAGACCTGTTTGGCCGGTCCTCGGTCGAGATTCTGCTGGGCGACGAGATGTTTGACCCGCACGCCCGCATGGCCTTGCAGAGAAAACTGGGAGCGACGCCGACGACGGCGCGGTTTCACATCAACGGACAGGACAGGTATCTGCAGGCGCTTCTGGACTACGTGATGGTGTCGCCCGACCTGATGGCAGCCAACCCGCAATGGCGCATCTGGCATCCGTTCGACGACGCGCGGTGCTGGCAGGTCGTGGAGCTGCGCGAAGCTTTGCTGGTGGCGTCCGATCATTTCCCGGTGACGGTCGATATTGATGTCTGAGCTTTGCCATAACACGATCGCCACCTTATATTGACGTCATGAAACAGTTTCTTGTGCCCGTTTTCGTGCTTGCGCTGGTCGCCGGCCCCTCTGCAGCCCAGAACGCGGAGGAGGGTGGCGACCTGATGGAACGCGGGCTTCAGCTGTTTTTCGAAGGTCTGCGCGAGGAAATGTCACCGGCGCTGGAGAACATGCGCAAACTGGCCGATGAGTATGGGCCGGCGATGTTCAGTTTCATGGAAGAGATGGGTCCGGCTTTGGGCGAGATGCTGGATCAGGTGCGCGACTGGAGCGCGTATCACCCGCCCGAGATACTGCCCAACGGCGACATCATCATGCGCAAGAAAACGGACCGCGCCCCCAAACCGGTGCCGGAAAAAAGCGATCCGGTGCCAAAGGATGACCCATTGCCGCAAGGTGAAACGGAAATCTGATTCAGGTAATCTCGGTCACGGTCAATTCGGCCTGAAGCGAGGCCGCCAGCGAGGCCAGACGCGCCTGTGCGACTTCGCCGTAAAGCGGCTTGGTGTCCGGCGCCAACCGAAAATGCAACAGGCGTTTCTTGGGGTGCCATTTCAGCGTGCTGTGGGTGGTTTCCTTCTGCATCAGGAGCATGGCGCCAAATCGCATCGCCTTGCCCAGAACCTCGGCCTGAAGCTGTTCCTTTTCATCCAGCAGGTCGTACAGTTCCTCGAACCGCGTGCCTTCACGCCGGTTGCGATACCGGTGCAGAAGGGCCATGCCCAGAAAGACGCGTTCGGAATGCTTCAGCCCGCCCAGGTTGGCGCGGGTGGCGTTGTCGAAACAGACCTCGGCGCGATAGTCGGGATGCGCCCGCCAGCTGACATCGTGCAGAAGACAGGCGGCCTTGACCAGCCGTCTCTGCGAGATGGGCGCGGATTTGAACAGCGGCATGACAAAGTTGTAGAGAGTCTTGCCAAATCCGGGAAAGCGGGCGTCCTTCACCTCGGCGAACCGGCAGGCTTCGATCAGAGGGTCGCGATCGCGCAGGCGTTGCGGCATCTGTTCGTAAAGCAAACCTTCGCGAATCCCATAGCTGGAAACGGCTATGTCCTTGGGTTTGAACGTTCCGACAAGGCGGCTCAGCACATCACAGGCAATCGGCACCAGCGCCATCCGCGCCGACGAGACATTTGCGGCGGTACGCAGTTCTTCGTGGTCGTTGCTCTCGATGAAGCGGATCGTCGCGCGGACGTCCTTTTGGGTCATCCGGTATTCGTGCAGCACGTGCAGCGAATAGTCTCTTCGCAGCATGTCGATGCGTGCGATGGCCCGCCAGCTGCCACCGACCAGGAACAGGCGATCGGGTTGCGGCCCCATGATGTCGTGCAACCGGGTCATCACGGTCTTGATGTGGGCCCTCCGCCCGCGCCGCCCGCCGGCGACACCGGCCAGCTTCAGCGGGCCGAGCTCGGACGTGATGCGCTTGCCGACATGGCCATCGGAGATTTCCGCCAGTTCCATGCTGGCCCCACCGATATCACAGACCAGCCCGAAGGAACCGGGCCACCCCAGCAGAACGCCCTGGGCCGACAGGCGGGCTTCTTCCTCGCCATCGATCACCCAGATGTGCAACCCGGTTTCGCGCTCGACCTCGTCACAGAAATCCGCGCCATCGGACGCATCTCGCACCGCGGCGGTGGCCACGGCGGTCAATGGCGGAAGCCCCATCCCGTTCGCCAGATGCTGAAAACGGTGAATGGCCGCCAGGGCGCGTTTCCGGCCTTCGGGATTCAACCGGCCGGTTTCGGACAGCCCTGCGCCAAGCGCGCACATGATTTTTTCGTTGTAGAAATATGCCGGGCTCCGGGCCGCACCGTCGAACACCACCAGCCTGACCGAGTTGGAGCCGACATCCACAACGCCGACCCTGGACAACGCGCGCGCGCTCGGACTGTCAAACAAAGGCCGCCCGAACGGCCCCCACTCAGGGGTTGCGGTTGCGTCTGTCATGCGTCCCTCGGCTGATTTGCCGCCAAAATGCGCGAACCGGGTGGACGGGTCAATTGCCAGAGGTCTCGTCCGTGTGCGTCAATTTGGGCACATCCGACGCCCCGGCGGACCCGCGACCCGACAGGGACGGGTTTTCCATGAAGAACCGGTGACAGTTGAAAGAGAACTCGCCTTCGGGCAACGCGGCGCGAGTGAATGCGCCGCTTGGCCCCATCACCCAGCTTTGCGCGGTGTCGGCGAGGTTGGCCGCCATGATCTGGCTGACGATCTGGGCCTTGACGGTGGCGTTGTGGATTTCGACCAGAGTCTCGACCCGCCGGTTCAGATTGCGGCCCATCCAGTCGGCCGACGAGATGAAGACCCGCGCAGTTTTCCCCGGCAGCCCGTTGCCGTTTGCGAAACACACGATGCGGGAATGCTCAAGAAACCGGCCGATGATTGATTTCACCCGGATGTTTTCTGACAAACCCTTGATACCGGGGCGCAACCCGCAGATTCCGCGGATCACGAGGCTGATCTTCACGCCATCCTGGCTGGCACGGTAAAGCGCGTCGATCACTTCGCTGTCGATCAGCGAGTTCATCTTGGCCCAGATTTCGGCAGGGCGCCCGGCCTTGGCGTGCTCGGTCTCTGCCGCGATCATCTCGAGCAGGCGCGATTTGAGGTTCAACGGCGAAATCGCCAGGTTTTCCAGCGAATCCGGCTGGGCATAACCCGACAGGAAATTGAACACCTTGGTCGCATCCCGGCCCAACGCGGTGTCGCAGGTAAACAGCGAAAGATCGGTGTAGATCCGCGCCGTGATCGGGTGGTAATTGCCGGTGCCGTAATGGGTGTAGGTCACCAGATTATCGCCCTCGCGACGCACCACGGTGCTGATCTTGGCGTGGGTTTTCCAATCCAGGAAACCATAGACCACATGCGCCCCGGCCCGTTCCAGCCGGCGGGACTGGCGGATGTTCGCGGCTTCGTCGAACCTCGCCTTGAGCTCGACCAGCGCGGTGACCGATTTTCCGTCTTCCGCCGCCTCGCAAAGGGCTTCGACAATGGGAGAATTCTTGGATGTCCGGTAGAGTGTCTGCTTGATGGCAACGACATCCGGATCGCGGGCTGCCTGGGTGAGAAACCGCACCACCATGTCAAAGGTTTCATAGGGGTGATGCAGCAGCATGTCTTTCTGGCGGATGGCGGCGAACATGTCGCCATCGTGGTCGCTGACCCGTTCCGGGATCCGCGGTGTGAACGGGGTCCAGAGAAGGTCCGGCCGGCTGTCGATCACCAGTTCGCTCAGATCGACGAGACCGATCATGCCCTCGATTTCGACCACTTCCTCGGGATCCACGTTGAGTTCGTGCATGATCGTGTCCATCAGTTTCGGCGGGGCGCCGGCGGAATGGGTCATGCGGACAACTTCGCCGCGACGACGGCGTTTCAGGGCCACCTCGAATTCACGGACGAGATCTTCGGCTTCTTCCTCCACTTCCAGGTCGCTGTCGCGCAATACGCGAAATGCAAAATGCGATTTGAGCTTGTAGCCCGGGAACAGGCTGCCGATGTGTTCCAGCAGCAGTTCTTCGAGCGGCAGGAACCGAGTCTGACCCGCTTCCGATGGCAAGGAGGTAAAGCGATCGATCTGGTGCGGGATCGGCAACAACGCCTGCAACGCGCGTTTGTCCCGGCTCCGTTCAAGCTGCAGGGCCAGGCAGAAGCCGGTGTTGGGAATGAACGGAAACGGATGGGCGGGATCGATGGCCAGTGGCGAGAGCACCGGGAAGACACGGTTCAGAAAGACATCGGCCAGGTGGTCCTTGTCGGATGCCGTCAGATCCTTGCGCGACAGAACGGATATTCCGGCCTGTTCCATCTCTTCAGTCAGGCCGGTCAGCACGCGTTGCTGGGCCAGTTGCAGGTTGCGCGCATCCTCGTTGATCAGAACAAGCTGCTCGGCCGGGGTCAGGCCGTCCGCGGCCGGGGAGATATTGCCGACATGCTCCAGGTCCCGCAGAGCGGCG
>CAYGNE010000135.1:0-9103 GCA_964351155.1 uncultured Rhodobacterales bacterium | reverse complement strand
GCACCCTGGTAGGGTTCGATGTACGAGGGGTGGTTGTGGCTTTCCATCTTGAAGACCACCGCCTGTCCGTCCCCGATGTCGACGATACCGGCGTTTTCACCCGGCCCGCAGATCACCTGGGGTCCTTCGGTTGGCAGAGTGCGAAGCCACTTCTTGGAGGATTTGTAGGAACAGTGCTCGTTCCACATGGCTGAAAAGATGCCCAGTTCAGTGAATGTCGGTTCGCGTCCGATGATGTCCAGAATGCGGTCGTACTCGTCGGGTTTCAGGCCGTGGTTTTCGATAAGTTCCGCTGTAATCGCTGGTTCCTGCATCGTGCTCTGGGTCCCCGGGTGGCCGATTTTGCGGGCCTTTTACGGGAAGGGCGCGGCGGGGGAAAGAGCAAAGCGCATCCTTCAGCCGCCGCGGTTGAGCGAGCCAATCGTCCGCGTTGTTCGTCGCGAGCGGACGGTCCGGCGGGGGTCAGGATTTGCCTTGACCCGATTGCTTGTCGATTTCCGCCTGCACGACACCGGTTGCCGCAGCACCCACGGCGGTCTTTTCCTGCTCGCTCAGATCTTCCGCATGCTCAATACCCGGGATGGCGACCCGAACCTCGCGCCGTGCGAATTCGATACCGGCGGCGGCGAATTCGTTGCGTACCCGGTTGTATATCTCCTTGCGGATGGTGAACTGAGTCCCCGGCTTGGCCATGAATTTACCCCGCATGACGATGCCGACATCGTCGAACTGGAGAACGCCCTGGCTCTTGAAAGGTTCGAGAAAATCATTCCCGAACACAGGATCTTCAAGCATTTCCGCGCCGATCTTCTTGAAGATTTTCTTGACCTTGTTCGGATCGGTGTCAAAGGGCACGGTAAACATCAGTTTCATGATCACCCAGTCTCGGCTGAAGTTGGTGACCTTTTCGACGCTCCCGTAGGGGATCGTGTGCACGTTCCCGCGGTGGTGACGCAGCTGCATCGAGCGGATCGAGATTTTTTCGACCGTGCCCATGGTCCCGCCAACATCGACATACTCGCCGACACGGAACGCGTCATCAATCAGGAAGAAAACGCCCGACACGATGTCGCTCACTAGTTTCTGCGCACCAAAACCAATTGCCAGACCGAGAATACCTGCACCGGCCAGAAGCGGGGTGGTGTCGATTCCAAGGCTGCCCAGGGCGAGCAGGGTAAAAATGATACCGATGGCGATCTGGGATGATATCCGCACCAGCGGCAATACCGTGGCCAGACGCGACCCTCCGGCGCCACCGCCTTCGCCGCCGCCCATTTCCTCTTCGGTCGACGCTGTGGTGGTCTGCTCCTTGGCCAGCCTGCGGTTGATCCAGAGCGAAACGACCTCATAGATGATGTACCCGACGGCCGCCACCAGAACAAATTCGATCAGGTTGCCGGCAATGCTGCCGCCGCCCCGGTTCGCCAGGAGATCCCCGAGGTTGAAACGCCACGCATTCGCGATCATCACGATAACAAAGGCGACCGCGATGACGCGCCCAATGCGGATATAGCTGCGTTTCGTCGATCTGTAGGCTTCTTCGGCAATCCGCCCGTCACCAGACATCGGGGGCAGAAGATGCCGGACCAGCCCGCGGATCAGCGTATCGATAGCCGGCATCATCAAGAGCCAGAACATGGTGACAAAATGCGGGCCGGAACGGAGCACGGAAACCAGTTTGGGGTCGCGCGTACCGATGATCGTTTCGACGACGAGCCACATGACCACCGATACGGCAATGGCGAAATACGGATAGGCCGTTGCCACCATTTCGTCATAGCGGGACCGGTCCGGATCGGCACCGCGCATCATTTCAACCAGGCCCTCGCGTGCGGTCCAGGCGATCACGACGATGTAGATATGCACGGCCGTGTTCAGCCAGAAGGCGAGCCGTGTTTCGCTCATGTCGATGCCGGTCCGGGTGTTGAATCCGACGATGAAGAGCGTGGCGCCAATCAGCAGGAACAGCCCGATCAGGTTGCGATAGAGGTATGATGCCCAGTGATCGTTGACATTGACCATTCGCAGGGCGGGTTTAGACGGGGCCAGGACAAACCGGGAAATCGCGGCACCGAGTCTTGGAACCCAGACCAGATAGATTACAAATGGCCCCGCAAAAGCGAGCTGATTTTCGTCCAGAAGAGTGCGTCCGAGGGTCATTACGACAATGTAGAAGACAACCAGGCCAAGAAGTTCATGGCAGAAGCGACGCCACAGGAAGCGCAAGGCGCCCTTCAAATCGCCGTCGCCCGTTGGCTCGATGTTCTGGTGCCAGCGCCGGGTCATCACGCCAACGGCGCGCTCGGCCGCATATCCCAAGGCCAGAATGCCCGCGATGATGCCAAAAAGCTTCAGCAAGCCACCGCTTTCGAACGAGTTGGAGAATATCGAGATGGCCTCCATCTGGTTGCTGAACAGGTTCGGGAGTTGCAGAACGACATGACTCAGAGATGCGGTCAGACCCGACCAAAGACGCGAGATCGTGGCGATGGCACCTTCGTTTGCGGTGTTTGTCTGTGCGTTCTCCTTGGCCACCGCATCCAGCCTGTCCAGCAGAAGTGACCGCACCTGATCGTCGGACATTCGCGCCACCATTTCGTTGATGGCGTCCGGTGTCATCGTCGCGGGGTCAATCTGAACGGTTTCCGTTTTTTCCGATCCGCCAGTGATTGCGGCCATCTGAGCCTGCGCAGGAATCGAGAGTAGGAAAAAAAGGAAAAACTGAACGACAAGGCAAATGGAACGAAAAGGCATGACGGCATCCTTGGTGGACTGGTGATTTATCCACTGTTTTGAACCGAATAGATCGCAAATGCACGGAAATACTTTTGGATTTGGTAAGACATCCGCATCCCTGAGGACACCTTGTGCTTGCATGGCAACAAAAAAAGGCCGAGCACTAAGCTCGGCCGAAGTCCAACAGGGAGGTATGAAGCAAAGAGCGAAATCGCGTCGTTCGCTTCATAACTTCAATTAGGCACCCGAACTCTCCGGTTCAAGGAAAATAATGCCGCACCTGCAGCATTTCCGCTATGCGTTTACTGCATACCTTTGGCATTTTCCAATAACTTCAGGTGCTTGCGGTATATGACGATCTCTTCTTGCACGAAGTCCCGAAAGGCGGCAATCCGTTGTGATTGGCGCAATTCCTCGGGGTAGGCGAGAAAGACCGGCACCGTGGCCGACTCAATTTCCGGAAGAATCTGGATGAGATCAGGGAAGTCATGGGTCACGTAGTCGGGCAATACCCCGATCCCGAGATTGTTGAGAACCCCCTGAAGAACACCGAAGTAGTTGTTTATTGTCAGGAGCGAATGCGGATTGCAGGTCAGCAAATGCTGAACAAGTTGCGCACCAGCGCTGACCTGAGCGGATTCCGTATGCTGGCAGATCAGGCGATGGTTCGTGATATCATCGAAACCGGTAGGGGTTCCGTTTTGGTCGAGATACTCGCGTGACGCATACAACAGCATCTGCACTGTCATCAGACGCTTGCGTATCAGGTCGGCCTGGCTTGGTTCCTTCATGCGGATCGCAACGTCCGCTTCGCGCATCGGCAGGTCCAAAACCCGCTCTTCGAGCATCAGGTCAACCTTGAGGTCGGGGTATTTGTTGTAGAGCTTTGGAAGGCGTGGGGCCAGCCAGAGCAGCCCGAATCCAAAGGTGGTCGTCACCCGCAACTCGCCGAACACCTCTTCTTCGCTGTCTTTGATCCGGGCTGATGCGGTTTCCAGCCGTTTTGACATGGCACAGGTTGCATCAAACAGCAATTCGCCCTGTTCGGTGAGAATCAGTCCGCGCGCATGGCGGTGAAACAAGGTTGCGCCAAGGCTGTCTTCGAGCGCGCGAACCTGGCGACTGACCGCGGATTGCGACAGGTTCAATCGGTCGCCGGCGTGGGTCAGGCTACCTGCGTCCGCGACCGCATGAAAAATTCTGAGCTTGTCCCAATCCATTGTAGTAACTTTCGATCTGCCGATGCCCGCCTATATGAAAGGATGGAACCGCGGTGTTGCAACAGCAGTTCGGCGAACAAGCGAAGGTTTTTTGCTATACGGGTCAGCAATTATGACCTATAAGGCGGCAGACAGCACATCTTTCCGAATTGGGGAGGCGACGGATGAGCACGCAAGGCATTTCATTGACGGACAGATTCGACCTGAGCAAAAAGCAGGTCCTGCTGAACGGTACGCAGGCGCTGGTCCGCCTGATGCTGATGCAAAAGTTCCGCGATCGGAACGCAGGTTTGAACACCGCTGGTCTGGTGACGGGGTATCGCGGTTCGCCCTTGGGAGCGGTGGATCTGCAGATGCAGCGCGCGGCCAAGCAACTGGCCGCTCATGACATCACCTTTCAACTGGGTCTGAACGAGGATTTGGCCGCGACCGCGCTGTGGGGAAGCCAGCAGGCCGAATTGCGGGGCGAGGGCAAGTATGACGGTGTCTTTGGGCTGTGGTATGGCAAGGGCCCGGGCGTGGATCGTTCTGGCGACGTGATGAAACATGCCAACATGGCCGGGACCAGCCCGATGGGCGGTGTCCTGATGGCGATGGGTGACGATCATACCGGCGAGAGCAGTACCGTTTTGCATCAGAGCGAATGGGCATTGGTCGATGCATATATGCCCGTTGTCAGCCCGGCGGGGGTTCAGGAGATTCTGGACTATGGAATCTATGGCTATGCCTTGTCGCGATTTGCCGGAGTCTGGGTTGGTCTGAAGACCATGAAGGATACGATCGAGGTGACGTCGGTCGTTGATGGCGACCCGATGCGGATGCAGCTTGTCACGCCGAAACTGGACATGCCCGATGGTGGCCTGAACATTCGGCTGCTGGACACGCCGACTGCGCAAGAGGCACGCGTGATCGATTACAAGCGTTTTGCGGCCGAGGCCTTTTCGCACGCCAATGGGTTGGACAAGCGGGTCTGGGGCAAACCGGGCGCCAAGATCGGTTTCGTTGCAGCTGGCAAGAACTGGCTGGATCTGGTGCATGCGCTGTCTCTGCTGAACATTGACGAAGCCGAGGCCGACAGGCTGGGCATAACGACCTACAAGGTCGGGCAGACCTTTCCGCTGGACATGAAGGGCTTTCACGATTGGGCCGAGGATCTGGACCTGATCGTGGTGATCGAAGAAAAGCGCAAGTTGATCGAAGTGCAGATCAAGGAAGCCATTTTCGATGATCGGCAAGGACGTCGTGTTTACGGTTGGTACAAAGGCGGGGCCGGCACGTTGCATCGCGAGGAGTTGTTCCCGACCCGTGGTGCGCTGGACCCGATCTGGATTGCTCAGAAGCTTGGGGAAATCCTGGCAGAGGAGGGGCGGGAGACCGAAGGCATCCGCGCCGGGATGCTGGCGCTGGACGACGCACGGCGCAACGACAACGCCGAAGATATTGCAGCCCGGCTACCCTATTTTTGTTCGGGTTGTCCGCACAACACGTCGACCAAGGTGCCGGATGGCAGCCGTGCCTATGCCGGGATTGGCTGTCATTACATGGTTCAGTGGATGGACCGCTCGACGGTTGGATACACGCATATGGGAGGCGAAGGGGCGAACTGGATCGGTGAAGCGCCATTTTCAAAGACACCCCATGTGTTTCAGAACCTGGGCGATGGAACCTACAACCATTCCGGAATTCAGGCGATACGGGCCGCCTTGGCTTCCAAGGCCAACATTACCTACAAGATCCTTTATAATGACGCGGTGGCCATGACCGGAGGCCAGCACAACGAGGGTGGTCTGGATGCACCGCGAATCGTAAACGAATTGAAGGCAATGGGCGTTCAGCATGTTGCCGTGGTCTATGATGAGAAAGAAGAGCCGTCGCGCAGCGGTTTCCCGGGTGGGATCGAATGGCATGAACGCGCCGATATGGACGGCGTGCAAAAGAAGTTCCGCGAAATCGAAGGCGTTTCCGCCATCGTCTACATTCAGACATGTGCCGCAGAGAAACGCCGCCGTCGCAAACGTGGTACCTTCCCCGATCCGGATCGACGTGTGTTCATCAATACCGACGTCTGCGAAGGCTGCGGTGATTGCGGTGTACAATCCAATTGTGTGTCGATTGTCCCGGCGGAAACCGAGTTGGGTCGCAAACGGGCCATAGACCAGTCTTCGTGTAACAAGGATTTTTCCTGTCTCAAGGGGTTTTGCCCGTCCTTCGTGACACTGGAAGGCGCGCAATTGCGCAAGGAGGCGACGACCGAGCTGGAGTTGCCCGACCTGCCACAACCGGATCTGCCGGAAATCGACGGGACGCATAACGTGGTGATCACCGGTGTTGGCGGCACCGGAGTCGTGACCATCGGCGCGCTGATTGCGCAGGCGGCGCAGTTGGACGGCAAAGGTGCCGGCATGATGGAGATGGCCGGTCTGGCCCAGAAAGGCGGCGCGGTTCACATCCACTGCCGTCTCGCCGACAACCCCGGTGACATCAGCGCGATCCGTGTCGCAACCGGAGAGGCGCATGCCTTGATCGGCGGCGATCTGGTGGTGTCCGCGGCAGCCAAGACACTTGGGTTGACCCGAACGGGTGTCACGGGCGCCGTGGTCAACAGCCACGAGATCATCACCGGCGACTTTACCAGGAACACCGAGTTTACGATTCCGGCCGACCGACTGGAGTTGGCGCTTCAGGCGCGTTTGAAAGAGCGGTTGGATATGTTCGATGCCTCCGAACTCGCCAAGGCGGTTCTTGGGGACTCGATTTTTTCCAACATGATGATGTTTGGTGCAGCCTGGCAGCGCGGTCTCTTGCCGCTGAGCCATGAAGCGGTCTGCAATGCGATCCGTCTGAACGGGGCCGCGGTCGACAACAACCTGCGCGCCTTTGAAATCGGGCGCTGGGCGGTTCTGTACCCTGATGCCGCGTCGGATTTGCTGATGCCGAAAGTTGTTCAATTGCCAAGAACGCTGGAAGAGAAAATCGATTACCGGGCGGACCATCTGGTGAAATATCAGGGCAGAAGGCTCGCCAAGCGGTATCGCAAGGTGCTGGATAGCATCGAGGACAAGGGTTTGAAGGAAGCCGTGGCAAAAGGCTATCACAAGATTTTGTCCTACAAGGACGAATATGAGGTTGCTCGCTTGTTGTTGAGCAGCCGGGAAAAGGCTGCGGCAGAGTTTGACGGCGACTTTCGGATGAGTTTTCACCTTGCACCACCGATCCTTGGTGGAAAGGGGCCCGACGGGCGTCCGCGCAAGCGAGCGTTCGGCGATTGGGTTCAGACCCCGTTGAAGGTACTGAAATCGCTAAAAGGCCTGCGCGGGACGCCGTTGGACGTTTTCGGCTACAGTGCGGAACGCAAAATGGAGCGGGCGCTCATCCGGCAATACGAAGCCGATTTGAAAGAGATTCTCCCGGCGGTCACGCAACGGACAATGGAGGTTGCTGTGGCGCTGGCCTCATTGCCACTTGATATCCGCGGTTTTGGCCCTGTGAAAGCAGCGAATGAAGCGAAGGCGGCAAAGCGTCGTGAAGAGCTTCTTGCGATTTTCCGGCAGGGTGGTCCGGATTTGGCCAAGGCGGCGGAGTAGAGCGTCACCAGGATGTCATGAAAGGCTGCTACCGGGAGCGGGAAACTGGCTGACCCGGGGCTTATTGAATGGATTCGCGTCGACACGTGGTTCGCGACATCTCGTATGCCCATTCTGCAACGACGCGCGGCGGGCAGATGTTGATCCGCCTGATGGAAAACACTACCGGTCGGGCTCGTCTTATCAGGCGCGCGGAAGGGTACGAGCAGGATATCGCAGCAGGAAGCGAATTCTGGAGCGTCATGGTCCAGCGGTTCGGGCTGACATTGGACGTGGTTGGCGGGGCGCTGTCAAATATCCCGGCTGGCGGGCCACTGGTTTTGATCGCAAACCATCCCTACGGCATTCTGGACGGCCTGATCATGGGGCACATCCTGTGCATCGCTCGCGGCGACTTCCGGATTCTCGCCCACAGGGTTTTTCGCCGTGCCGAGGACCTGAACAACGTCATCTTGCCGATTTCATTCGATGAAACCAGGGAGGCGGTTCATCAGAACCTTGAAACCCGCAAGACTGCCAGGAGTTACCTGCGCGGCGGCGGGGCAATCGGAGTTTTTCCAGGTGGTACGGTCAGCACCTCCGCGCGACCGTTCTCTCATCCAATGGATCCCGTATGGCGCGGGTTCACCGCACGCATGATCGGCAAATCCCAGGCCGTCGTCGTCCCGGTTTTCTTTGACGGACATGCCAGCCGTCTGTTTCAGGTTGCCAGCCATCTCCATCCCACGTTGCGGATGGGACTGTTGCTCAAGGAATTCAGGAGGCGCGTCGATACGCCGGTGCGCGTGGTGATCGGCAAGCCGCTGGGGCGCGACATTCTGGACCCGTTGTCCAAAGATTCCAAAGCGATGATGGATTTTCTCCGAAAAGCAACTTATGAGCTGTCTCCAACGCCGTTGAAGTCATATGACTACGGCTATGAATTCGAGGACAAGCATCGCGCTTGAAAGAGATGGCAGTAGGCATTTTCGATTCCGGACTGGGTGGGTTGACGGTTCTGGAGGCGGCGCAACGGCGTCTCCCAGATGTCGAATTCCTGTACCTTGGTGACAGTGCAAATGCGCCATACGGGGTGCGTGATGCCGACGATGTGTATGCATTGACCGTGAAGTCGGTTGAGCGCCTGTGGGAGCGAGGCTGTGATCTGGTGATCCTGGCCTGCAACACCGCCAGCGCGGCCGCATTGCGGCGGATGCAGGAGGGCGGCTTGCCGCGCGGAAAGCGGGTGCTGGGTGTTTTTGTGCCTCTGATCGAAGCTTTGACAGAGCGTCAATGGGGCGACAATTCACCCCCACGCGAAGTTGCAGTGAAACACGTGGCATTGTTCGCGACACCGGCCACGGTTGCTAGCCGGGCGTTCCAGCGGGAGTTGGCATTCCGTGCCATCGGTGTGGATGTCGAGGCGCAAGCCTGTGGCGGCGTCGTTGACGCCATCGAGGATGGCGACATGATTCTGGCCGAGGCGCTGGTGCGCAGCCATGTGGAGGCACTTAAACGCAAGATGCCGAACCCCCAGGCGGCAGTTTTGGGCTGCACGCATTATCCGTTGATGGAAGCGACCTT
>CAYGNE010000134.1:0-9143 GCA_964351155.1 uncultured Rhodobacterales bacterium | reverse complement strand
CGTTGTCCCGCCACCGAAGGCGATGGAGTACCCTGCCACGAGCCACAGGATGCTCATCAAACAGGCAATGGCATAGCAATGCATGAACACGCTCAGCACATTTCTGGCGCGGACCAAACCGCCGTAAAACAGCGCAAGCCCTGGCAATGTCATGAAGAGGACCAGGGCCGTGGCCACGATGATCCATGCGGTGTCTGCGCCGTTCATTGGATTTCCTTCCCTCGGATATGTGCCGTGAGGTTGAAACCAAAT
The DNA here is from genome assembly GCA_964351155.1 of uncultured Rhodobacterales bacterium. GTDB lineage: Bacteria > Pseudomonadota > Alphaproteobacteria > Rhodobacterales > Rhodobacteraceae > CAYGNE01. Next base: position 8,891 of record CAYGNE010000134.1, on the reverse strand, counting down.
CGGGACGCGGAAAAAAGCGGCAAGCGCGCCAGGACGGCCCAAAAAACGGGCTATTTCCCATCTGCCGCAATAATGGGCACTCTGTCCGATCAGTTGCCTGAATTCTCACCGATCCGCGAAAGGCCCCGCGCCAGAAGATCAAGCGCATGTTCACAGGCGGCCCGACGCACACCGGGGCGACCCAATGCACCAAAATCAACCGTTTCGGTGAAAGTATCCTGTCCGCTGTTGGCAAGCCCAAAGCAGACCCGCCCCTCGGGTTTGAACTCTGATCCGCCCGGGCCGGCGATCCCGGTTATTGAAACGGCAAGCTGAACCGGTGCCCGGTTCAAGGCGCCTTCTGCCATTTCCTGCGCAACCTGTTCCGACACAGCGCCATGCGCCTCAAGCGTTTCGGTGCGAACTCCCAGAAGGTCCTGCTTGGCCGCGTTGGAATAGGTCACGAAACCGCGTTCCATCACGTCCGAAGACCCGGCGACATCGGTTAGTGCCACGGCCACCAAGCCTCCTGTGCAACTCTCGGCGGTGGCGATCCGCACGGCTTTCCGACGAGCCTGCTCCAGCAATTCCGAGACATTCACCATCCCAATACCCCGTGCCACAAGGCGGCCAGCACCATCACGCCCAACGCCGCAAAAACTCCGGCGATCACGTCATCCAGCATGACGCCCAACGGATCTCCTCGCCGGTCCGCCCAGCCAACCAGCCAGGGTTTGGTGATGTCAAAGAGCCGGAACAGGGCAAAGGCCGCGATCCAACCGGGCCAAAGTGCTGCAATGTCCAGGTCCATGGACCACGCCGAATAACTGAGCGGCAGGATGGCGATGAACTGCCCGGCAACTTCGTCGATGACGATTTCCGATGGGTCGTGGTTCGAACTGTCCTGGGTCGTGATGCGCGTTGCCCATAATCCCTTGAGAAACGTGGCGATTGTCGCGATCAGCAGCAGCGGGAAACCACCGACAATGTGCAAGAACCATGCCAGCGGCAAAGCCGCGGCCGACCCCCAGGTTCCAGGGGCCGGCCGCAGGTATCCGACTCCGCCAACCGTTGCGATCATCAGGGCCAGTCGCTTCATGACGCCGCCAGCGTGACGGTTGCCAGAGCCGCGATGCCCTCGCCGCGACCTGTGAATCCGAGCCGTTCCGACGTTGTTGCCTTGACCGAGATCCGGTCAGTGTCCAGCCCGGTGATGTCCGACAATCGCGCGCGCATGGCCAGCGCATGGGGGCCGATCTTGGGCTGTTCGCAGATCAGCGTGACATCGGCATTGTTCAGGGCAAATCCCTTCTCGGCGGCCAGTTTGACCGCATGGCGCAGGAAAACCGCGCTGTCGGCGCCTTTCCATTGTTCATCGTCTGGCGGGAAATGCTGGCCGATGTCCCCCTGTGCCAGCGCACCGTAAATCGCATCGGTCAGGGCATGCATCCCGACATCGGCGTCGGAATGCCCGAGCAGACAGTGGTCGTGCGGAATGGTCACACCACACAGCACAACGCAATCTCCGGGGCCGAACCGGTGCACGTCAAATCCGTTACCCAGCCTGATGTCCATTCCGCGTCCTCAAGATGTTTTCCGCCCGGACGAAATCTCCGGGCAGGGTGATTTTCAGATTGTCTTCGTCCCCGGGCACGATGGCAACCTCGATGCCGGCTGCACGGGCAACCTCGACATCGTCCGCCGCTTCGCCGGCATAGGCCTCGTGCGCGGCGCAAATGGCGTAATAATGAAACCCCTGCGGCGTCTGCGCACGGTACAGGCCGGTTCGGTCCTGTGATCCGGTCACGAAACCGTTCTGACCTGTCCAGAGCGCGTCCGTCACCGGCAGCGCCGGAGCGGCGCCGGTCCTGGTGTCCAGAGCCGAAATGACCGCCGCTATCGTTTCCCGCGAGACACAGGGGCGGGCGACGTCATGGATCAGAACGCGTGTTGTTCCGGTCCCTGCAAGCGACTTCAACCCGTTTCGGACCGAGGCCGCACGGGTTGCGCCACCGGAAGTCACCGTGATGCCTGGCCGGGTAAACATGTCTTGCCGATCCATATCATCCGGATGCAGCACGAGCGTGACATTCTCGATCCCGGGCACGCCCTCGAAAGCCCGGACGGTGTGAACCGCCACCGGCGCTCCGGCAATGCTTCGCCATTGTTTGGGCAAGCCATCACCCGCACGTGTGCCGCGACCAGCGGCGACGATAAGTGCGGCGATTCTCATGGGGTGTCCTGTTCCGAAACTGTTCCTGCTTCGTGTTTATGCGCAGGGGCGTGTCGACGCAATCATCCGACGGGTTGCACAAAAAATAGGCAGATGCCGCGAGGTTGTTCGGATTTTCCCTTGTAAAACTTGTTGCATGGCGCCGCAGACACTACACCAACACCAATCGCACAAGGATTAGGCATTTGTTCCTGCAGCTTGACGACAGGTTCCTGGACCCTCCAGTTCTGCTGGCTCCAATGGCCGGAATCACCGACCGTCCGTTTCGTGATCTGGTTCAGAGTTTCGGAGCAGGGCTGGTGGTCAGCGAAATGGTGGCGAGCCAGGAAATGGTACAGGCAAAACCGGGGGTGCGCGAACGGGCGGAACTGAGTGCGGATGTCGCCAATACGGCGGTGCAGCTGGCTGGACGCGAAGCGCACTGGATGGCGGAAGCCGCGCGGCAGGTGGCCGACAACGGCGCCGCGATCATAGACATCAACATGGGATGCCCGGCCAAGAAGGTCACCAACGGATATTCCGGTTCCGCACTTCTCAAGACACCCGATCACGCGCTGCGCCTGATCGAGGCGGTCGTCGGAGCGGTTGACATCCCTGTCACTCTCAAGACACGGCTGGGGTGGGACAGCAACTGCCTGAATGCCGCTGACATCGCCCGCCAGGCCGAAGCGGCGGGTATTCGAATGGTCACAATCCACGGGCGCACGCGTTGCCAATTCTACAAGGGATCGGCGGATTGGTCCGCGATCGCAGCGGTCAAGAAAGCGGTCGGGATCCCGGTCGTCGCAAATGGTGACATTACAGACACCTGCAATGCACGGGACGCATTGGACCGATCCGGAGCGGATGGCGTCATGGTCGGACGGGGGGCGCAAGGCAAACCCTGGCTTCTGGCGCAGATCGCGCATGATCTTTGGGGAAGCCCGAAACCCGCGGTTCCCACGGGTCCGGACCTCGTGACGATGGTGCGCGATCATTACCAGTCAGTCCTGTGTTTTTACGGGCAAGAACTGGGCTTGCGCGTCGCACGCAAGCATCTGGGTTGGTACATGGACGACGCATCGACGCCCACCGACCTGCGCCGTCGCATTCTCACGTCCAGGAACCCCGACGAGGTTTTGGCGCTGCTGGGCGATGCGTTGAGCGGACATGAACAGGACGAGGCCGCATGAACGTCGAGAACGCGATATGGGCCTCGCTGCCCGTTCCGGCGCTGCTGATCGACGAAGCGGACAACATCACCGATGTGAATTCGGCCTGTGAGGGATTTCTGAACGCATCGGCCAGATCAGTGATCGGCACACCGGTCTGGGACCAGATCGCGGTCGACGCCCCGATCGAAGAAGCACTTGAACGGGCCCGACGCAACGGGACTCCTCTGTTCGTCAACGATATCGATGTCGGCTCTGGTAACCGGGCGCCGTTGCAATGCGCATTGCAGATTGCGCCTCTGCTCGGCCAGCCGGGAACCATGATCCTGATGATCGCGCCGCGCGAGCTTGCCGGCCGCATGACGCAAAGCCAATCGGTCAAGTCCGCCGCTCAATCAGCGATCGGCATGGCCGAGATGCTGGCACACGAAATCAAGAACCCGCTGGCCGGAATCACCGGTGCGGCCCAGTTGCTGAGCATGAACCTGCCGCCCGAAGATCTCGAGCTGACAGACCTGATCGTGACGGAAAGCCGCCGGATCGTGAAACTGCTGGAGCAGGTCGAACAGTTCGGCAACCTGTCAGCACCGGAACTGAAGCCGGTGAACCTGCATGATGTGCTGGACCGCGCGCGCCGGTCCGCCTTGCTCGGGTTCGGCGCGCACATGAAGATCGTGGAGGAGTATGATCCTTCCTTGCCGCCGGCCTATGGTGATCCCGATCAGTTGTTGCAGGTCATTCTGAACCTGCTCCGGAACGCGTCTGAAGCGGCCGACCCGGCCGGCGGGATCATCCGCATCCGTAGCTACTATGAGCATTCCGTCAGGTTGCGGCGCGCCGACGGGTCGGGCGAACCGCTGCCGCTGCAGATCGAGATCTGCGACGACGGACCCGGTCTGCCCGAGGATATCCGGGCAGATGTCTTTGACCCGTTTGTGTCCGGGCGGGAAAACGGAACCGGTCTGGGCCTCGCGCTGGTCAGCAAGATCGTGTCCGATCACGGGGGCTGGATCGCCGTGTCATCAACCCCCGGCAAGACGGTATTCCGCCTTTCGCTGCCCCGCGCCCCGCGCGCCCTGGAAACCGAGGAGACTTGCTGATGGATGGAACGGTTCTTGTTGCAGATGACGACCGCACGATCCGCACGGTTCTGACACAGGCGCTGACACGCGCCGGCTGCAAGGTCCATGCCACCTCTTCGCTGACCACCCTGATGCGGTGGGTTGGCGAAGGCAAAGGTGACGTGGTGATCAGCGACGTCATGATGCCGGATGGAAACGGGCTCGAAATGCTGCCAAGAATTGCCCAGGATCGCCCCGGTCTGCCGGTGATCGTGATTTCGGCCCAGAATACGATCATGACGGCCATCCAGGCCGCCGAGGCAGATGCCTATGACTACCTGCCCAAACCGTTTGATTTGCCGGATCTGATGAAACGGACCTCGCGGGCATTGGAGATGACCCGCCGCGCACCCAAAACATCCCCGTCAACCGCCAGCGAGGAACGGTCCGAAAATCTTCCGCTGGTCGGGCGCACCCCCGTCATGCAGGCGCTGTACCGACTTGTCGCACGGGTTCTCAACAGCGACCTTCCGGTGCTGATCTCGGGAGAAAGCGGTACGGGAAAATCACTGATTGCCCGTGCGATCCATGATTTTTCCGATCGGCGCACATTGCCGTTCATCACCGTGACCGATGCCGATCTGGCCGATATCGAAGGCCCGGCGCGAGTACTGGCGCGGGCCAAGGGCGGCACCCTGTTGTTTGATGAAATCGCGGATTTCGAGGATGAAACACAGGCTCGCATTGTCCGGATGATCGACGCGCCCGGCGACCATCTGCCGCGCTTCATGGCAACGAGCCAGAAAGACCTGTCCGCGGAAATGGAACAAGGCAGGGTACGCCCGGACCTGTTCTATCGCGTCGGCGGGGCATCGTTGCACGTGCCGGCATTGCGCGAAAGGGTGGATGATATCGATCTGTTGGTCGGACATTTCCTTGATCGCGCCGAGCAGGACGGCGCACCAAAACGCCGTTTGAGTAGCGAGGCGCAGGATGTTTTCCGGCTGTACAGCTGGCCCGGCAATGTGCGCCAGCTCGAGAATGCGATTCGCCGCCTGGTACTGACCAGCCGGGCGGACGAGATCACCCGCGCCGAGGTCGAGACGGTACTGGGCAACCAGCCAGAGATGGAACCGTCGCTGGGGCAGGCGAATACGGAAAAGCTGTCCGCTTCGGTGGCCCGGCACCTGCGGCGCTATTTCGACCTGCATGGAAATATGCTGCCGCCACCGGGGCTTTACGCGCGAATCCTGCGGGAAGTCGAGGCGCCGATGATCGAAATCGCCCTCGATGCGACGGGCGGGAACCAGGCAAAATGCGCCGATCTGCTGGGCATAAACCGGAACACGCTGCGCAAGAAAATCACCGATCTCGATATAGAGGTGACACGGAGGCGAAAGTTGATGTAAAATCGCCACAGAACCGTGGCAGACCGGTGTCAGTTGCAACTGACACCGGAACAAGACCACGACATATGGCGGTAAGCCGCGAAAGCGGCACATCAACTATGAGGGCAACTGGTGACGACTCGGTCACAGAACAGGCCGTTGCTGACTTTCAACCGGTGGCGCAGAACCCGGCGGGCCAAAAACGTGGGCACGCTTGGGTTGGTATTGCTTGGCCCGGTTCTGGCTCTTTTGACCTTCATGGTGTTGGGGCCATTCGATCAGCACTCTTCTTCGCCCTCCTTGCGATTCATCCTGTTGGCCGACTTGGTCTATGTGCTGGTTGTGGCGACACTCGTCCTGGGCCAGATTGTCCGGCTGGTCGCGGCACGGCGGGCGAAATCCGCAGGATCGCGGCTGCATCTGCGGTTAACCGGCGTGTTCGCTCTGCTGGCGCTGATTCCCACCGTGACAGTCGCGGTTTTTGCCGGTTTGACGGTCAATATCGGACTGGAAGGATGGTTTTCCGACCGGGTGCGACAGGTGGTCGGCACTTCGCTGTCGGCGGCGGAAGCCTATGAACAGGAACACCGTGAAAACCTGGCCCAGGACGCCACCGCACTGGCCCACTTCCTGGACCGTGCGAAACGGTCGACGGTTTTTCTCAACGACGCGGAACTGCGCCAGCTTCTGGGGCAGGGGCAGGCCCAGATCCAGCGCGGCCTGCGCGAAGCCTATGTGATCGATGGAACGGGAAGCATCCGGGCGCGCGGCGAAGGCTCCTATCTCTTCGATTTCGAGCAACCGGAAACGGCCGAGATCACCGGAGCCAGTGAAGACGGTCTGTTGATCATCCAGGATTGGAACAACAACGAATTCCGCGCGCTTGTACGGCTGGAAGAGTTCGTCGACAGGTTTCTCTATGTCAGCCGCGAGGTGGACGGCGATATCCTGAACCTGCTGGACGAAACAAAAGAGACGGCGCTTCTCTATCAGCAGCTCGAGAAAGAGCGCGGCCGCCTGCTTTTCGAGTTCGGGCTCTTGTACCTCGGGTTCGCGGTCATTCTGATTCTTGCGGCGATCTGGCTGGGGCTGTGGTTCGCAGAGCGGCTCAGCCGGCCGGTGGGGCGATTGACAACGGCCGCACAGAAAGTCGGTGGGGGTGATCTCGACGTTCAGGTTCTCGAGGAAGAAGGCGACGATGAAATCGCCATGCTGGGCCGGTATTTCAACCAGATGACGCACCAGTTGAAGGGCCAGCGCGATCGGTTGCTCGACAACACCCGCCAGATCGAGCGGCGGCGGCGCATGTTTGACTCGGTCCTGACCTCGGTCACATCCGGCGTGGTCGGGCTTGATCCCGCAGGGCGGGTGACCTTCGTGAACCGTTCCGCCGCACGGCTATTGGACTGGTCCGACGATGAGCAATCCCTGGCGCTTGCTCTTGCGGTGGCGGTCCCGGAGTTCGGACCGTTGTTCGACACGCTCAGGTCCGGCGATTCCGAAATCGCGCAGGGCGAGATCAAGGTGACCCGACAGGGCAGGCTGGAAAACCTGTTGGTGCGGATGTCCACGCGGCGCGAGGCCGATGGCAGTCTCGAGGGATATGTTGTGGCCTTTGACGATGTGACCGACCTGGTCAGTGCCCAGCGGATGGCGGCCTGGGGTGACGTTGCCCGGCGGATCGCCCATGAAATCAAGAATCCGCTGACACCCATCCAGCTCAGCGCCGAGCGCATCAAGCGCAAGTTTTCACCTGTTGTGGGCGAAGACAGTGACCGGCTCGAGGCGATGACCGATGTCATCGTGCGTCAGACAAATGATCTGCGTCGGATTGTCGATGAGTTCAGCAAGTTCGCCCGGATGCCTGAACCGGACAGGCGCAACGAGGATATCGTTGCATTGGCGCGCGATGCGATCCTGCTGCAACAAACAGGTCAGCCCGGTGTGCGCATCGTGGCCGAGCTTCCCGATGAACCTCTGATTGGAGAGATCGACGCCACGATGATGTCCCAGGCGTTGACAAACCTGATCAAGAATGCCGGAGAGGCAATTGAAACCCTTAAGGAAAAAGGTGCACCGCCTGACCTTGATCCGCAAATCCATGTCACGGTTTCCGCGGTGCCGCGCGGGTGTCAGATCACGATTTCGGACAATGGCATCGGGCTCCCCGAAGACCGTGCGCGCCTGTTTGAGCCCTATGTGACAACCCGCGACGAAGGCACCGGCCTCGGGCTGCCGATCGTCAAGAAGATAATCGAGGAACATGGTGGCACGCTTGCACTTGAAGACGCGCCTGTCTTTGACGGCCAGTCCCATTTTGGCGCGATGGCGGTGATCCGTCTTCCTGCCAGCAATCCCCAACCTGTAACCGACGCCCGTAATTCCCGCGCAAGCAAAGCAGAAAGAGCAGGAAAGATATGAGTGACATCCTGATAGTAGACGACGAACGCGATATCCGTGAACTGGTATCCGATATTCTGGAAGATGAAGGATACGCCACGAGACTGGCCGGAAACTCCGATGAATGTATGTCCGCCATCAATGACGAACCGCCGGCATGCCTGATCCTCGACATCTGGCTGAAGGACAGCCGGATGGACGGAATCGATATCCTGAAGACGGTGAAGCGCGATAATCCGGATGTTCCGGTGGTCATCATCTCTGGCCACGGAAACATCGAGATCGCGGTCGCCGCGATCAAGCAGGGCGCCTATGATTTCATCGAGAAACCGTTCAACATCGACCAGCTGATGGTTGTCATCCGGCGGGCGATGGAAACCTCGCGCCTGCGTCGCGAAAACAGTTCGCTCAAGCATCGGGAAAGTTCGACAGCCGAGATGATCGGGTCCTGCTCGGCATTCCGGACGCTGGTCGGGAACCTTGACAAGGTCACGAAATCCAACGGCCGGGTGATGCTGACCGGGCCTGCCGGGTCGGGCAAGGAAATCGCCGCGCGTTACATCCATGCCCATTCCAGCCGGGCAGGTGCCCCCTTTGTCACCGTGAATTGCGCCAGCATCGAGCCGGAACGAATGGAAGCGGTGCTGTTTGGCCGCGAAAATGCCGACAGGGGCGTCGA
>CAYGNE010000133.1:7953-9230 GCA_964351155.1 uncultured Rhodobacterales bacterium | reverse complement strand
TTCGAGGAATTCGGCGATGTCGCGCTTGCGCTCAAGGTCGTCAAACAGGGTTCGAATGCGCTCGAGTTCTTCCCCTTCGCCCTCCTGGCCCAACAGATTCGAACGGCCGCGTACGATCAGTCGCGCGGCGTCCTCGTCGTCATCCTGCCATATCGCGAGTCCACTTTGCACCATGTCGCGCGCCAACTGGTCGATTTCCTGGCGCCGGGCCTTGATCTCGGTCCGGATGGACCTCTGAACCTCTCTCAACGTCCGCCCTTCGATCAGCGCGTTCAGGAAATTCGCCGCTTCCCGCATCGAACTCGGCGTTTGGCCGGGTGGCGGAGTGAACAGACGGTTTTCCACGTGACCGTCGGAAGACGATTACAACCAAAGCGCGATTATGCGCCAAAGAAACAAACTCGATATGCCGGATTTCCGCTTCGTGCTTCGGCGTCAGAACAAGAGATGCGCCACGCGTCACACCAGACAGCGCCGAGCCGAGCTGATCCAACATGTCGCCAACATCATTGGTGTTTCGCCGAACGGTTTCGTCCAGCTTCTGCCGGTCCTAGGCATCCAGATCACTGACCTCCAGCAGCCCGTCCACGAACAGGCGCAATCCCAATTGGGTCGGCACCCGGCCCGCGCTGACATGGGGGCTGTCCAGCAATCCCATGAATTCCAGGTCCTGCATGACGTTTCGGATCGTGGCTGCGCTGACCTTTTCGCTCAGTGTTCGGGTCAAGGTCCGGCTTCCCACCGGATCACCACTGCTCAGGTAGGATTCGACAACCTGCCGGAACACCTCGCGGGACCGGTCATTAAGGTCTTCTAGCAATCTGTTCGCATCACTCATGCGGTTCATCCTTGGCTGGAAAGCCATTAAAGTCCACATTTCCGAAAGGTCAATCGGGGTTGCATCACCCGCCCGCCGGGCTGTATTGCCCCATCGTCAGACAAAGGATATCCAATGCGCCCCTCAGGACGAGATCTAAGCGAAATGCGCCCGGTTTCAATCGAAACGGGTTTTACGAAACACGCCGAAGGATGCTGTCTGATCAAAATCGGCGATACGCACGTGCTTTGCACCGCCACGCTCGAGGACCGCGTGCCACCTTTCATCAAGGGGTCCGGTCTGGGCTGGGTGACCGCAGAATACGGCATGTTGCCCCGTGCAACGAACACGCGCATGCGGCGTGAGGCTTCGGCAGGAAAACAGGGCGGCCGCACTGTGGAAATTCAACGCCTGATCGCACGCAGCCTGCGGGGTGCTGTGGATCTCTACAAGCTGGGCG
>CAYGNE010000133.1:0-7943 GCA_964351155.1 uncultured Rhodobacterales bacterium | reverse complement strand
ACGCCTGATCGGTCGGTCCCTGCGCGCGGGGGTCGATCGTGTTGCTCTGGGCGAACGTCAGATCACGGTCGATTGCGACGTCCTGCAAGCTGACGGTGGCACCCGCTGCGCCGCGATTACCGGCGGTTGGGTTGCCCTGCGACTCGCGGTGAACAAGCTGATGAAGGTCGGTGACGTGATCAGTGACCCGCTGATCGACCCGGTTGCCGCAGTCAGCTGTGGTATCTACGCGGGGCAACCTGTGCTCGATCTCGATTATCCCGAAGACAGCGAAGCCGGAGTGGACGGCAATTTCATCATGACCGGGTCGAAAAAGCTGATCGAGATACAGATGTCTGCAGAGGGGTCGGTGTTTTCGCGTGATCAGATGGATCAACTGGTGGACCTCGCCGAAAAAGGTGTCGGAGAGCTCGTCATGGCGCAGAAACAGGCGACCGAATGACTCGCAAGTTCACCGGCGGCCAGTTGCTGATTGCGACGCATAACAAGGGCAAGCTGGAAGAAATGGCGCATTTGCTTGAGCCATTCGGGGTCAAGGTGATTGGCGCTGCTGAACTGGACCTGCCGGAACCGGATGAAACCGAAACCACGTTTGTCGGCAATGCCAGGATCAAGGCGCATGCGGCAGCACGCGCGACCGGTCTTCCGGCCCTGTCCGATGATTCCGGCATTGAAATCGATGCGCTTGGCGGGGCGCCGGGCGTTTACACGGCGGATTGGGCGGAAACCGGGAATGGACGGGATTTCGTGATGGCCATGGAACGCACCCATCGCGAACTGGAGGCGGTGAATGCGCCCGAACCCCGCACCGCGAGGTTTTGCTGCACACTGGTGCTGGCCTGGCCCGACGGACATGAAGAGGTGTTTCCCGGAGTGATGCCTGGTCGGGTCGTCTGGCCGATGCGCGGCGATCAGGGCCACGGGTATGACCCGATCTTTGTGCCGGATGGCTATGACATCACCTTTGGTGAAATGGATCGTTGGGAAAAGAACAAGATCAGCCACCGTGCCAAGGCGGTCGGACAATTTGTTGCGGGCTGTTTTGACTGAAGACTGGCGGCTTGGCGGTTTTGGCCTGTATGTCCATTGGCCATTCTGCCAGGCCAAATGCCCTTACTGCGATTTCAATAGCCATGTTTCGCGGGACATCAACCAGGGCGAATGGCGAGCGGCTTACCTGTCGGAACTGGGCAGGGTTGCCGCCGAAACACCCGGGCGGGTTTTGAACTCGATCTTTTTTGGGGGTGGCACACCCAGCCTGATGCAGCCCGACACGGTAGCGGCGATAATCGAAGCCGCCAGCACATACTGGACCCCGGCCAACGACATAGAGATCACACTCGAAGCGAATCCGGGCTCTGTCGAAGCGGGCCGATTTGCGGGGTATCGCGACGGCGGGGTCAATCGTGTTTCGATGGGCGTCCAGGCGCTCAACGATGCTGATCTGCGTCGACTGGGCCGGATTCACACTGTCGCCGAAGCAAACGCGGCCTTTGATATTGCGCGCGGTTGTTTCGATCGGGTCAGTTTCGATCTGATCTATGCGCGACAGGATCAAACGCTGGACGATTGGCGCGATGAGTTGCGCAGGGCACTATCCATGGCCGTCGATCATCTTTCGCTCTACCAACTGACAATCGAACCGGACACGGCGTTTGGTGACCGTTTTGCTGCCGGTGGTCTGCGCGGATTGCCCGGCGAGGATCTGGCCGCCGATCTGTACGAATTGACGCAGGACCTGTGTGATCAGAACGGGTTTCCGATGTACGAGGTTTCGAACCATGCGCGGCCAGGGTCGGAATCCCGCCATAACCTGATCTATTGGACCGGGGGCGATTACGTCGGAATTGGGCCGGGCGCACATGGCCGCGTCACGCTGAATGGATCGCGCTTTGCCACGGAATGCCACCGTGCGCCGGGGATCTGGCAAGGCTCGGTTGCAAATGGATCGGCCGAATCCGTGCGTACCAGGCTGGCCGGACGGGAACAGGCCGAGGAATACCTGATGATGGGCTTGCGGTTGCGCGGCGGCATCGACGTGTCTCGCTATGAATCACTGGCAGGTCAGCCGTTGAATCCACTGGCCGTTGCCAAATTGACGGATTTGGGTTTGATACTGCACCGAGATAGCCAATTAATTGTTCAAAAACAGGGATTTATGGTTCTGAACGCCATCATCTCGGAGTTTCTGACCGCCTAATCGCTGCTCAGCAAACGGCACAAGGTATCAAGCTCGTCCAGCGAACTGTACCTGATCGAAATTTCGCCGCCGTCCTCCCCGCTCCGGTGATTGATCGCCACCTTCATTCCAAGGTTCGCTGACAGATCACCTTCAAGCGCCCGTGTGTCCGCATCCTTTTCCACCGGTCGCGGCTTTGCGGATTTTGTGCCACCGCCATCCCCAGCCATCTGTTTTTTCACCAGCGCCTCGGTAGCGCGCACCGACAACCCGCCCTTGACGACCATCCTGGCCAACTCCAAAGGATCGTGCGCCGTGATCAGTGCACGGGCATGCCCAGCCGACAGCGTGCCGTTCTGCAGCATGGTCTGGACATCCTCGGGCAACGTCAGCAGCCGCATCAGGTTCGCAATGTGGCTCCGGCTTTTTCCCAGCGCTTCGGCCAGCTTTTCCTGCGTGTGCCCAAAACTTTCCATCAATTGCTTGTAACCCGCCGCCTCTTCGATCGCGTTCAGGTCGGCGCGCTGGATGTTCTCGATAATTGCAACCTCGAGAACTTCGACATCGTCGAACTCGCGCACCAGAACGGGAACCTCGTGAAGTTGCGCCTGCTGCGCCGCACGCCAGCGCCGCTCACCCGCAACAATCTCGAAATTGCCGCCATTCATCGGGCGCACGATCAAGGGTTGAAGGATGCCTTTTTCGCGGATCGACGCAGCCAGATCGTCCAGTTGTTCCTGACCAAACACCCTGCGAGGCTGATTCGGATTGGCGAACAGCTTCTCGATCGGAACCATGATGTCGACGCTGCGCGACCGCCCGGACTCGGACGACGACTCGGGCGTCACATCTGCCATGAGCGCCGACAGCCCCCGACCCAGTCCGCGAGGTTTGTTCTTTTTTTCCATCTGTTCCTCTCCTCAGGCCGCCATCTGGTTGTGCCGGTTCAGGATTTCCTGGGCCAATGCCCGGTAGGCTCGCGCGCCCTTCGAATTCGAATCATAGCTCAGTACCGGCATGGCAAAGGACGGTGCCTCGCTGACCCGGACATTGCGGGGAATCAGCGTTTGAAACACCAGTTCCCCCAGATTGTCACGTGCGTCCTGCTCGACCTGATGGGACAAGTTGTTGCGTTTGTCATACATCGTCAACACAATACCTTCGATGCGCAGATCCGGGTTGGCGCTCTTGCGGACTTCCCTGATCGACAACATCAGTTGCGACAACCCTTCCAGCGCAAAGAACTCGCTCTGCAATGGCACCAGGACGGAATGCGCCGCCACCATCGCGTTGACTGTCAGCAGGTTCAGCGATGGCGGGCAGTCGATCAGGATGAAATCCCATCCAAACTCGTCCATCGCCGTCTGACGCAGCGCGTCGTGCAGCAGAAAGCTTCGTTTTTCGTTTGCGATCAGTTCAATATCAGCAGAGCTCAGATCCACGGTCGCGGGGATAATGCTCAGCCCCGCGATGGCTGTTTCCTGGATGACATCGGCCAGCGGAGCATCCTCGACCAAAAGTTCGTAGGTGGTTTGGTCGCGGTCGGCAATGTCGATGCCAAGTCCGGTAGACGCATTGCCCTGCGGATCCAGATCGACAACCAGCACTCTCTGGCCCACTTCGGCGAGCGCGGCAGCAAGGTTGATCGACGTGGTCGTCTTGCCCACGCCGCCCTTCTGGTTTGCAACGGCGATGATATGAGGACCCAGGGGACGGGAAAGGTCAGTCACGCGATGCTCCTGTGATTTTCAAGATGACGGCTCCGGATTCGGTTTTGCTGCTGATCGTATCAACGTCAAACTGCCAGTTTCTCCGGGCCGCTTCCACTTCCTTTTGCCATGTCACGCCCTTGGGAAACAACGCTGTCCCCCCCGTGGCAAGGTGACGCTCGCAATAGTCCAAAAGACCGGACAGGTCGGTCAGGGCGCGTGCCGACAGGATATCGGCATTCTGGGGTTCCGCCTGTTCAATCCGTTGCGCGAGAACCGTGCAGGCTACACCGGTTTCACGGGCTGCCGTTCTCAGAAACGCGCATTTCCGCTGGTCGCTTTCGATCAGGGTTACCTGGGTTTCGGGGCGCTCTTCCGCGGCAAGAATGGCCACCACGAGTCCGGGAAATCCTCCACCGCTTCCCAAATCGACCCAATTTCCTGACTGGCTGATGCATCTGAACACCTGAACGGAATCCGTGATGTGGCGAAACCAGAAATCCTGCATGCTATGGCGTGACACAAGATTTATACGTGAGTTCCACTTCTCCAACAAGATCTTGAACAATTCCAGACGCGCCAGTGTTTCACGTGAAACATTCAGATCGCTCAGCAGGTCGCTCTTCGTTCCGTTCATGCCCTCTTGGCCTTTGCCTGGCTGCGGAGGCGCGTCAAAATCAGCGCAAGCGCCGCTGGTGTCATCCCATCGATCCTGCCAGCCTGTGAGATATTCCCGGGCCGGGAATGGGAGAGCTTGTGTTTCAACTCGTTTGACAATCCATCAATCTGCTCGAAATCGAAGTCCTTGGGAATGATCTGGTTTTCCTCGCGTTTCAATGCATTTACGTCGGCCTGTTGGCGTCCGATATAGTTTGCGTAAAGCGCGTCGCGTTCGACCTGTCGAGCAATTTCGTCGTTGAATTCGGCAAGACCGGGCAAAAGAACAACCAGATCATTCATCGTCACGTCGGGAAAGGCCAGGACATCAAGCCCGGTCCGGCGCTTTCCATCGCCGCCAACACGGATACCGGCCGCAGAGAGTTCTTTTGGCGTATATGTGGTGGCCGACAGATGGTCCCGCGCACGATCTAGTTGTTCCATCTTGTCGAGAAACGCCCGCTTTCGCGCCTCGCCGACGCACCCAAGCTCCAGCCCCAAAGGGGTTAGTCGTTGATCTGCGTTGTCAGCGCGCAGCGACAGGCGGAATTCGGCCCGGGACGTGAACATTCTATAAGGCTCCGTCACCCCTCTGGTGGTGAGATCGTCGATCATCACTCCGATATACCCATCAGACCGGCCGACAACCACCGGCTCTTGCCTGCGGGCAGCGCGGGCTGCATTGATCCCGGCGACGAGACCCTGGGCCGCGGCCTCTTCGTAACCGGTCGTTCCGTTGATCTGACCAGCCAGGTAAAGCCCGCTAACATCCTTCAACTCCAGGGAGGACAGCAGCGCGCGCGGATCGACGTAGTCGTACTCGATCGCATAGCCCGGTTGCAGAATTTTCGCCCGCTCAAGCCCCTTAATCGAGCGGACATAGGCCTCTTGAACCTCAACCGGCAACGAGGTCGAAATACCGTTTGGATATATTGTGTGATCGCTCAGGCCCTCGGGCTCCAGAAATATCTGGTGCGAAGGCTTTTCAGAGAACCGAACAATCTTGTCTTCGATGGACGGGCAATAGCGCGGGCCAATCCCATCGATATGGCCACCATACATGGCCGATCTGGACAGGTTTTTTTCTATTATTTCATGCGTTTTTGGATTCGTGTGCGTAATCCCGCAGGATACTTGCTTTGCGAAAACCGATTTTGACAGGAACGAGAACAGTGTTGGATCTTCGTCCCCGGGCTGCAACTCAAGGCCCGACCAATCGATCGTCCGACCATCCAATCGCGGCGGTGTGCCTGTCTTCAATCGGCCAAGCGGCAAACCAAAGCTATCGATCCGGTCGGCAAGCTGAAGAGATGGTTTGTCGCCCATGCGACCACCCGGACGGGACACGTCACCAATGTGAATTACGCCGCGCAGGAACGTGCCTGTCGTCAAAACAACAGCTTCTGCGCCGATTTCCGCCCCATCGTCCAGAACGACACCGCATATAGCTGTGCCTCTCATCAGAAAATCGGTCACCTCGCCTTCGATAATGGCCAGATCCTTCTGTCTCTCCGTTTCAGAAAGCATGGCATCCCGATAGAGCTTCCGATCAGCTTGTGCCCTAGGGCCCTGGACGGCCGGACCTTTGCGGCGATTGAGCAGCCGGAACTGTATTCCGGCCCGATCGGCCACGCGCCCCATCACACCGTCAAGCGCGTCAATCTCGCGTACCAGGTGACCTTTCCCAAGCCCACCGATTGCGGGATTGCAGGACATGACGCCAATTCCGCTACGCTTCAAGGTAATCAGCGCGGTCTTTGCCCCCAAGCGCGCGGACGCATGCGCCGCCTCGGTTCCCGCGTGCCCGCCGCCAATTACGATCACGTCAAAATGTTTCACGTGAAACACTCCCTATTTGCCAAGGCAAAAACTGGCAAAGATTTCATCCAGCAAGTTTTCAACGTCGACACGACCAACAATCGATTCCAGCGCCCGAATCGCAGTTCGCATGTCTTCTGCCGCCAATTCATACTTGTCGGTTCCGTCCGATAACAGCGTGGCTGCCATTTTCAGCGCATTCTTGGCACGTTCCATCGCCACCCGATGCCGTTCCCGCGTCGCAAGCCCTGCGCCAGCCGACCGGGATTGAAGCGTCGCGGAAATCTGCCCGATCAGCGCGTTGATCCCTTCGCCGGTCAAACCGGACACTGCCCCGGATTTTTCCTCGCGTGTGTCAGCCTTGGGCCGCACAAGAATATCTCCCTCGCAGAACCCGATGTCGAGTTCTTCACGGTTCTCCGCCAGAAAAACTCTCAGATCGGCCTTCTCAGCGCGGTCACGAGCCAGGGAAATGCCAATATCTTCAACTACATCGTTGGTTTCTCGCAAACCCGCGGTATCCAGCAGCGTAACAGCGAGACCGGCGAGGTCCATCCTTACTTCGATCACATCGCGTGTCGTACCCGCGTATTCCGACGTGATCGCGGCTTGTCGCCCCGCCAACGCATTGAGAAGCGTGGATTTGCCAACGTTGGGTGCTCCGATGATGGCAACCTCGAATCCCGACCTGATGCGTTCGGCAATCTTCACACCCCCGGTTTCCCGTTCCAGTTCCTGGAGAACGCCGGCGATCAACTCCAGAACTTCGGGCGTCACATCGGTGGGTATGTCTTCATCCGCAAAATCGATGGTGGCTTCTATCAATGCGGCCGCGCGGATGAGTTTCCCGCGCCATCTTTCTGCCAGGGCGCCCAGTTGTCCGGAGAGAACATTCTGCGCCTGGCGCCGTTGGCTTTCGGTTTCGGCGTCTATCAGGTCGGCCAGCCCTTCTACCTGGGCAAGGTCGAGTTTTCCATTCTCAAGTGCGCGCCGCGTGAATTCTCCCGGATCCGCAAGCCGAAAGCCGGCAATACCCGACAACACTCTCATGACAGCGGAAATAACCGCTGTACTGCCGTGTAGGTGCAGTTCCACGACATCTTCACCTGTAAAACTGGCCGGTCCAGCAAAACTCAGGATCAACGCGTCATCCAGATGGTCGCCGTTCAGGTCACTCAAACCACGGAACCGCATTCCGCGCGGCGGGACATCGCTGACCCCGAATACCGTCAAGGCGTGATGCGCGTCAGGTCCGGAAACTCGAATGACGGCGACGCCAGCTTTGCCTTGCGCGCTGGCAAGCGCAAAGATCGTATCCATGAACAAACTCCGTGTCGCGGGACCGGATCAGGTATTCATCGAATCGAAGAAATCTCCGTTGGTCTTGGTTTGCTTGAGTTTCGAAATCAGGAATTCGATGGCATCCGTCGTGCCCATTGGATTCAGGATGCGGCGCAGGACAAAGGTTTTCTGCAGGTCGACCTTATCCACCAGCAAATCCTCTTTCCGCGTACCGGATTTCAAGATGTCGATGGCTGGGAATACCCGCTTGTCGGCGATCTTGCGATCCAGAACGATTT
>CAYGNE010000132.1:8790-9233 GCA_964351155.1 uncultured Rhodobacterales bacterium | reverse complement strand
CAATAGGACAGGCCGATTTCCAGCGCCTTGCCGGACGCGTCGTTGTGAACCGCCACGAGGCAGGGCACACCGCCCCCCTTGGTGTATTCGCCGCGCACCGTGTGGCCCGGACCCTTCGGCGCCATCATGATGACATCGACGCCCGGTTTGGGTTCGATCAGGCCAAAATGCACGTTCAGGCCATGAGCAAAGGCAATCGCGGCGCCGTCGCGGATGTTGTCATGCACGTATTTCCTGTAGGTCTCGGCCTGAAGCTCATCCGGCATTGTGAACATGATCAGGTCGGCCCAGGCTGCGGCTTCGGCGATGCCCATAACCTGCAAACCTTCACCTTCGGCCTTGGCGGCGCTGGGGCTGCCATCGCGCAGGGCAACGACAAGGTTCTTGGCGCCGGAATCCCGCAGGTTCAGCGCATGCGCATGACCCTGCGAACCGTAACCGAG
>CAYGNE010000132.1:7860-8780 GCA_964351155.1 uncultured Rhodobacterales bacterium | reverse complement strand
TTTCGTTGTCAGAAATCCTAGGCAGGGTTTAGCCGGTCTCGCGATGGAAAGTCATTGGAGAACTCTGGTATTTCCGCAAGAAATTTGCCATGATCATTCGCAAATGTTAAAAAATCCGGAAAATTCATGCTTGATGATGTGGATCGCCGCCTGTTACGCCATTTACAGGCGGATTCCTCTCTTACCGGTTCCGAACTGGCCGGGCTGACGAACATCAGCCCGTCGCGCGTCGTCCGGCGCCTGGAAAAACTCCGCGAGAACGGTGTCATCATCGGGCAGGAGGCGGTGATCGACTGGGCCGCGCTGGGCTATTCGGTCGAAGTCAGCCTGCGCATCACGCTCGACAAAACGCAGCCGCGGGCATTTGACGATTTCATCGCCGCCGCCCGCGAGGTACCCGAAGTTCTGGAGATCCAGACGTTCCTGGGGCGCGTTGACGTCCGGCTTTCGGTGATCGCCCGTAACATGGCGCATTATCAGCAAGTGTATCGCAGCCGCATCCTGACATTGCCGCATATCGCGGATATCGAGGCGCTGATGCATCTGGCGCGTATCAAGACCGACGAGGTCCTGCCGATATGACCGAACTGGACGACATCGACCGGAAACTGTTGCGGGTGCTGCAGACGGATGCCAGCCAGAGCGCGGGCGCAATCGGCAGGCTGCTCGGCTTGTCGCAGCCCGCCACCTGGCGGCGCATCCGGCGGCTCGAACAGGCTGGTGTGATCAAGGGACGCCGGCTGCGGTTGAATGCAGAGGCGTTGGGATTCGGAGTCACCGTTTTTCTGGGCATCAAACTGGCCCGCAAGGGACAGGTCAGCCTGGATGATTTTGAACGCGCGGTCAGCGCGATTCCCGAAGTCCAGACCGTTGAACATGTCCTCGGGCTTTATGATTTCAGGCTGCGGGTCGTTGCCCGG
>CAYGNE010000132.1:4162-7850 GCA_964351155.1 uncultured Rhodobacterales bacterium | reverse complement strand
GACCTGTCGGATTTCGAACGCGTCCTGCGCCGCCGGATCATGACCCTGCCCGGCGCGGGAGATGTCGAAGCCAACGTCTTGCTCAGCGAGGAACGCCGACCGGGCCCGATCGGGTGACCCGTGTCGTTTCAGCGGCAGGTACAGACAGATTGCAAACACGCGCCCCGTCAGGCTATGCAGCAAGTCGGACCCCCCAAGGAGATTGCCATGCCCGCCTTGCTTGATACCGTTGACCCGCAGGGTCTCGAAGAATTCTCGGTTGTTTTCACCGACCGGTCGCTGAATCACATGTCCAGCGCGTTTCAGCAGGTGATGCGCGACATGTCGGAGATGCTGAAAGAGGTCTACCAGGCCGACGCCGTCGCGGTGATTCCGGGTGGTGGCACCTATGGGATGGAGGCCGTCGCGCGCCAGTTCGGGCGCAACTCCAATGTGCTGGTGGTGCGCAATGGGTGGTTTTCCTATCGGTGGAGCCAGATATTCGAAACCGGTGGCCTGACCGCCCAGACAACCGTGATGAAGGCACGCCAGACCGGCAATACCAGCCCGTCACCCTTTGCACCCGCCCCGATTGAAGAGGTTGTGGCGGAAATACGCGCCAGCAAACCGGACGTGGTTTTCGCGCCGCATGTAGAGACATCGGCCGGCGTGATCCTGCCGGATGACTACGTGACCGCCATGGCGACTGCCGCGCATGAAGTGGGCGCGCTGATGGTTCTGGATTGCATCGCCTCTGGTTGTGTCTGGGTGGATATGCGGGCAACGGGTGTCGATGTTCTGATTTCGGCGCCGCAAAAGGGCTGGAGCGCGTCGCCCTGTGCCGGATTGGTCATGCTGTCCCAAAGGGGTGCGGAGCGGCTGGAGCAGACAGAGTCCGACAGCTTTGCCATCGATCTCAAAAAATGGCGGCAGATCATGGCTGCCTACGAAGCCGGCGGTCATGCCTATCACGCCACGATGCCGACGGATGCGCTGCGTGATTTCCGCGATACGATGCTTGAGACCCGCGACTACGGATTTGACCGGCTGCGCACCGCTCAATGGGCGCTTGGTGACGGGGTGCGCGCGATGCTCAGGGAAAAGGGCGTGGTGTCTGTCGCGGCAGAAGGTTTTGGCGCCCCGGGTGTCGTGGTCAGCTATACCAGCGATCCGGACATTCAAAACGGCAAGAAATTTGCTGCGCAGGGAATGCAGATCGCCGCCGGAGTTCCGTTGCAATGTGACGAACCGCAGGATTTCAGCACGTTTCGCCTTGGCCTTTTCGGCCTCGACAAACTCTATGACGTTGATGGCACGATTGCCCGCCTGAAACGGGTGATTGACAAGGTTCTCTGACGAACCGCAAGAAGCCGGGCGCTATCGAACGCCAAGTCCCATTTGCATGAGTGTCCGGCGAACCGGAGCCAACGCATAGAGCGCATCCAGCCCTTTGGCGCGCAGATCGCGGAGTGGCTGGGCCCCAACCATGGAGGCCCGGTTCAGCAGGTCTATACCCTGCGCCCGCAATGTCACATCGCGAATGCGGGTTTGATGATATGTATCCAGCATTTGCGCGTCACCCAGCCCGTCGGGCCGGGCGCGTGCGAGATCGAGCAGTACCCGCAGATCGGCAAGCGACATGTTCAACCCCTGTGCCCCAATCGGCGGTACGACATGCGCGGCTTCGGCCATCAGCGCAATGCGTTCACCGCTCAAACGCTCGGCCTTTTGGGTGATGATCGGCCAGATCGTGCGGCGTGACGCAAGTGTGAGGGGGCCAAACAGGCTGCAGGACCGTTCGGTCATCGCCGCCTCGAACTGGGCCGGCGGCATGGTCAGCAACTCCACCGCCCTTGGTCCGCGTTCCAGCCACACGACGGCCGAGGAGGGGCGTCCGCCATAGTCGGGCAAGGGCACAAGCGTGAACGGCCCGCCGCTGCGGTGTATCTCGGTCGAAACATTGTCATGCGGCTTTGGATGGGTTGCAGCAAACGCCAGCGCCTTTTGTCCGTACCGCGTCGTATGCACGCCGATGCCGGCGGCCTGTCTCATCGGCGATCCGCGCCCGTCGGCGGCGACAACCAGACGCGCGCGGACCCGTGTTCCATCGCTGAGCCCGACCCTGGCCTCGGACTGGCGCGTGAACAGGGACGTGGTTCCGGCTCCCGGTCGAAAATCGACATTGGGCAGGCTCTCCAGCCGGTTTACCAGTTCCCGGCGCAGCAACCAGTTTGGCAGGTTCCAGCCAAACGGCTGATCGGAAATGTCGGTGGCGTTGAAATCGCGCACGACGCGGGGTTCGGGCACTTCACCGCCAGCGTCGACGATACGCATGACCTGAAGCGGTGCGGCATGCGGACTCAGCAACCCCCATATCCCGGCTTCGTCAAGCAGCGCGCGCGCCGGTTGCAGAATGGCGGTCGTCCGCAGGTCGGATCCGTCCACATCCCGTTCGGTAATCGGGGGGGCCGGGTCCACGCAAACCACGTTGAAACCGGCATCGCCGAACACGGCGGCTGCGGTCAGGCCGGCCACACCGCCACCGGAGATCAGAATATCGCAACTGTCAGCCATCGAATACTCCTTCGCCGGTGACATGCTACGCCTCTGCCAGTCGCAAGGCCAAGCGACATCCTGTCCCTGACGGCGGCTTCAGACAAGTTTTCGCAGAAAACCGGTCAGATCATTGGTGTGATGATGGATGTGGCTTGCCTCGTGAGGTTCGGGTGCGACATGGACGGTGCGCATCCCCATTTCGAAAGGGGCGGCCAGATTGCGATGGTCGTCTTCAAACATCGCTGCGCGTTTCGGATCGGTGCGGTCGCGAACAAAAATGGTTTCAAAAGCCTCACGCTCCGGTTTGGGGCGGAATTCGGCATGTTCCACACCGTAAACCGCGTCAAACAACCCTTGCAGCCCGCGCGCGGCAAGGACACGCTCGGCATAGGGTGCGGTTCCGTTGGTATAGACAATCCTCCGTCCCGGAAGATCGGCGATGTATGCGGACAGGTCGCTGTCCTTTTCCAGATGGTCGAGATCGATATCGTGCACATCTGTCAGGTAGGGGCCCGGGTCCACACCGTGTTCGCGCATCAGACCGGCCAATGTCGTGCCGTAGAGCTGCCAGTAATGCCTGCGCAGCCGGTCAGCCTCGGCCCGGTCCACCGACAACGCGTCCATCACGAACCGGGTCATCCGGACTTCGATCTGGTCAAACAGGCGTGCCTGCGGCGGATAAAGGGTATTGTCCAGATCGAACACCCAGGTGGTGACGTGGGAGAATGAGGCTTTGACCATGGCCGGGATGTAGGCCAGTCCGCGTGGCAAATCAACGGCGGGGTTGATCGTCCGCGACGCGCACCTGTACACATGACGATGAAGCCGGGGGCAATATTACATGACACAGACCAAACAGCCGCAGACAGACGCCTACAGCCTGATCCTTGAGGCGATCGATGTCGGGATGTACAAACCGGGCGACCGGTTGGTCGAAAGCGATCTGGCGGACCGGTTCGGAGTCTCTCGCACGCCGATCCGCGAGGCCCTGCAGCGGCTGGAAACCCAGTCACTTCTGGCACGGGATGGGCGGTCGCTTATCGTTGCATCGCTGGATCACAACCAGATGGCCGAACTTTACGTGGTTCGGCGCGAGCTGGAAGGGCTGGCGGCCCGTTTGGCCGCGCGCCATGCCAACGAAGAGGAAGTTGCC
>CAYGNE010000132.1:0-4152 GCA_964351155.1 uncultured Rhodobacterales bacterium | reverse complement strand
GCCGTGCTTCGCGCGATGGTGACCGCCGATGATGCACTCGTTAATGACCCGCCGGCGCTGGCCCGGGCCAACCGGCGGTTTCACAAGCAGATTCACCTGGCCTCGCATAACAGATATCTGGTGCAGCAGTTGGATCTCGTGCACCGGACCATGGCCCTGATGGCAACGACATCGCTTGCTGCGCAGGGCCGCGGAGAGATCGCGCAAAGCGAACATGACGGTATCGTTTCGGCGATCGAGGCCCGCGACGAGGCCAGGGCCGAAAAGGCGCTTAAGGATCATATCTCGGTTGCGTTCATGACCCGCCTGAAGCAGGACGCAAGCACACGCGAACGCGGCTGACTCAGTCCGTCGTCAGTTCCGAACCGGCCTTTCCGTGCTGCGTCTTGTCCCAATAATAGGGCCGCATCACCAGTTCATACAGCGCCTTGTAGGCGGCCACCGCCGCCAGAGGAAAATAAAACATCAGCGTCGGCACCCAACGCATCAGGAACCGTCGTTCCGGCGCGGAAACCGCGACAAGCCCAATGCAGATGACGATCAGTTCCGCCAGAACGAACAGAACCGCAACAGCCATGACGACGCCAGGTGAAACAAGTGTTTCGACCGGGTGCTGAAACCCGAACAGAATAAGCCAGAAAGACCACAGAACCGGTGCCAGGAGGAATTGGCACAGGGTGCCCACAAAGAAAGCCTGCAGGCTGAGGAACCGCCAGCCGCCGAGATCCCTGAGCAATTGTTTCGGGTTCCGCATGTGGACCAGATACGTCACCATGAATCCCTTGAGCCATCGTGACCGTTGCTTGATCCAGGCCCAAGGGCTGCAATTGGCTTCTTCATAAGTGACCGTGTCGATCAGCTCGGTACGATACCCGGCACGGCACAGGCGCACACCCAGATCGGCATCCTCGGTTACGTTATGCGCATCCCATCCGCCCAGTTCCTCGAGCTTGTCGCGGCGAAAGAACAGCGTGGTGCCCCCCAAAGGCACCACCAACCCCATCCGGGCGATGCCCGGAAGAACCACCCGAAACCAACTTGCGTATTCGATTGTAAAACAGCGCGCCAGCCAGTTGGTCCGAGGATTGTAGTAATCCAGAATTCCCTGCAGGCAGACCACGTCCGCGGGAGCCTGTGAAAACCGATGGGCGACACGTTCGATCTGATCCGGGGCAGGGGCGTCCTCGGCATCCCAAACCCCGATGATGTCACCCCGACAGAAATCCAATGCATAATTCATGGCCCGCGGTTTCGTGGTCAATCCGCCATGCGCCGGGACCTGGATCACCCGCATCCACGCGGGCAGATTGGTTTCGGCCAGCGTCTGATGCGTAATCTCGTCATGTTCTTCCAGCACCAGGATCACGTCCAGCAACGCTTTGGGATAGGTCAGTTTCTCGAGCCTTCGGATCAGGGCGCCTGCGATTTCCTTTTCATGAAACAGTGGAACCAGAACAGACACTTTTGGCCGCCGATGCGGCAATCCGGTTTCGGCAGCACCGCTCTTTGGCGCCACCAGGTGGCGGTGATCGGTGAGATGGGCAACGAATCCGGCGAGTTTCAGGCCGCAGAACATGACGAGCGTGCCGATGGCCAGAAGACTCAGCAGGCCGAGCATCGTAACAGGCGCCAGGATCAGCACCGTTGCCAGCGCCGCCAGCACGAGCGGCAGAACCACGCGGTTTCCGGATTGCCATGTTCGGCAGCTGAACCGCTCTGGCACCCGCGATCCCGCCGCGCGGGCCATGGGTGTTGCGAACCGGGCGGCAATCGCCGCCTCGATCTGCACGTCGCTGGCCAGAACCGGCTGAACATCGCCAAATGTTTCGCTCAATGCCGACCTGATCCCGTCGAACTGATCGGGCCGGTCGGTCGCAATCAGAACAGAGCGCCCGATCCGCATCCAGGGGATCACCCGATGATGCAGCCAGAACCCATATGGCATTGCTCTGCACAAATCCCGGTCCGGAGGTTGCAACGCGAGGTTGACCTGGCGAACGCCATGCTGTTCGGCAAGCGCGGCGCGAATTTCGGTCCGATCGGCCCATCCTTCGGAAATCAGGATTTCCCCGATCGGCGCGCCCAGTGTCAGTTGCATCTGCAACGCCTTCACCAACTGTTCAGAGGTGATTGTCTTGCTCTGCACAAGATGGCGACCAAGCGGCTGAGTGCGCGTCGCGGCAGAACCGGGTGCTGCGCCCGGCACGAGCAGCCGCAGATTCTGAGTGTTCATCGAAACCGTCCAACTCGATAGGCAATTCAGTTGCTCTACGGTGGAAGCGATCCGGTTAACGCGAGGTTAAACCCCTAAAATTTTGCACAAATTCAGGTCTATATGATCAATTCAGGCTGCCCGGGCCGCCATCGCCTCGGAAAAGCGTTCAAACAGATAGAAACTGTCCTGTGGTCCGGGGCTGGCCTCGGGATGGTATTGCACCGAATACACCGGGCGGCTGGCCATGCGAATGCCGCAGTTGGACCCGTCAAACAGCGAACGGTGAGTTTCAATCACACCTTCGGGCAGGGTCTGTGCGTCAACGGCGAAACCGTGGTTCATCGAGGTGATTTCGACCTTGCCGGTTTCCATATCCTTGACCGGGTGGTTGGCGCCGTGATGGCCGTGGTTCATCTTGATGGTCCGTGCTCCAAGCGCCAGTGCCAGCATCTGATGCCCCAGACAGATGCCAAAGACCGGAATGTCCGTCTTGTCCAGAATCTCTCGGATCATCGGGACGGCGTATTCGCCGGTAGCCGCCGGATCGCCCGTGCCGTTTGGCAGGAACACCCCGTCGGGCTCATGCGCCAGAACCTCGGCCGCCGTGGCCGTGGCGGGCAGAACCGTGATATCACACCCGGCGCTTGCAAGGCACCTCAGGATATTGCGTTTTGCACCATAATCCAGCGCGACAACCCTGTGCCGCGGCTGTTCTTGAGGCGCATATCCATCCGGCCAGGCCCACCGCATCTCGTTCCAGCGATAGGATTGTGCACAGGTCACGTCGCGCGCCAAATCCATACCTTCGAGCCCGGCAAATCCCCGCGCGGCTTCGACCAGAGCGGCGACGTCGAAATTTCCGTCCGGGTCATGGGCCAATGCAACATGCGGCGCGCCCTGTTGGCGGATGGCGCGGGTCAGGCGGCGCGTGTCCACCCCGCCGATTGCAATGCGTCCGCGCCGCGTCAGCCACCCGGCCAGTTCCTCGGTCGCGCGCCAGTTGCTCGGCGTTGTCGGGTTCCATTTGACGACCATGCCGGATGCCACGGGATCGCCGGTTTCATCGTCCTCCGGATTGACCCCGACATTGCCGATATGTGGAAAGGTGAATGTCACGACCTGCCCGGCATAGGAGGGGTCCGTCATGATCTCCTGATACCCGGTCATGGCGGTGTTGAAACACAGTTCCGCCACCGTTTGGCCGGTGGCGCCAAAACCGACACCATAAAAAACCGTCCCGTCCGCAAGGGCCAGGCAGGCGGTGGGCTTGGGCGGGGCGAACTGGGCCATGGCGCGACTCTCCGATGTCTGGATCGACCGAGATTTAAGGGGGTCCGGCAGGCAGGTCAAGGCCGGGTGCGAATCGGGACATCCGGCCTTTTCAAAAGGTTAACGGGCTCAAACCAAGGTTGTGTCCGGCATTTTGATCCGATACTGTCAGAGTTTCGGTATCCATGGGGATGGAACAGAAGAAATGGACATGCGTTCAAGGGTCAATGCCGCCCTGAAACAGGCCATGCTGGACAAGGCGGCAATGCGGTTGTCGACCCTCCGGCTCATCAATGCCGCGATCAAGGATCAGGACATCGCTGCGCGCGGCGAGGGCCGCGAGGACGGCGTCGGCGATTCCGAGGTGATGGCGATCCTCAGCAAGATGGTCAAGCAGCGTCAGGAAAGCACGCGCGCCTACGAAGAAGGCGGCCGGCTGGATCTGGCAGAGCGCGAACAGCAGGAAATCGAGATCATCGAAGAGTTTCTGCCGAAGAAACTGGATGACGAAGAGGTCGATGCGGCGGTGCGCAAGGCTGTTGAACGGACCGGCGCCACGTCGATCCGCGATATGGGCAAGGTCATGGCCGAACTCAAAGGGCGCTATACCGGCCAGATGGATTTCGGCAAGGTCGGCCCGATGGTCAAGGACCAGCTCTGTTCCGGGT
>CAYGNE010000131.1:5680-9258 GCA_964351155.1 uncultured Rhodobacterales bacterium | reverse complement strand
CTCTGGCTCTGGCTCTGGCTCTGGCTCTGGCTCTGGCTCTGGCTCTGGCTCTGGTTTGGTCGCGGTGGCGGGTGCTGCGGCCAGCGTGTTGTTCCATTCATAAACCATGTGCGCAGGCTTCAGGTCGTCCTCGGCGACCCGGTTCAGGATCGCGCGGAACAGTTTGTCCTGATCGTCGAGATCCATCTCCTTGTCGAGAATGGCCAGCGCCTCTGTCAGGATGCCGTGCGGGATCTCGTCCTCGCTGGCCCAGGCGAAAAGGCGGGATTTGATCCGCGCCCGCAGTTCTCTGTCCGGCTCGATGCCGGATTTGCTGATCGCGATGTCCCCGTGTTTGTTCAGCCCGGCCTCGAACGGTTTCTGATTGTGAAAATCGACCACCTGCCGTTCGACGAAACGGGACAGTTCGCGCAGGGTGACGATCCCGTCGCGATCCATGTCGGCCTCGCCGCGCAGCCCGTCGACCAGGTACCGCGTCATCACCCCCATTCCGTCTTCCGGGTTTTCCTCGGCGACGTCGAGTTCCCCTGTCGCCATCAGGACATAGGTGCCGCTGCCGCGTGCAAATTCATCGGCGCGGGTCTGGATGATGTTCGGATCGCCGCGCCAGTTGCGCATGATCGCGCCGGCATGGCAGCAATCCAGCACCAGCGCCTTTTTCGAGACATTGGCATCGCGGATCAGCTGGCTGATATCGGATCCGTTGATCCCCGTGGCCAGCAGCCTGTCCGCCTGCGTGTCCTGCGCGGCAAAGAAGAACTTGCCGGCGGCATCGATCTTTCCGTGGCCGGAAAAATAGAGCAGGACCAGATCGTTGCGTTCGGCCTTTTCAAGGACGTTCTCGATCCCGAGAAGGATGTCGCGGCGTGGTTTTTCCTTGAGAACCACGACCTGTGTGAATTCGCCGTGATCCGGATGGCTCAGCACCTCCTGCAGGGCCTCGACATCGTTGTGGGGACAGACCAGGGGCTGAAACCCGCTGCCGTCAGGGTAATCCTGGTTGGCGATCAGTATCCCGAATTTGTTGTAGGACATGACACCACCCCGTCAGCCCGATTGCCCGGTTGCGGCGGCCAGAAGCTTGGCCATGGACTCGATGTCACCGGCGCTGGCCGCGGTCAGGGTGGTCTTGGACCCGTCGGCCAGTTCCACGGTCATCGACAGGCTCCGGTCGCGTTGCAGGTAGGATTGCAGCAGCTTGACAACGGCCACTGCGGTGCCGCTGGTCATGAATGTGACCATGAGCATGCCCATTGTGATCGGCTCGCCCCGCCCATGCGCGATCGCGGGGCCGCTGTGAAGTTCGGCCTGGGCATCCGTGTGACGGGCGAGATCGCTGTTCAGACCCCGGGCCATATCCTGCACGGCGGCCTCGGACAGCCGGTCCGATTGCAGGGAAACGGAAATCGTTGTCATCAAAATAAACTCCGGCAGAAGTAATCCGTTAACAAATACAGCAGGCACAAAATGTTTGCCCGTTGCAATCAACGGTAGAACAAAACAGGGAATTTCGCAAGTTTTCAGGGGTTTTGGCGCAACACTGCACCGGCGCCCGGATCGGGTTCAGGTCGGTCTGCGGGCGCCGTTTATCCAGGTTTCGACGATGGCGCGGTCATCGCCCAACATGATGGTGGCAAAGAGAGCTTCCCAGATATCGGTGGCGTTTGCGCTGCGCTGGGCAATTGCGGGAGTCGAGGCAAGGTCCAGCACGATGAGGTCGGCCTCTTGTCCGGGGACGAGATTGCCGATCAGGTGATCCATGTGCAGGGTGCGCGCAGAGCCAACGGTCGCCAGCCACAGCAACTGTGCCGCATGCAGCGGCACGCCGCGCAACTGGCCGATTTCATAAGCGGCGGCCATGGTGCGCAGCATCGAGAAGGATGACCCGCCGCCGGTATCCGTGGCCAGCCCGATCCGCTGGCCTTCGGCCACCAGTCCGGCCATGTCAAACAGCCCGGAGCCGATGAACGTGTTCGACGTCGGGCAATGGATCAGGGCGGCGCCGATGTCGCGCAACCGGTCGCGTTCCCGGTCCTCGAGATGGATGGCATGACCGTACAGGCCGCGTGCGCCCAGCAACCCGTGTTGCTCATAGGTATCCAGGTAATCGCGGGCTTGCGGGAACAGCTCGCGCACCCAGGCGATTTCATCGAGTTGCTCGCTGAGATGGGTCTGCATGAGACAATCCGGGTTTTCGGCCCAGAGCGCGCCCATGGCATCAAGCTGATCCGGTGTCGAGGTCGGCGAGAAGCGCGGCGTGATCGCATAGCTGATCCGGTCGATCCCATGCCAGCGGGACAAGAGCGCCTTGCTGTCGTCATAGGCCGATTGCGCGGTATCGCGCAATCCGTCCGGCGCATTGCGATCCATGCAGGTCTTGCCGGCCACAACGCGCTGACCGCGCCGCTGCGCCTCGGTAAAGAAGGCGTCGACGCTTGCGGGGTGAATGGTGCAGAAGCTGCACATGGTGGTGGTGCCATGCGCGGCGGTCAGGTCCAGGTATCGCGCCGCGATCTCGGCGGCATAGGCGGAGTCGGCAAACCGCA
This sequence comes from uncultured Rhodobacterales bacterium, assembly GCA_964351155.1. GTDB lineage: Bacteria > Pseudomonadota > Alphaproteobacteria > Rhodobacterales > Rhodobacteraceae > CAYGNE01. The sequence continues at coordinate 6,712 of CAYGNE010000131.1, read as the reverse complement.
TCTCCTCGGGGAAGGTGTAGCCGTTCAGCCAGTCGATCAGCCGCTTTCCCCAGCTCGCGATCATCGCCGTCTGCGGGAAATGCACGTGGGCATCGACAAAGCCCGCCATGATGACATGGTCGCCATGATCGACGACGGTTGCCCCGGGATGGGCTGCGCGGAGCCGGTCCAGCGGTCCGACATCGGCGATCCGGCCGCCGGACAACGCGATCGCCTCGTCCAGACGGGCCGCGCCGGTTGGCTCGCCTTCAAAAGGCGACGCGGCAAATGACAGGACGGTGCCCTTCAGGATCGTCGTTCCGAGCATTCTCTTCTCCGTATCACAGACAAAACGCCGCAGATCAGAGTACAGACCGGAATTCTTCGCGTAAATCGTGCCATTGTCATTGTTTTCCAGTAGCTGCTTCTTCTATTTTGCACCCAATCGCGAGGGGCAGGACATGACATCAGGCGACGACCAGGCCAACACCGAACAGGTCCGCGACGACGATGCCTATCTGCTGGACCGCAAGGCGATTGCCGCCATTCTGGATGCGGTCGATGTGGGTGATCAGGTCACTCTGACCGAGTTGATGGAGCCGCTGCACGCGGCGGATATTGCCGACCTTCTGGAACAGATCGGGTCCGCGGAGCGCGAACAGCTGATCCGTCTGTACGATCGCGAGTTTGACGGCGAGATCCTGTCGGAACTGGACGAGAGCATTCGCGAGGAAGTGATCTCGATCCTCGCGCCGCAGGTTCTGGCCGACGCGGTCCGGGATCTCGAGAGCGACGACGTTGTCGACCTGATCGAGGATCTGGAGGAACCCCAGCAGGAAGCGATTCTGGGCGCGCTGGAAGAAACCGACCGGCTGGCCGTCCAACAGGCGATGACCTATCCCGAAGGATCGGCCGGACGCCTGATGCAGCGCGAAGTCGTGATGGCACCCGAACACTGGACGGTCGGGCAGGCCATCGACTTTCTGCGCAGCCATGACGACCTGCCGGACCAGTTCTATCACATCGTGCTGGTTGATGCGCGTCTGCATCCGA
>CAYGNE010000131.1:0-5670 GCA_964351155.1 uncultured Rhodobacterales bacterium | reverse complement strand
GGCAAACTGATGGGATCGCGTCGCGAGGTGGCGTTGCAGGACATCACCGAGGAGATGTTCCATGTCATTCCGGCGACCCAGGACGAGGAAGACGTGGCATATGCGTTCAACCAATACCACCTGATCTCGACGCCGGTGGTGGATGACGAGGGACGGCTTGCCGGGGTGATCACCATCGATGACGCGATGGCGGTGCTGGATGAGGAGCACGAGGAAGACATCCTGCGCCTGGCGGGTGTGGGCGATGAAAGCTCGCTGTCGGACAGCGTGGCGGATACGGCGAAACGGCGGCTGCCCTGGCTGGCGGTCAACCTGCTGACGGCCATCCTGGCCTCGCTGGTGATCGCGCTATTCGAAGAAACGCTGGCGAAATATGTCGCGCTGGCCGTGCTGATGCCGATTGTCGCCTCGATGGGCGGCAACGCGGGAACCCAGTCCCTGACCGTGGCGGTGCGCTCGCTGGCCACCAAGGATTTGACCGGGGCGAATGTCTGGCGCGTGATCCGGCGGGAGATGCTGGTCGGACTGGTGAACGGCCTGGTCTTTGCCGTGGCCATGGGGATTGTCGGTCTTGTCTGGTTCGGCTCGCCGGCAATCGGGTATGTCATCGCGGCGGCGATGGTCATCAACCTGCTCGTCGCGGGACTGGCCGGAACCGTGATCCCGATTGCCATGGACAAGATGGGCGTCGACCCGGCGCTGGCATCGGGGACGTTCGTGACCACGGTCACGGACGTGGTCGGGTTCTTTGCCTTTCTGGGACTTGCCGGGATCGTTTTGCTATGACCGACCTTGCCAGGATCAAGGACGAAACCCGCAAGGCGGCCTTTGCACGGCGCAAGCAGGCCCATGCCGCCGATGGCGGCGCGGGGTCCGCGTTGCTGTCCGAGGTGCTGGCGGGGCATCGCGGCGTGCCCTTGTCCGGCTATGTGCCGATCCGCACCGAGATCGACCCGCTGCCGGCCATGGCCGAGGCCGCCGCGCACGGGCCGGTCGGTGTTCCGGTCATTCAGGGCAGGGGGCTGCCCTTGCGGTTCAGCCGGTGGGAACCTGACATGGTTCTGCGTGACGGGCCGTTCGGTGCACAGGTGCCCGAGGTCGACGATTTCCTGGAACCTGAGATCCTGATCGTTCCGCTGGTCGCATTCGACACCGGTGGCGGGCGGCTCGGATATGGCGGCGGGTTTTATGACCGCACGCTGGAACTGCTGCGCAGCCGCCCACCACCCATGGCCATCGGCTTTGCCTATGACGCGCAGGAAACCGCGGCTGTCCCGATTGAGCCAACCGATCAGCCGCTGGACATGCTGATCACCGAGAGCCGGGTTCTGACCTTCGGCCGCTGAGACCGGCAGATTGGGGTCAGATCAATTCTGCCCCTGATTCCCTGTGTTACCCTGAGTCGACGTTGCAGAAAGGGAGAAGCCATGACACTCACGTCGACGGAACTCGACATGGTTCGGACAAGCCTTGCCACGCTGCGCCGCGATTTCGATGCGCATTCGCTGTATTTCTACGAGGCGTTGTTCAAGCGTGCACCGCATCTGCGCGAGATGTTTCGCGAGGATCTGGCGGGGCAAGGCATGAAGTTCATGTCCACGCTGGGCGTCATCGTGGAGAAGCTGAACGACGATGACGCGAGCGCCGCGCAATACACGGATCTTGGCAAGAAACACGCCATTCTCGGGATCAAGGCCGATCACTTTGCGCCGATGGAAGAGGCGTTGATGGACACGTTGCGGGCCGGCCTGGGGCGGGAGTTCACGCCCGAACTGGAGGCCGCCTGGCGCAAGGCATATGCAAAGGTGTCAGCCAACATGATCCGCAGAGGTGCGATCGGCACCTAGCCGGAAGGATCGCTGCGCGGCGTCGCGGACCAGCCGCCCGACCCGATCAGAAGACGAAGTTGTCGATGTCTTTCAGCGCGGACAAGGTGACATCCTCGACCGTGACGGTCACGTCCGCGAAAGCCACGATCACGTCGGTGCCTGAGGTTGAGAAGGTGAGGTTCCTCATGCCCGCGGCACCCCGGCCGATTTCGATCAGATCCTGCCCTATGACAAAATCCGTGATGGTGTCGTCGCCGTGGCCCTTGGCGAACACGAAATGATCGGCCCGCTTGCCACCGGTGAGCATGTCGTCGCCCTGGCCGCCGATGAGACGATCGCGACCGTCGTGACCTTTGAGAACATCCCCGCCCGAACCGCCGACAAGCGTGTCGCGCCCGGTGCCGCCGAGCAGCGTATCCCTGCCTTTTCCGCCTTTCAGCGTGTCATGCCCGATGCCGCCGTTCAGGTGATCGTTGCCAAGCAGCCCCAGAACGGTGTCGTCGCCGCCCAGAGCCAGAATGAAGTCCTCTCGGAAACCGGCGCGTTTGTCGCCGGTGAGGTTGTTGGCCAGGTCGGTGCCTTTGGACAGCGCCATCGTGACATCGTCGAACCGGAGCAGTTCGATGCCCTTGAGCGTGTCGCGGCCGCTTGCCGATTTCACCACAAACCCGATCGAACTGTCCGATATCCCGGCATTGGTGAAGCTGTCGCTGATGACCATGGTGTCAATCCCGGCGCCACCAAAAACCCGGTCATTTCCGGTTCCGGCGGTAATCACGTCGTTTCCGCCATAGGTCCGGATCAGGTCATTCTCGTTGTATTCGGAGACAACGGTGTCATTCCCGGACAAAAGGTAAGGATCCGCGCCGGGCGGGCCAGCGGTTGCAACCCCGAGGACATCGCGGTTGATCTCGATCATCCGCCCGATCAGCGCGCCACCGAAGGAAATGGTAAACGTCTGCAGCGTCCCGCCGGTCAATCCTGACGCCCCAAAGATAAAGGTGCCGCCCATCGAAAAGGCATAGGAACCCGAGGTTCCGGCAATGGTTGTCGAATTTACGGTTGTCACGGTGATCGTGTCGAAATCGAGCCCAACAAGGTCGCGGAACGAGAGCGAATTCGCGGTGTTGTAGATGTTGACAATGGCCAAAGAGCTAAACCTTCTCAAATGAAACAATCCGATGAACGGGTTTCGCCTTTTGCGAAGGATTGCCCGGGCTTTATACACGAACCCGGGCAGGGGGACAGGGCTTTTCTGTTCGGTGAGACATGCAAGAGGCCGTGCCGGGCTTGCCAGCGCAGAGCCTGCGCCATAGGACACGGATATGAGAATCTTGTTTCTGGGCGATGTCATGGGCCGGGCAGGGCGGGCCGCCGTCAGTGAACACCTGCCGAAGCTGCGCGACGAATGGCGGCTGGATTTCGTCGTGGTCAATGGCGAGAATGCCACCAATGGCATGGGGATTTCCGCAGGACATGCCCAGGCGCTGCTGGAGGCAGGCGCGGATTGTGTCACGCTGGGCGATCACGCGTTTGATCAGAAGGACATGCTGCAGTTCATCGAAGGCGAGCAGCGCATCATCAGGCCGCTGAACTTCGCCAAGAACGCGCCGGGCAAGGGATACAGGCTGTTCACCGCACCGGGCGGACGCAAGGTGCTGGTGGTTCAGGTGCTGGGGCAGGTCTTCATGAAACGGCCGTTTGACGATCCGTTCTCGGCGCTGGAAACGGTTCTCAAATCGCATCCGCGCGGCGGGCTGGCGCATGCCATCATCGTCGACATACACTGCGAAGCGACGTCGGAAAAAATGGCCATCGGGCATTTTTGCGACGGGCGCGCCAGCCTGGTGGTCGGAACCCACACCCATGTGCCGACCGCCGATGCGCAGATCCTGGCCGGTGGCACCGGGTACCTGTCCGATGCCGGCATGTGCGGCGATTATGATTCCGTCATCGGCATGGACAAGGTCGAACCGATGCGGCGGTTCATAACCGGTATGGCGAAAACCCGGTTCAGCCCCGCGATGGGCGAGGCGACGCTGTCGGGCGTGCTTGTGGAAACCGACGACCGCACCGGGGCGGCCAGATCGGTGCACATGGTTCGGTCCGGCGGGCGGCTGCAACCGGCCGCGCCGTGATACGCGGCCGGTTGGCGGGGCTGCTGGCCTTTCTGGTGCTTCTGGGCGCGAGCTGGGGGTTCACCATTCCACTCAGCAAGATCGCGGTCAGCACCGGGCATGGGCATTTCGGCCTGATCTTCTGGCAACTGGTGATCGGGACGGCGCTGTTGGGCGCGATGAGCCTGTGGCGGGACGGGCGCCTGCCGGTGGACAGGCGGTCGTTGCAGGTGTTCGGCGTGATCGCGCTGGTCGGGACGATTGTCCCGAACTCGTTTTCCTACAAGGCCGTTGCCCATCTGCCATCCGGCGTCATGGCCATCCTGCTGTCGCTGATCCCGATCCTGGCCTTTCCAATGGCGCTCGGCCTGAAGATCGAGAGGTTTTCCTGGCGCAGGCTGAGCGGGCTGGTGCTGGGGCTTTGCGGGGTTGCCTTGCTGGTTCTGCCAGGGGCGAGCCTGCCTGATCCGGCGATGCTGGCCTGGGTGCCCGTCGCTTTGCTGGCATCGATCTGCTACGCGTTCGAGGGCAATTACGTCGCGCGCTGGGGCACCGCCGGAATGGGGGCGCTGCAGGTGATGTTCGGCGCGGCGCTGATCGGGGCGCTGCTGAGCCTGCCGCTGGCTGTCGGGACAGGGCAATTCATCGACCCGTTGCAACCATGGGGCGCGGCGGAATGGGCTTTGACAGCGTCTTCGGTGGTGCATGCGCTGACCTATACCGGCTATGTCTGGCTGGTCGGGCGCGCCGGGGCAGTGTTCGCCGTGCAGGTCAGCTATCTCGTCACCGGGTTCGGTGTTTTGTGGTCGATGTTCCTGCTGAACGAGGTTTACCCGGCCTCTTTCTGGCTGGCGGCCGGGCTGATGCTGGCCGGGATATTCATGGTCCAGCCGCGGCGGCAACAGACCCTTGCGCCGGACCGCGCAATCGGGGAAACTGCGCTCTAGCCGTTTCATGCAGCATCCGGGTCACATCACAGAAAATGCAGCTTTTTCAGCTTACTGACACCGGAAGCGCGATCCTGTCACTGGTGATCGTGGCGGCAATGTTCGTCTTGTTTCTGCGCGAAACTTTTCCCACCGAGGTGGTGGCGATCGGTGGAGTCGCGGCGATGCTGGCAACCGGCGTTCTGCCCTATGAGGCGGCCCTGCCGGTCCTGGCCAACCCGGCGCCGTGGACCATTGCCGCGATGTTCATCATCATGGGCGCGCTGGTGCGTACCGGCGCACTGGATGCCTTTACATCGCTGGCCCAGAAACAGGCCGGGGTGAATCCGCGCTTTGCCATCGGCATGTTGATGGCCTTTGTGGTTCTGGCGTCGGCCTTTGTCTCCAATACACCGGTGGTTGTGGTGATGATCCCGGTCTTCATTCAACTCGCCCGGACGCTGGACATGGCCGCCAGCAAATTGTTGATCCCGCTCAGCTACGCAGCGGTCATGGGGGGCACGCTGACGCTGATCGGAACGTCGACCAACCTTCTGGTGGACGGTGTCGCGCGGACACACGGAATGGACGCGTTCACGATTTTCGAGGTGACGCCGCTCGGTCTGGCGGTTGTGGGCTGGGGCATGGTCTATCTGCGGTTCATCGCGCCGCGACTGCTCCCGGTACGTGACAGCATGGCGACGATGCTGTCGGACCGTTCGCGGATGAAATTCTTTACCGAGGCCGTCATTCCGCCGGACAGCAACCTGATCGGACGCGAAGTCACGGGCGTGCAAC
>CAYGNE010000130.1:2669-9500 GCA_964351155.1 uncultured Rhodobacterales bacterium | reverse complement strand
GGGAGCATTCCTACTACATCGACTTCCGCAACAAGCGTCCGGCCTACCTGACCAATTTCCTTGATAATCTGGTCAACTGGGAAAACGTCGCCAGCCGGATGTGATTGCAGTCAAACGCGATCAACGCCAAAGGCCTCGCATGCATTTGCGGGGCCTTGTTTTTCTGCCAGCGGTTGTTTCGCGGTTGCGATCAGACCTGCGTGCGTTGCTTCTGCAACGGCTGATCGTTCTTGGCGTGACGTGACGCCAGCCGTTTCATCAATGTGCCGTTTCTGGGCTGCGGCCGCGCCAGTGTGGCGGATCGCGCCGCTTCCGCGATGTCGGGAAATAAGGCGTCAATCTCCTGGCGCGCAGCCGATGACAGCGCCTTCAGGGCTTGCTCGCCGGCAAAGAAACTCTCGCTCCATGCTCCATTCGAGAGAATGATCTGATGGCGATCAAAAAGAAGGTGGTAATAGGTAATACCGCCGTCGGGCACGGTCTCCTCGATACCCTTGATGACGGTCAGCTTGTTGGCGGGCAGCAGCGTTTCGTCGGTTCCGAGCATCCGCATCGCAATTCTCGACTGAACCAGGATCCGGTGCTGACGGGATACCAGCAGATCGCGCGACGGTGCGCCGGGACCAAGGGCGCCGGCCCGGATCAAGATCGGGCGCAGATTGGCCCGGGTCGCAAGATCGATGCTGTCCAGCGGCTTGCGACCGATCCAGCGCACCGGCTGCGGGCCGTGGTCCATTGTCAGAACGAGCGCGCCGGGAACAAGATCCTCGACCGGTACTTCGCCACTTGGCGTCGCGATCATCGAACCCTGGGCAAAGCAGGGGACGAGATCGTTGTAGTCTACGAACCCGTCAGTGTTGAAGGTTTCGAAAGTGTACCGGACCGACGGGCTCAGCGGTTCGGTCGAGAAGATCAGGGAGCCATAGTTGTTCAGCCCATTGGTGGCGATGAAATAGATCGTTCCACTTGACCCGTCATTGCCGGTGAAGGTGTACTTGTAGCGCGCATCCACGATGTCGCCCACATTGATACCCGAGGCGTTGGATTGCACGACATTCTGGTCGGAAACATCGGCGCTGCCGGTGTGGGTCAAATCCCCCACGGTGTCATCCTGAAACCCGTCAGAGTCATCGATCGTGATCGACCCCAACTCCCGAACGCGGAAATTCCCGGAATGCGGATAAGTCGTGTCGCCCTGTCTGATGAAATAGACCAGCAGCGTTTCCTGTGCCATTCGCTACCCACCCCTGCAAACGCAAAAAATTGTCAATCCGGCTCTGCAGATCCAGAAACTGATCATTCCTATCACGCGGGAATGGGCTCTGACCAAGCGAATTCGTGATTGATTCGCGCCGAACCCATGATCCGCCGCTGCCTCATGCCGCGGGCCCGTGGGGATGGTTGCCGATTTTCCGCGGGCCAATGGCGGGTATCGCGCCAGGCCGCCATCAAAGTCCGATCTTTGTGACATGATGCTTGCGCCACTGGCGGTTCAGGCGGCATCCTGTTCATCAGGAGGAACAGGAATGAACCGGATGAACGCACCCGCCTTGATAGACGAACAGGTGGACAACGCCGTTCTGACCCTCACGCTTGGCGGCGGCGTCGCGCATCCCCTGTCGCTGGGCATGATAAACGCCCTGCATGACGCGATCACCCGTGCGGCAGAGAATGATCTTGTGCGGGCAATCGTGATCCATGGTCCCGGCCATATTTTCTGCGCCGGCCACGATCTCAAGGAGATCGCGCGCCACCGGGATGATGCCGATGATGGGCGGGCTTTTGTGACTGCTCTCTTCGAAGCCTGCGGCGCGATGATGCTGGATGTCACCCTTTCGGCCAAGCCGACGATCGCGATGGTTGGGGGCATCGCCACCGCGGCCGGGCTGCAACTGGTCGCGGCCTGCGATCTGGCCTTTGCCACGCCCGCTGCCACGTTCTGCCTGCCGGGTGTCAACAATGGCGGGTTCTGCACCACGCCCGCTGTCGCCGTGTCGCGCGCCATCGGGCGCAAGCAGGTGATGGAAATGGCGCTGACGGGTACGCCATATGATGCCGACTGGGCGCTTCGGGCCGGCCTGATCAACCGGATTGTGCCGGATCAGGATCTGGCCGGAACGGTTCAGGATTTCGCCGCGGGCATTGCGCGGTTCGGGCACCCCGCGATCGGCATCGGCAAACGCACACTTCATGAACAGCGCGACATGCCGCTGGCCGAGGCCTACGCGCATGCAACGCCGATCATGGTTGACCATTTCATGGATCCCGCCCGTTTGGCGCTGGAACGCGAAAAAGCCCGGCGCAGGTAACGCCGGGCCACGGTCGGTCAGGCCGCCATTCCGGCAACCGCTCTTGCAATTCGCGCGGACTTGGCGCACCGCTGGGCGCAGGGGGGATCATGACGGTCACGACAAGGGGTGTTCTGGCCGTCATCGGAGCGGCGGTGATCTGGGGTGTTTCCCCGGTCTACTACAAATTTCTCGCCCATGTGCCGCCGCTCGAGGTTCTGGCGCATCGCACGTTCTGGTGCTTTCTGTTCTTTGTCGTGATCCTTGCGCTGCAGCGTCGTCTGAACGTGCTGCGCGCGGCATTCAGCGGCTGGCGGCAGACCGGCCTGATCGCGATGGCGGCCCTGATGGTGTCGGCCAACTGGTTCATGTTCATCTTTGCGACCGGCATCGACCGGAACACCGAAACCAGCCTCGGCTATTACATCTACCCGCTGGTCGCGGTCCTGATCGGCCGTTTCGCCTTTGGTGAAAGGCTCAGCAACGCCCAGTGGCTGGCTGCGCTGCTCGCAACCTTTGCGGTGACCATCCTGACCATCGGGCTGGGTGCGGTGCCCTGGATTCCACTCTTTCTCGCAACCACGTTCAGCCTCTATGGCGCGATCAAGAAATTCCTGCCGCTGGGTCCCATCGTATCGGTCACCTGCGAGGTCCTGCTGATCATGCCGCTGTCGCTTGCCGCACTGGTCTGGTTCCAGACCTCGGGGCAGGGCAGTTTCGGACGGGCGCTGCAGGACGACGTGCTGCTGGTCGCATCAGGACCGTTCACCGCGCTCCCCCTGATCCTGTTCAGCTATGCGGCGCGCCGGGTGTCGATGGCGACGGTCGGGCTGCTCGCCTATATCAACCCGACGATGCAGGTCCTGTGCGCCGTTTTTCTTTATGCCGAGCCGTTCACCCCTTGGCACCAGATCGCCTTTGCCCTGATCTGGGTCGCGCTGGCGCTTTATTCGCTGTCCGCAATGCGTCAGGAAAGGGCCTTGCGCAAAACCTCCATCACCTCGCCCGGCGTATCGGCCCAGGTGACGAAGTCCGCCAGCGACGGATCGGCAAACCCCTGATCGATCACATGGTCCAGAAGCGCGCGCAGCGGGGTCCAGTACCCTTGCGTGTTCAGAACCACGATAGGTTTGCCATGCAGGCCCAGCTGCCGCCATGTCAGCGCCTCGAACAATTCGTCCAATGACCCTGCGCCACCGGGCAGCACCACCACCGCATCGGCGTTCATGATCATGACTTTCTTGCGCTCATGCATGGTTTCGGTGACCACATAGCGGGTCAGATCGGTCTTGCCGACCTCCAGGTCGACCAGGTGCCGGGGGATCACGCCGAACGTGTCGCCATCCGCCCCCTGGGCGGCGCGGGCCACTTCGCCCATCAGCCCGACATCGCCCGCTCCATAAACCAGACGCCAGTCCTGGCGCGCGATTTCCCAGCCCAGAGCACGGGCATCTTCAGCATAGGCAGGCTGTGCTCCGGCTCTGGAACCGCAATAGACACAGACGGATTTGACGGTCATGGGCAAGTCTTTCACTGTTGCTTGTCGGGGAAAAACATTGTTTTTACCCCTGATAGCTGCATTACCGCATATGCTCAACAGCGCGGGGTCCGGGTGTGCGACCGGACCGGTACCCGGGGGAATGGAATGGCATCGCAGAACAAGGGCACCGGCACTGGCGCCACCGGATGGGGGATCGGTCTTGCCGCCGTGGCTGCGATCATTGCTGCCGGATTGTATATTTCCGGCGTGTTCAGCCCTGTCGATCTGCCGGAGACGTCCGAGACCGCCACCCCGCCGGAGACCTCTGCGCCCGAGGAAACAGAAACCGCGCAGGAACCAAAGCCGCAAACGTCTGTGACGTCTGAAACCGCCCCCGAACCCCAAGCGCCCACCCCCGCGCCGGACCCAACCGCCAATACATCTGATCCGACGCCAACCGACAGCGCGCCGACCGGGACCTCGGCGGAACCGGACGCCGCGCTTCCGCAACCGGAAGTCCAGGACCCCGCCGCACCAGAACCTGCGCCGGAACCCGCAACCGATGGGGCCGAGCCTGCAGAAGATGCCGGCTCTCCGGACGCTGTCCCCGCAGTGCCGGCCCCGACCGGCACGGATCCGGCAGAGAACACGCCCGATCCCGCGCCGTCAGAGGCCGAACCCGCCGCCGGTCCGGATCCGGAACCGGAAACCTCGCTCAGCGTTCCAGTCTTTGACGTGGTCCGGGTCGATACCGAAGGCAACACGGTGATTGCAGGGTCCGCCGAACCGGGAAGCGAGGTGACCATCCTTGTCGATCAGCAGCAGGCCGATGTGGTTCTGGCCGGGCCGGATGGCAAGTTTGTCAGCCTTCTGACCCTGCCGCTGGCCGACGCTGCGCGGGTCCTGACCCTGAAAACACAACTGAACGGGCAACAGGTTCTGTCCGAGGAAGACATCATCGTCGCACCCACGCAGCGCGTGGCGCAAGCCGCGGCGGCCGACATTGCCGGCGAAAAGACGCCGCAGGTGGCCCAGGACGATTCCGGTACTCCCGCGAGCTCTGCCGAAATCGCGCAGGACGCCGCGCCGGATCCGCAACCCGCCCAAAACGGGATCGCAACCGCCGCACCAGAGCCAGAGCCAGCCCCGGCCGCGCCAGCCGACGCGGACGCAGAAACCGCAGAAACCGCAGACCCCGCGCCATCCACCGCACCCGCCGACGAGCCTGCCGAAACGGTGGTCGCGGCCCTGCCAGCGCCCGAGGCCGACCCCGTGACTCCGTCGGTTCCGGCAAACGGGGACGACCCTGTCGCACCCCGAACCGCCCCGCAGCCGGAGACAACTCCGGCCGGGGAAACGATCACGGACGCGCCGGAACAGACACAGGCAACGCTTGCGGATCAACCGGCTGCCGGGGGCCCGTCCACGCCGGAACCCGAACAGGCGCAAACACCCGTCGAACCCGAAAAACCGGCCGGGGTCGCCGTATTGCGCGCCGGAAAGGACGGGGTCGAGGTGATCCAGCCTGCAACACCGCCGGTCCCCGAGGAAAAGGCGCAGATCGTGCTGGACACGATCAGCTATTCGGAAACCGGCGCCGTTCTGCTGCGCGGGACCGCGCAGGGCGGGTCCGTGGTGCGGGTGTATCTCGACAACACGCCGGTGGCCGATCTGGACACCAACGCAAAAGGCCGCTGGCGGGGCAAGGTCGATGACGTCACGCCGGGCGTCTACACGCTTCGCCTTGATGAGCTCGACACCAAGGGGCAGGTGCTCAGCCGGCTGGAAACGCCTTTCAAACGCGAGGCGCCCGAGGTTCTGCAGCCCGCGACCGCCGCCGCAGCCGCCGCCCCGGGCGAGGGCGAGTCGCCAATCCGCGCGGTCACCGTTCAGGCGGGCGACACGCTCTGGGCGATCTCGCGGGAACGCTATGGCGACGGCGTGCTTTACGTGCGGGTCTTCGAGGCCAACCGCAACGCCATCAAGGACCCTGACCTGATCTACCCGGGTCAGGTCTTCACCATTCCGGAATGATCGTGCCCTCCTCGCCATTGCACGGTTGCGCCCCTATCTGTGACGTTCCAAACTTGGGGTCCCCATGTCCGTGACCGAAGAACCCAACGCGCTGTCCGCGCGCCGGTCGGGCCTGCGCACGCTGCGCCGGGTCGCGCCTTACCTGTGGCCCAGGGATGCGCCATGGGTGAAACGGCGCGTCGTGTTCGCAATGGCCATGCTGGTTCTGGCCAAGCTGATCGCGGTCTATACCCCGATCCTCTACAAGGGGGCGGTTGACGGTCTCGCGAACGAAGGCGTGCCCATGCTGGCGCTGGGCGCGATCGGATTGACGGTGGCCTATGGTGTCGCCCGGCTGATGACCGTGGGCTTTCAGCAGCTGCGCGATGCGATCTTTGCCCCGGTCGGCCAGCGCGCGCTGCGGCGGCTGGCGCTGGAAACCTTCCTGCACATTCACCGCCTGTCCATGCGCTATCACATCACGCGCAAGACCGGCGGGTTGTCACGGATCATCGAACGCGGGGTCAAGGGGGTCGAATTCCTTCTGCGTTTCATGCTGTTTTCCATCGGGCCGCTGATCCTCGAACTGGCGCTGGTGGGGATCATCCTGACCGTGCTGTTCGATGTCTGGTACCTGGTCATCGTGGCGGTCACCATCGTGCTCTACGTCGCCTTCACCTTCAAGGTCACCGAATGGCGGGTCCAGTTGCGGCGCGAGATGAACGATCAGGACACCGACGCAAATCAAAAGGCCATCGACAGCTTGCTGAACTTTGAAACGGTCAAGTATTTCGGGGCCGAGGCGCGAGAGGCCGCGCGTTACGACGGCGCGATGAAGGGCTATCAGGCCGCCGCGCTCAAAACCGCCTATTCGCTGGCCTTCCTGAATTTTGGGCAGTCCTTGCTGATTACCGCCGGGCTTGTCGGGGTCATGGTCCTCGCTGCCATGGGGGTTCAGTCCGGAGCGCTCACCGTGGGCGATTTCGTGATGGTCAACGCCTACATGATCCAGATCACCGTCCCGCTGAACTTCCTCGGCACCGTTTACCG
>CAYGNE010000130.1:0-2659 GCA_964351155.1 uncultured Rhodobacterales bacterium | reverse complement strand
CGAAATCCGCCAATCACTGGTGGACATGGGCGAAATGTTCGACCTTCTGGGACAACCGGCCGAGATTACCGACAAACCAGGCGCCGCGGCCCTGCAGGTCATGGGCGGGCAGATCGAACTCGCGGGCCTGCGCTTTGGCTATGACGCCAACCGCGAGATTCTCAAGGGCATCGATCTCACCGTGCCGGCTGGTCGCACCGTGGCCATCGTCGGGGCCACGGGGTCGGGGAAATCGACCATCGGGCGGCTTCTGTTCCGCTTTTACGACGTGACCGGCGGGGCGCTGAAGGTTGATGGTCAGGATGTCCGTGACGTCACCCAGCAGAGCCTGCATGCCGCCATCGGCGTGGTGCCGCAGGACACTGTCCTGTTCAACGACACGATCCGCTACAACATTGGCTACGGGCGCGAGGGTGCGACCCAGGAAGAGATCGAACAGGCGGCGCGCGACGCCCAGATTCACGATTTCATCGTCAGCCTGCCGGACGGCTATGACACCACGGTGGGCGAACGCGGGCTGAAACTCTCGGGCGGTGAAAAACAACGCGTCGGCATAGCCCGCACGCTGCTCAAGGATCCGCCGATCCTGCTCCTGGACGAGGCGACCAGCGCGCTGGACAGCGATACGGAACGCGATATCCAGGACGCCCTGGCCCGCGCGGGCGAAGGGCGCACGGTGATCACCATCGCCCACCGCCTGTCCACCGTGGCCGATGCCGACCAGATCGTGGTGCTGCACGAAGGCGAGATTGCCGAGCAGGGCACCCATGACGAGTTGCTGGCGCGTGACGGGCGTTATGCCAATCTCTGGAACCGCCAACAGTCGGACGAGGCGGCCTGACGCCGCTGTGCGCGGATTGGCTTGCGGCCCGAATGAACCGCTCCTGTCGGCCAAGGCTGGCGCCGGCGGGTCGTGACACCCGCGGCGGCGCAGTCGCGGCTTACTCTGCGGCCTTGAGCGGGGCAGGCGGCGGCGTCGGGCGGTCTTCCGCCGCGTCCTGCGGCGCCGTGTCGGGATCGGCGGCCACGGACTCCTCTTGTGCCGACTGATCCGCGGCCCCGTCATCCTGAACCGCGTCATCCTCCCAGATGATCTCGCCCACCTTCAGCTTGCGGGCTGCGCTTTCCAGCCGCATGTCGCGCGCTGTCTGCGTATCGCGTCCGCCGGTCACGCGCACAACCAGATGTCCGATCCAGGTGGCATAGGTCGCCGCCCACACCCGCAACGCAAGAAAGGACGGCGTCACGATCAGCGTCAGAACCGTCGCGATCCCCAGCCCGAACACGACCGCCGTGGCCAGCTGTTTCCACCAGAGCGAGGTCGGGCTGTCGATCGAATAACCGCCATTGATGAAATCCAGGCTCAGCCCGAACATCATCGGCGCCAGGCCCGCCATGGTCGTGATCGTGGTCAGCAGAACCGGGCGGATACGCGCCTCAGCGGTGCGGATGATCGCCTCGATCCGTGGCATGTAGCGGCTGAATTCCTGGTAGGTGTCGATCAGGACGATGTTGTTGTTCACCACGATCCCGGCCAGCGCGACGATGCCGGTGCCGGTCATGATGATCGAGAACGGCTGTTGCATCACCATCATGCCGATCAGAACCCCGGTTGTGGACAGAACCACCGCCAGCAGAACCAGCACAGAGTTGTAGAAGCTGTTGAACTGCGCCAGCAGGATGATGAACATCAGCCCCAGCGCGCCCATGAACGCATTCTGCAGGAACGCTCCCGATTCTTCCTGTTCCTCCTGATCCCCGGTCCATTCCCAGCTGATGCTGGTAGGCAGGGGATTGGTGTTCAGCCATTCGGTGATCACCGCGATCCGCTCGTTTGCGTTGATCGGCAAGAGCCGCGCGTTACCGGAATCCAGTGCCGCGCGCAGGTCCTGCGCGCTGACGCCGTCGCCCAGATCCACGATCGCCATCGGTTCGCCCTTGGCATTCTGCACCGTGGGGCCACTTGCCGGAACGCCTTCGTCCAGCGCCTGCACGACCCCCATCCGGATGTCGGCCCCGCTGTCCGGATCGGTGGTCACGACCCCGGACAGCCCGGTGGCCACATCCGCCTTGACGTCGTAATACCGCTGCTGGTCCACACGGTTGATCTTCGCCAGCTTGCTGACCGGCTGCCGGGTGATGAAATTGCTCAGTGGAATCAATCCGTCCGAGGTGCGCACCTTCATTGAATCCAGCGTGCTCAGCACCCGGTCTTCCGCGGGCAGGCGCACGCGGATCTCGATTTCCTCGTCGTTGGCCTCGGCCCGCATCGTGTCCAGCAGGATGCCGCGCGTGACCAACTGCACCATGCCGCCCACGGTGGCCACATCGGCGCCGTACCGCCCGGCCTTTTCGACGTCGACGTCGATCTGCCAGTCGATGCCGGGCAGGGGCAGGCTGTCCTCGATCTTGATCAGGCCGGGCAGCGATTCAAAATGCGCGCGGGCCAGGTTGCTGGCTTCGGTCAGATCGCCCCATTCGTCGCCCTTCAGGCGCAGATGCACCGGCTTGCCCGACGCGGGGCCCTGTTCCAGCGCCAGTATCTCGGCCTCGAAACCGGGCAGTTTCTGCAATTCGGCATTCAACTGGTCGATGACGAAATCGCCGTCATAGGCCGGCGCGGTGACATCACGCTCCAGCTTGCCAAAGAACCAGCTTT
>CAYGNE010000129.1:0-9515 GCA_964351155.1 uncultured Rhodobacterales bacterium | reverse complement strand
GCGCCGCGAACTGTTAGATATGGGTCGATTTTACGGTGCCGTGATAACCATGGATCATGACCCTGCGGTTATGGCTGAAACCGTCCAGGATGGCCAAGGTCGTGTCGGGATCGAACTTGTAGGTATGGTCCACTTCGGGCACGCGGTCACTGCGCTCGGCAAACCCCTTGACCAGCATCGGAGTATCAATTCCGAATACTTCCCGGACCGAGATATCCTCGGTGGGTTTCGCATTCATGTCCATTGCGCCATCGGCCATGCCCGTCGTCCTTTTCCCTCTGTCCCCCGGATGGGGTCGAACCTGCTCGTCGTGCAACATAAAGCAACCGAGGGCAAGGGGAAGCGCCGGGAAAAAACGGATGATCCGGCAGTTGTGCCGCCATTGTGGTGGGCCGGCTTTCCAAGGCCGATTGCGGGAGAATTCAGTGTGAGACCAGTGCAACGCCACCAAGCAGAAGGCCTGCACCCGCTATTTGCTGCATGTTCAGGGTCTCGCCGATGGCAATCGCGAAACACAGAACCAGCAGCGACTCGACGGCGATGATCGCGAGATAGACAATGGCCAGATTGTTGCCGCGCAAGAGCGTGATTTCGGCGATTACCGCCAGCAACAAGCCACCGACGACCAGCGCGAGGCCCAGCCCGGTTGGCGCGCCTGTGCTCAGCTTCATGCCGGCAGTCGCCACGGCGTATCCGATGGCCGTCAGCCCGACCAGAACAGCAATCGTCGAAAATGTCAGTTCGGTAGTCATCACGTGCCCCCTTTGCGTCACGATCCCGGCCCTTGATGCGGGCTGGGTTCCTGACCAAAGGTGACGCAGGGGAAACTGTTTGTCTGTGAACCCGGTCACAGTTCGGCCGCAACTGTCTGCGCGGCAGAATGATCTCTGCTGTCACCGGGATGAGATGGGCGCGGCCCGGTGAACGGGCGCGCCCGACCGATCCTGCACTAAACCCGGTCAGGCAGGAGCAGGCAGGCGGCGAGTATCTTGCGTGTATCGTCGAACACGCTGGGCTTTTCGCCACGCCAACGCGCGTAGTGCCGATGCCCGCTGGATGTGGGGGCGGTCAGCAGCGCGAGACTCTCGCGCGTTTCCCCGGCGATCCTGCCCAGCCGGATGCGGAGGTTGTCGTGATAGGTGTCGCGATGCAGCGCTTCCATCCGCAGGTGAAACAGGGAACTTCGGGCACGGGGGCTGATCTGCATGGCGCGGATGAACTCCGCGGCGTTCTGGAATTCGTCGAGCGCGCGTCGTTGCAGCAAGGCGGCCCGTTCCGGTTTCCCGGCCCGGTAAAGCATCAGGGCCCGCCCAGCGGCAGCCGTTGCCCGCCTGGGGTCGCCCCTGGCAAAGCGCAGGCCCGCGAGCCCGTCCGACAGGCGCAGATACCATGCGGCCAGCGGGCCGTTGCCGTCAATGATCGCCGTGTTGGCGGCCTCCATCAGCCGTTCCCAGACAAGGTCGGCGCGCGTCCAGCCGGATTGCCGCGCCAGGCGCATTTCGGCGTCGCCCCGATCAAATCCCCAGATACGCGGCGCGGACATGTTCGTTGTCGTGAAGTTCATGGGCGGGTCCCTCCAATGCGCAGTTTCCGGTTTCCAGAACATAGGCGTGATCGGCCAGTTCCAGCGCCAGTTCGGCATTCTGTTCCACCAGTACCACCGACAGGCCACGCTGATTGATCTCTTCGACGATCTGGGCGATTTCTTCGACGATGACCGGGGCAAGGCCCATGGACGGCTCGTCCATCAGTAAAAGCCTGGGCTTGGACATCAGGGCGCGGCCGATGGCCAGCATCTGCTGTTCGCCACCCGACATGGTCTGGGCGCGCTGTGTCCGGCGCTCGCGCAAGCGGGGAAAACGGGTGAAAACGTCCTCCAGATCGGTTTCGATGCCGTCCTTGTCCTTGCGCAGAAACGCCCCGGTGCGCAGGTTTTCCTCGACCGTCATGTCCGGAAAGATGCGGCGGCCTTCGGGAACGTGGGCGATGCCGTGCGCCACAACCTTGCTGGCCGGCAGGCCATCGATACGTTTGCCCTCGAATGTGATCTCACCGCTGCTGATCGGCAGCATTCCGGACATGGCGCGCAGCGTGGTCGTCTTGCCGGCACCGTTGCCACCGATAATGGTCACGATCTTGCCTTCCGGCACCGCGATGGAAATGTCGCGGATTGCGATGATCTTGCCATAGCCTGCGGTGACGCCCTTCATCTCAAGCAACATGGCGTGCGCCCCCGAGATAGGCTTCGATGACGTCGGGGTGGTTGCGGATGTGATCGGGCCCGCCTTCGGCGAGGAACTTGCCGAAACTCATGCAGGTGATCGTGTCGCACAGACCCATGATCGCCTGCATGTCATGTTCCACGATCAGGATGGTGATGCCCTCGTGGCACAGTTTCTTCATCAACCCCATCATGGCGCGGGTCTCTTCCGGGTTCATGCCGGTAAAGGGTTCGTCCAGCAACATCACGTCGGGGTGGCTGGCATAGGCCACTGCCATTCCCAAAGCGCGCTGGTGCCCGTGGGACAGGTCCCCGGCGCGCTCTTGCCGCAGCGCGTCCAGGCCGAAGAATTCAAGCGCCTCACGCGCCCGTGCGGCTGCACCGCGGCGGTCTTCCTTGTCCCAGCCGACGATGGCGGCAAAGATATTGGGCCGGAACGGCATGTGGGTGCCGACCAGCGCGTTTTCCATCACGGTGAGTTCGGCAAACAGGGTCGAATGCTGAAACGTGCGCACCACGCCGCGCCGCGCAACCTCGTGCATCTTGAGGCCCGAGATATCCTCGCCGCGCAAAAGCACCTGGCCGTCCGTTGGCGTGTAAAAGCCGGAAATCATGTTGAAGGTTGTCGTCTTGCCCGCGCCGTTGGGGCCGATCAGCCCGTGGATTTCACCATGCTTAACCTTGAAGCTGAGCCCGTCCACCGCGGTCAGCCCGCCAAAACGCATGGTCAGGTTTCGCACTTCCAGAAACTCGGTCATGCCTTGGCGTCCTTCCGGGTGACTTTCTGCACGAGGCTTTCAAGCCCGTTGGGCAGGAACAAGATCGAGGCGATCATGATTCCGCCGTAGATCAGGGGGCGCATCTGCTCGAAGCCGAGTTCGCGCAGCACGATCTCGTTCAGCACCGTCAACACGACGCAACCGAGAATCGGACCGTAAAAGGTGCCTGTGCCGCCGACGATGGCCCAGGTCAGGACAAAAACCATGACCTCTACGTCAAACGAGTTGGGGTTGATCGTGCCCACGTAATGCGCCAGCAGCGCGCCGCCGATTCCCGCGAACCCGGACGCGATGGCAAAGGCGAGCGTACGATAGGCGCGCAGATTGACGCCCGAGGCTTCGGCAAGCTTGTCCTGCCAGTGAACGGCGTGAAAGGTCAGGCCGACCGGGCTGCGTTCGATGCGCCACAGGATCCAAAGGCAGATGGCGACGATCAGCCCGGCAAAATAGTAGTAGCTGACCGGTTCGAAGAAATCGAAGTCGTAGATACCGATGGAGAAATCCGGCATCGGGTCGATGCCTTTGATGCCCTTTGCGCCGCCGAAGGGGTCGCGAAAACGCTTCCAGAGCAGGCGAATGATTTCGGCGGCGGCAAAACTGCCGATCAGGAAGTAGAAGCCTTTCATGCGAAACAACGGAAAGCTGAGCCCGACGGCGATCAGTGCGGCCGTTGCCCCGCCCAGCAGCATCGAGATTGGCACCCAGACGCCGAATTCCTTGGTGTAGAGCGCGCTGGCATAGGCGCCGACGCCCATGATCACCACGTGGCCAAGCGACCATTCGCCGGTCAGTGTCAAAAGGCGATAGGAACTGACCAGCAGGATATTGATGGTCAGAAAGACCAGTATCTCCTGTTGCGAGAAGCTGAGTCCGTGCGGCAAGGCGACCAGTGCGACAGCGACGGCGGGCCAGATCAGAACCTTAAGCACGGTCCGCGCTCCCGAAGAGACCGGTCGGCTTGATGATCAGGACCAGCAGCATCAGGGAAAGACCGGTGATGTCGGCAATCACGCCGTCAAAGAACGTGGTCACGAATGTGTGGACGATGGCGTAGGCGATCGAGGCCAGAACCGCGCCTTCCAGGCTGCCGACACCACCGACGATGATGACGATAAAGGCAGTCACGATCACGGAATGCCCCATATGCGGGTTCACGGACACAAGGGGCGCGGTCAGCGCACCGGCAATCCCGGCCAGTCCCGCGCCGATGAACATGGCGATCCGGGCCGTCTGGGCGATCGAGATCCCCTGAAGCTCCGCCGCTTCGGGGTCCTGGGCCGATGCCCGCAAGGCCCAGCCGAATCTTGTACGTTTCAGGAAATACCAAAGTGCCGAAAGCAGAACCACGGCGGCGATTATGACATACAGCCGGGCGACCGGCAGGCGGACCTTGTCGGAAAACGCGATGATGTCCTGTGTTACCGGCGGGATGTGTTCCATCCGCACGCCGAAACCCAGGACCGCCAGGGCCTGAAGGATCATCAGGAAGCCGATCGATGCCACCAGCCCGCCAAGAGGATTGTCGCGTAAGGGTCGGAACAGGGCGCGCTCCATCAGCAGCCCCAGGAATCCAACGAATATCAACCCCGCCACAACGGCAAAGAAGAACGGGATGTTCATGTCGGCGTAAAGTGCGACGACAACATAGGCACCGGCCATGAACAGCTCGCCATGGGCAAAGTTGATCACGCCCATGACGCCGAATATCAGAACCAGTCCCACCGCGACGAGCGAGATGTAACTGGCCGCATAAACGGCGTTCAGACAGGTTTGCGCCAAAAGTTCCATTGTTGTTTGGGCTTTCCGGAGTTTTTGAAGGCGGTGGCCGGGGGGAGAGATCGGGCCACCGCCATAGTCGCGGCCGGTAAAATCAGCCGCGTTGGTTCCACATCTGGTCATAGGCGGACATATGCTTGACCAGAAGTTCACCATGCTTGTCGTACCACGCCGGGATATTGCCAAAGCCCTTGATGACGGCCTTGCCGTTCTCGATGGCCACGACGGGCCAGTCGCCGACGAGCGCATTGTCGATCCCGAACAGTTCCGTGCCCCACCAGTTGGCGTCGCCAAAGGCGTGTTTGCCGGTGCCGCCTTCCTTCATCGCGGCGGCAACGGCGTCGGGATCGGCGGAGCCGGCCTTTTCAGCCGCGGCTTTCCACAAGTCCATGATCGAAGCATATTCCCAGCTGACCGCGCCCCATTGGCCCGGATGCCGTTTGTTGTATTCGGCAAAGAAACCGTTGGGATCCTCAAAGTTGATATTGTCGCCGTTCAGCGCGGGATCGTCGAAATCCGGGAACTGGAAGATGACGCCTTCCATGAATTCCTTGGATGTCTTGGCGATGACCTGGTCGTAGAAATCCATGGTGCAACTGATGATCTGGCCCTTGAATCCCTGTTGGAACAGTTGCTCGCAGATCGGGTGCACATAGTCGGAATAGCAGGTGTCCAGGCAGACGATATCCGGATTACTGCTGATCAGCCGCGTGACAACCGGCGCAAAGTCGGTGGTGGCCGGGTCAAACAGCAGGGGTTCGTCCTGCATTTCGATCCCGGCGGCTTCGAATGCGGCCAGATAGGTTGCCACCGAAGGCAGGCCGAGCGCATCATCCTGCGCGCACATCACGGCGGTCTTCAGTTCGGGACGGTTTTCGGCCAGCCACTCGACGCCGGTCACGTTGTAGATCGGGTGCACCTCTGCCGGGGCGATCAGGGTTGTGGTATCGGGGGAAAGGTCGCTGGGCAGCAGGGTGGAAAACAGCATGCCGGTCTTGTCCGCCACCGGTTGCACGCCGGGCCATGTGTCACCACCCAGCATCATGATGAAGCTGACGCCATCCTCGCGGATCAGCTTGGTGGCACCGGTACGGGCCTTTGCCGGGTCGTATTCGTTGTCATAACCGATGAACTCGACCATGTGGCTGGTGCCGCCGAGATTGATGCCACCCGCCGCATTGACCCGCTCGGCCCAGATTTCGCAACCGTCCAGACCCGGTTTCCCCCAGGCCGCGACCGGTCCGGTCAGCGGGGCGAGGAATCCGATCTTGATCGTATCACCTGCCGCCAGTGCGGCACCCGGCAATCCGGCGCTCATCGCAGTGGCAGCGGTGGATTTCAGAAAAGTCCGGCGCGTCAGTCCGGACGCGCGTAATCTCGAAAACATTTCAAATCTCCCTTGTTGGCGCCGTCTTTGTCACGGCTGCTTGAAAACCGAACGCTTGATGCGCGGTATTCACCGCCTCGATACCTGAACCGGTTTCATACCGATTTCACGAAATGGTTCGATTTCGGGTCAACGTTAGCAAGCCAAACCGCTTCCAACAAGAAATTTCCATCCAACATGCATCATTTTCACTATACCAAAAGGGCCGATTTGAACCGGATGATTGCTGGTGGTCATGAAAAGCCAATTTGAAACAGACGGTTGCAGGGGCGGGCCAAAATCTGCCACGTGGTGGCCCGGTCTGCCGGTTTCGGACCGGTTTGGTGCAATCGGATCAATCCGGTTTGACCTGAACTGATTCCCGGTGTTGCATGGGACCGGCTATGCGGGAACCTTCGCAAAACGGGTTTGCGGCTGCGCTTATCGCTGGTAGAGGACGGCCATGTCGGGACGAGATGAAAACGGGCAGGACATGCTGGATGGCGAAATTTCGATCGGTGCGACGGCACAGATCGTCATTGATACCCTGTTTGCGCGTATCAAGTCAGAGGAGTACCCGGTTGACACGCGGCTGCCTTCGGAACGCACCCTGGCGTCCGATCTTGGTGTGGCCCGGAACACGGTGCGCGAGGCGCTGGACGTTCTGGAAAACCGTGGAGTCATTCGTCGCCGCGCTGGAAGCGGCAGCTTTGTCACTTATCGTTCGGAGCCTGGCGAAACCGCGTCTTTCGGCCTGATCGCGGCGGATACCAGCCCGCTGGATCATCTCGTCGTGCGCGGAATCCTGGAGCCGGAAATGGTGCGCCTTGCCGTGATCAACATGACGCCGCGCCAGATCGAGGATCTCGACAAGACGCTGTCAGAGCTTGAGGCGGTGAAAACCGATGCACTGGAATTCGTGCGGCTGGAAGAGGAACTGCTGCGCAAGATCGCCAAGGGGTCGGGCAACCCGTTGCTGGCCTCTTGCTACGAATTGACGATTGAAGCCAGCCGGCAGAGTTTTCGCACCGCGTTGCTGCGCAGGCATCTGACACCGAACCGCATCCAGAATTATCAGCAGCGTTACAACACCCTGTTCAATGCCATTGCGTCCCGCGATGTGGAAACAGCGGTCGAATTCATCAAGCTCTTGCTGATCGAAGAGCAGAAGCTTCTGCTTCAGGACGGTTGAGGGCTTTGCGCCACGCGCTGCTCCCACAATTGCCCGAGATCTGACATTTCCTTCAGCAGAAGGTCACCATGTTTGTCGAGCCATGCCCGGATAGAGCCGAACTCGACGATGCGCGCCTTGCCGTTCTGAAGCGTGACCACCGGCCAGTCGCCAACCAGCGCGTTGGGAATGCCGAACATCTCCTCGCCCCACCATTCGGCGGGGCCAAAGGCGTGTGTCACATGTCCCAGCTGTTTCATCGCCGCCAGAACCGATACCGGCCAGACGCTGCCGGCCTTTTCGACGGCGGCCTGCCAGATTTCCAGGATGGCGACGTATTCCCAGCTGACCGCACTCCAGGTGCCCGGAAAACGCCGGTTGTATTCTTCGAAGAACACGTGCGGGCGGTTGAAAAAGAATGCCTTTTCGCGGAGCAGGGGGTCGTCGAAATCCGGAAACTGAAACAGGGTTCCTTCCATGAACCCGCTGGAGGTCCGCTGCACCAGCTTGGGGTAATTGTCCAGCGTGCAGGACACGATCTGTCCCTTGTATCCCTTCGCAAAAGCATACTCGGTCAGCGCATGCACCATCGGCGCATAGCTTGTACACCAGCACATTATGTCCGGATCCCGGCTCAGGAACCGGTCAAGGATCGGCGCGGGATCGGTGCTGTCGGGGTGGTACTGCACCTCGTCGACGACCCGTATTCCCCCGGCCTTGAACGCGGCCCGGTACGTGGCCAGTGAAGGCAGTCCCAGAGCATCGGTTTGGCTGCAGATCGCGACTGT
The DNA here is from genome assembly GCA_964351155.1 of uncultured Rhodobacterales bacterium. GTDB lineage: Bacteria > Pseudomonadota > Alphaproteobacteria > Rhodobacterales > Rhodobacteraceae > CAYGNE01. The sequence continues at coordinate 1,414 of CAYGNE010000129.1, read as the reverse complement.
TTTCAGGTCCGGTTTGTTACGTACCAGCCAATCCACGCCGGTAACGTTGTAGATCGGGTGCAATTCGCTGGGCGCAATCAGGTAGGGCGTATCGGGCGACAGATCGCTGGGCAGTAACGTGGATGTCAGCACCTTGTTGCGGGTCAGGAAATCGCGCACCGGGGTGAACGTATCGCCGCCCAACATCATCAGCAGCTTGACCCCGTGACGTTGCACCAGCTGGCGCGCGCCTTCCATCGCCCGGTCAGGATCATAACCGCAGTCGAACGCATGGATGCGGACCGGATACCGTTGTCCCTCGATCAGCAGGCCGCCCGCCTTGTTCAACCAGTCTTCCCAGATTCGACAGCCGTTCAGACCGGGCAGGCCCCAGCTTTCGACCGGGCCGCTGAGTGGTCCGAGAAACCCGATATCCACCGAATCTCTCATACCCACGGAAAGCCGCGGTAACGCGCTGCGAACAGCAAGACGGTGGGCAAAACTGGATGCGCTCATAAGATGGAATTAGCAGGTATCTTTTTGTCTTTCAGTCAATTTTTTGGGTTGCTGATCGCCTTTTTCATAGAGTGGTTGACTTTTTGGTCCAGTGAATCCCTTATTGGCTTAGACCAAAAGAACCAAAATTGATCATTGGTCCATACCAATAGGGAGCAAAGCATGTCAAAGAAAAGAATTGCCGTCATCGGCGCGGGACCATCCGGTCTGGCACAGCTGCGCGCCTTTCAGTCGGCCGCCCAGCAAGGCGCAGAGATTCCCGATATTGTCTGTTTCGAAAAACAGTCCGACTGGGGCGGTCTCTGGAACTACACCTGGCGCACCGGGCTGGATGAGCATGGCGAACCGGTTCACTGTTCCATGTATCGCTACCTTTGGTCGAACGGGCCGAAAGAGGGGCTGGAATTTGCCGACTATTCGTTCGAGGAACATTTCGGCAAGCAAATCGCCTCGTATCCGCCACGCGCGGTCCTTTGGGACTACATCAAGGGCCGGGTCGAAAAGGCGGGCGTGCGCGATTGGATCCGGTTCAACACGCCCATTCGCTGGATCGAGTACAACGACGGAACCGACACGTTCACCGTGACCGCGCACGATCAGATCAAGGATCACACGTATAAAGAGCAGTTCGACAACGTGATCGTGGCATCGGGGCATTTCTCGACGCCCAACGTGCCGTATTACCCGGGATTTGACACGTTCAACGGCCGCGTGCTGCATGCACATGATTTCCGGGATGCAAGGGAGTTCGAGGGCAAGGATATCCTGATCCTTGGCGCGTCCTACTCAGCCGAGGACATCGGCAGCCAGTGCTGGAAATACGGCTGCAAGTCGGTCACGACCAGCTATCGGACCGCGCCCATGGGATTTGACTGGCCGGATAACTGGGAGGAAAAACCTGCGCTGGAAAAGGTGGACG
>CAYGNE010000128.1:0-9738 GCA_964351155.1 uncultured Rhodobacterales bacterium | reverse complement strand
CTGGGGTCCGAAAGTTGCGGTCGCTTGTCTTCGCGGCTTTCGGCCTGGCGCGTCGGCGGGGACAGCGCGATCACCGGAATGTCGAGTTCCTTGGCGATCGCCTTCAGGCCCATGGTGATTTCGCTGATCTCGTTGACGCGGTTTTCCGATTTCCCGGTGCCGCGGACCAGTTGCAGGTAGTCGACGATCAGGACGTCCAGACCGTGGGTTCGTTTCAGCCTTCGCGCCCGGGCGGCCAGTTGCGAGATCGGCAGGGCAGGCGTGTCATCAATGAAAAGCGGGCAGGCTTCGAGCGATTTGGCCGCGTCCACGAACCGCCGGAACTCTGCCTCTGTCATGTCGCCGCGCCGGATCTGTTCGGACGGGACTTCGGATGCCTCGGACAGGATCCGGGCGGCCAGCTGCTCGGCGCTCATCTCCAGGGAGTAGAAGCCGACCACCCCGCCATCAACCGTGCCCTCGGTCCCGTCGGGCAGGGCGCCGCGCTTGTAGGCCTTGGCGATGTTGAAGGCGATATTGGTCGCCAGTGACGTTTTGCCCATCGAGGGGCGGCCCGCGAGGATCAGCAGGTCGGACCTGTGTAGCCCGCCCAGCATCTTGTCCATGTCGATGAGGCCGGTCGATACCCCGGCCAGTCCGCCTTCGCGCTGGTAGGCGGCATTGGCCACGTTGACGGCATCGGTGACGGCGCGCAGGAAGCTCTGGAAACCGCTTTGGGTCTGGCCCTGTTCGCTGAGTTGGTAGAGCTGCTGTTCGGCCTCGATGATCTGGTCGCGCGGTTCGCTGGACACCTCCACGCGCGCGGCCTTGTCGCTGATGTCGCGCCCCAACCCGAGCAGTTGCCTGCGGATCGAGAGGTGATAGATCATCTGGGCATAATCACGCACGGCAAAAGCGCTGATGGCTGCGCCCGCCAGACGGGCCAGATAAGCGGGGCCGCCCAGTTCCTTGAGCCCTTCGTCATCCTCCATGAACGCTTTCAGCGTCACCGGCGAGGCAAGCGCGTTCTTGGCGATTCGGGCCGAGGCAATTTCATAGATCCGGGCATGGACCGGATCAAAGAAATGATGCGGTCCGATGATTGAAGCCACCCTGTCATAGACGTCGTTATTGGTCAGAATCGCGCCAAGAAGCTGCTGTTCGGCCTCGACCGAGTGCGGCATCGTATCGGTTGCCGGCAAATCGGCCTGGCCGCCGTCAAAGCTGGTTATCTCGTTCATGTCTGTCCCAGTCTGCCTGTTTTCGTGCGTCGCGTCTGACGCGCGCGCCGATCTGCCGCCGGCCTGCCCTGTCTAACGATGTACACCCGGATTCCCAATCTGGAAATCTCTGTGGACAACCGCATGTATAATATTCCAGGCACCAATCGGCGGCATGAGGTATCGGACGATATGGTGGTTCCTGCCAATCGTGCCACAAAATATTGCTATTTCAAGTGATTCCCGGCGGGTTTTGTCCACATTGCCGAGGCAAACTTTTATTTCTTGTTTTCTTCCTGCCACTTACGGGGGTCGTTCAGAAATGCCTCGACCTCGCGCAGGGTGGCCGCGTCAAATCCGCCGGACAGTTTGGCTTCGGCCAGAACGTCCCACCAGGTGCAAAGGTGATGCAGGCTGACGCCGTGGTCGCCCAGAGTTTTTTCGGTTTCCGGAAAGATGCCGTAGTAGAAAATGACGGCGGTATGGGCGCATGTGGCACCGGTGTCCCGGATCGCATCCACGAAAGACAGTTTGGAGCCGCCATCGGTGGTCAGGTCCTCGACCAGAAGCACCCGGTCGCCCTCTCCCATCACGCCTTCGATCCGCGCGTTTCGGCCGTAGCCCTTGGGCTTTTTGCGGACGTAGGTCATCGGCAGGCCCATGCGCTCGGCGACAAGTGCGGCAAAGGGGATGCCGGCGGTTTCCCCGCCGGCGATGTTGTCAAAGGCCTCAAAGCCGGCGTTGCGCATCACGGTTGCCGTCAGGAAATCCATCAGCGTCGACCGGATTCGGGGATAGGAGATCAGTTTGCGGCAATCGATATATGTCGGGCTGGGCAGACCGGAGGCGAGGGTGAACGGTTCGGTGGAATTCAGATGCACCGCCTGGATTTCCAGCAGCATTCGGGCGCTGATGCGGGCGATTTCTTCGGCACTGGGATAGCTTGAGGGGATCATGATCGGACCTTTGCGCTTGGTTGAGGGCGGGAGCCTCCGGCGGGGATGTCTTGGGAGTGAGGAAGATCAGGCCACATGCCAGAAGACCGGGAAACCGGGATCAAAGACCGTGACCGGCCCGTCTTCGCAGGCGATCTTGTCAGGAAACACTGTCGGGCTGTCGCGCTTTTCCAGGGTGATCGTGGCGTCATTGACCGGCAATCGGTAAAAGGCCGGTCCATTGCGGCAGGCAAAGGCCGCAAGATTGTCCAGCGCGTCGTCCTCTTCGAAAACATGCGCCAGCAGGGCCATGGTGTTGGTCGCGGTAAAGCAACCGGCACACCCGCAGGCATGTTCCTTGAGGGCATCCACGTGCGGCGCGCTGTCGGTACCGAGGAAAAAATGCGGATCGCCGGACGTGGCGGCGGCGCGCAGTGCCAGCCGGTGTTGTTCGCGTTTGGCCACCGGCAGGCAATAGTAATGCGGTTTGATCCCGCCGACGAGGATATGGTTTCGGTTGATGATCAGGTGGTGCGTGGTGATCGTGCCGCCGATGTCATCGCCGCCCTGTTTCACATAGTCGATGCCCTGGGACGTGGTGATGTGTTCCATGACCAGGCGCAGCCCGGGCGTTGCGCGGCGGATCGGGTCGAGCACGCGGTCGATGAATACCGCTTCGCGGTCAAAGATGTCGATTTCGGGATCTGTCACCTCGCCGTGCACGCAGAGGGGCAGGCCGATCTCGGCCATCCGTTCCAGAACGCCGCGGACACGGTCGAAATCGGATACGCCGCTGGCGGAATTCGTGGTGGCACCGGCCGGGTAGAGCTTGACCGCGCGGATCAATCCGCTGTCATGCGCCGCGGCCACATCGTCCGGATCGGTGTCTTCGGTCAGGTAAAGCGTCATCAGCGGCGTGAACGTCATGCCCTGTGGCAAGGCGGCCAGGATGCGGTCGCGATAGGCGGCCGCCTGCGCCCCGGTCACCACCGGTGGCACCAGGTTCGGCATGATGATGGCGCGCGCGAAATCGCGGGCGGATTCGGGCAAAACGGCCTTGAGCATCGCGCCGTCGCGCAGGTGCAGATGCCAGTCGTCAGGGCAGGGGATCGTCAATGTCTCGGTCATGACTCTCCGCTAGCACAGGCCGTCATTGCCGACCAGAGGGGCGAGACGATTTGCGCCGTTTCAAATCCCACGATGGCGCTGCAGGCTGTGCCAAGACGGAGGCGGCGAATGCCGAAAAGGCTGCAACTGGAACACAGATATCCTGCCGGGGCGGACCGGGTCTTTGCACTGGTGTCCGACCTGGATGTGCTTGAGGCGGTCAGCAAACCCTGGGTGCAATTCAATCACTTGCCGTCCGGGCCGGTCAGGACAGGACAGAAACTGGACGTGGCGCTTTCAATACTGGGTATCTGGCCGGCGCGGTCCTATGGCATCTATGTCAGGTCGTGTGACCCGGATGCCCGGATCCTGCACAGCGAAGAACGCGGGATGGGCATCAGGCGCCTGACCCATGAAGTGCAGGTTCTCACGGATCGTGACGGCTGTGTTCTCGTTGACCGGCTATACATCGACGCGGGTTGGCGCACCCCCTTCGTGACCGGGTTTGCCTGGTTCATGAGCCGTTGGCGGCACCGGATCAGGCTGCGTCTCCTGCACGAGGGGTGAAGATTCCTGATGCCGGAAATCCGGTGTTCAGCGCGTGTCGCGGTGTCGTCCGAGATTTGCAAAACGTGTCAGAGTCGCTGCGGTGCCTGCATTGATCAGCCGCGATGGCGCGGTCATCATCAACCGCGCAAAGAGCGCGCGGTAAGGTTCCTGTTCCATCAACTGTCTGAACCGGTCGCGGCGCCATTCCACGGCCTGGGCATGCAGACCGCACAGCACCGGGTCTGCGTGCAGTGCCGCGAGGATCGGCGCGCGCAGCGGGTGCATCCGGGAAATGGACGTGTCGGTGTCGATATTGAAATTCCGTTCAACCCAGTAATCCACATCCAGCATGTGGTCGGAATGCACGGCACGGCCCCGGTCGGCCTTCAAGACATAGCTTTCCATCGCGCCCAGCGGATAATGGTTCAACTGTGCCAACGCATAGTTGGATCGGCCATAGTTCGAGAACAGTCGCCGGGTCTTGAACTGATCGTCCAGTTCGCGTCCTTCGCCATCGAACCAGCGCGACTCGGTCAGCCGGGACAAATCCGGATTGCGCGGCCGGTGCACGCCCAGTTTCCGATAGACGCCGTCATTTCGGTAGAGTGTCTTGAACATCGCCGAACGCCACGGCCAGTACATGATCACCGGCGCGCAGCGGGTGAAGGACTCTGTCACCGGTTCATCCGAGTATTTCAGCGTTTCGGCGTTGCCGAACAGGCGCCATGTCAGTGTTATGGCGGTTGCATCGGGCAGAGCATTCAGCAGGGCCGGTATTGTGTGATCGCCCACGTGGATGTTCACGAATTCATCGATGTCCAGTGCCAGTATCCAGTCGGCCGATTTGACGCGATCGTGCTTTTCCGCCTGTTTCAGGGCGGTGAACTGTATGCCGCCCTTGTCATAGGGGCCGTCGTTTTGGATGTGGGTCAGCCAATCCTGTTTTGCCAGATGGTCCAGCATCTTGTCGGTGCCGTCCTGGCAATCATTCGAGAAGACGAGGAAATCGGTGAATCCGGCGGCGCGGTGATGTGCCAGCCATTCCAGCAGAAAGGCGCCTTCGTTGCGCACCGTCAGGACCGCGAGGAATTTCAATGCGTGCTCCGCCCGAACCGGTTCATCGCGTCAGCTTTCCATGTCCAGTGCCAGCGCATAGGCGACACGTTCGGTTTCGGTCAGTTTGATCTTCAGCGCCTGCTGGTACAGGTCTTCGAATTCGGGCATGTCGTGCAGTTCCCTGGCCTTGGCCAGGTGCCAGTCCAGCCCTTTTTGATGCCAGTGGCGCAGCGTGTCGTCAGACATCAGGCGATCATACTCGGCCTGCAGCCTGGGTATGTTACGCTTGATCGTGATGTCGCGGAAGTCCGACCAGTCCATGCGTATCCAGTAATTGATACCGATCGAGCGATCAACGTGCAGCGCGCGGCCCCGCTGGCGTTTGATCAGAAAGCTTTCAGCGCTGCGCAGGGCGTAGTGATTGAGTTGCAGGAGATCATAACCGATGGATTTCTTGGAATTCCGCCAGCCGTTTTCGACAACTTCTCCGGTCATGTCCTGTCCGGAGCCGTTGACCCAGCGCACCCTGTCCTTCATCGCCTGATCAAGCTTGTTGGGGCGGTGACAGCTGATCTTGGCATAGGCGCCGATGTTGCGGAACATCGTCTTGAACCCCCAGACAGTGTGCGGTTTCGGACAGTATTTCGGCGCGCAGGCGTCAAACTGGTCAATAACGAACGCGTCTTTCAGCCGTTCGACACCGTTGTGGCCGAACAGACGCCAGGTCATCGCGACATTCGTGGCCTCCGGCACCAACGCAAGAAAATCGTCAAGCGTGCCGTTGCCCGTGCGCACGTTCATGAACTCGTCCACATCGATGTGAATGATCCACGCGGCGTTTTGGATGACCGGTTCCTTGAGTGACCGGTTCAATGCATATTGCTGGGGCGAATTGCCTTTCCAGTTATCGTTGTTGCGGTGTTGCAGCACACCCATTTCCTGCAACCGGTTGAGGATTTCGCTCGTCCCGTCGGTGCAGTCATTGGTGTAGATCAGGAAATTGTCGACCCCGATGGCGCGGTGATAAGCGACCCATTCCACGATATAGGGCGCTTCGTTCTTCATGCAGCCAACGATCACGTTTCCGGTCGATCCCTTTGGCAACATGCGCGGCGGCATCGGTTCAAAGGGCGCGGCGGCATCCTCTTCGTTCACGGTGCCAAGGCGGTTGTGCGGGGCGAAGGAGGATCGTTTCAGCTTTTCAAGGTTCTGGACCGCATGCGGGGGCATGACGGTCCGCGCCGCCTCGGTCAGCTTATCACCCGGGGGGGCGTGTGAAATCTCTGCTGCGGACGCAGTGCCATTGACCCGGGCCAGATCGGCGGCCTTGGATTTCCTTTCGGCGCGGGTCGCCTTGTCGATCCGGTACATGAAGGCCAGCAGGTATTGGCTTGCACGGAAGCCATTGCCGGGATCGGTTTCGACCCAGTCCTTGCGCGCGCGTTCCCGTCGGAAAAGCGCGGGCGTCAACGCGTTTTGCGTCTTCAGAAGATTTGCGTTGGGCTCTGCGAACCGCCTGGCGACGGGCGACAGGGACGCCGGAACGATCGGGTCCCCGCCAACACGGATTTCGTTCATGAAACCCCGCCATATCTGACGTGGCAGGATGCGTTTGCGCGAAGACAAGAGCCGCAGGATGAGTGCGTTCAACTGGCGACTGCGTGCCACCCAGGCGGCAGATGGTTGGGTCGGGAGTTCGACCGGCGTTGCCTTGCCCAACGTCGGCCCGATCGCGAAACAGTCGCGGATTTCATCGGTGGCGGACGCGCCTGAGAACCGGTCGGCATCATAAGGGCGCAGGGTGACGGAACCAGGTCCGAAAGTGTTCTCCCAGAACGAGACCAGCGCCGTGTAGTCAAGCCAGAAGGGTGCGGCTTGGGTTTCCAGGAACGTTCCGCCCTGCGGATCGATCACCGGTGCGCCTTCAAGGCAGGCTTGCCACCAGTTGTCCGCGCCCGCCAATGCAAGTTCGTGCCCCAAAGGTTCCGCGCGTCCCTCCAGGACCTGTGCCGCGTAGTGACGCGCCAGCAGGCGGGCCTGTTCGTCCACATGCGCCACGATCCGGATGTCTTCTGAAAACGACGCCAGAATCGTCCTGAGCCGCCGCAACTCGCTGTCCCGGTGCAACGACACGCCAAGTTGCGAGGCCGACAGGATCAGCGTCTCTGGTTCGTGCTGTTCCACTTCGCGGGTCAGGTCGGCGATCACCGCTTCGCGCAGATCACGCTGTTTCTCACCCGTGATGTAACCTCGGTTGAACCGCAAGGGATCAATGTGATCCGCGTCGGTGGCGGCCATGTAAAGGCGCGTGTGATTGGTCGCGCCGGGGCTGCGTGGGAACAGGATGCGCTTGCCGATCATCTGCTCGCGCTTGTCGGCCATAACGGTTTGCAGTCGCTCCGCGCCGACCTGTTCCAGCCCGATATGCAGGAAGACGCGCATCAGGTTGCCGCGGTCCGGAGCGGATTGGCGTTGAGCCTGCCCCACCAGGGCAGATCACGGCCGAGAAACGCGGCGATCTTTTCGCGCGCCAGCGGGTCGGCCACGTCATACTCCATGAAATCCGGGTCATCTGCAAAAAACTGCGACAGGGCGGCGTAATGACCTTCGATCCATTGGGACCGTTCCTTGGTGGTTTCGCCGTATCCGGAAGGAAGACCGGGCAACACGCCGTCGGGCAGTCGGGTAAGACCGAGATTTGACCACGCCAGCATGGATTGCGACAGATCGAATGCATCCCGGCGCGAAGCCAGAAAGCGGATGCCGGGATGATGTTCGCGCAGCGCAAGGATCAGCGCAAAATCCATCTGTGGCCACAGGGATTTCGCGCCCCGCAAGGTGCTCATCTCGGAGATTGCCGTGGTTTGCGTAAGATAGGCCGCCGGGTCGCCGGTCTCGAAATATCCGCGATACAGGATATCGGCGACAAAGGCGCCTTTCAGGGATGGGTCGGACACATTGCGCGCACGCAACCGGTGATCCGCGACATTCAGCCCGGACAGCCGCAAGGCCCGCGCCAGTGTCGTGGTGCCGGTTTTCGGCAGACCAAGGTTGACGACGCTCAGGCTCATGATACGAGCCCCAGGTTTTTCAGCATGGCCTCTTCCTGCGGCGGCAGTTTGCTGGCCTGCTGCAACTGGGCGCGCATCTGCCGGTAGGCAGGCCGGGTCAGCAACGCGTCCCGCTTCTCGCGGTGCAAGGTGACACACGCGTCATGCAAGGCGCGGATTTCCGGATCCGATTTCAGTTCGTCCAGCGCGGCGTTCAGTGCGGGCATGTATCGCTGAATGCTCTTGTCCTCGAACGCGGGATCGTTGCGTTCGCGCCAGTATGTATCATCGAACACGCGGTTTTCCCGGTTGACGTCACCCCGGTCGTTCTTGACCAGGTAGCTGTCCAGCGAACGCAGGGCATAGTGGTTCAGCGTGGCGTATTCGCGGGCGCCCAGGGCCGGGAACCGGCGAATGCGCCGCGGGTTGGCGGCGACAAGAAACCGGTGCGGAACCCGCCGCCCCGATGCATCGGTCCAGACCGGACGCTTTGCCGCCGCCAGGTTGCCTTTGAAAAACGGCCGGTGTGCTCCGAAATACTGGAGCGGAAAATCCCGCCGGACCAGTGTCTTGACCTCGATGGCAAATTCGCCGCACCAGAGATCCGGATTATGCGACCGCTGGAATTGCGAGATCACCGGCACGTCGACAAACGCCCAAACATCGTCATTCGCGAAGAATTGAAAGTTGATCGATATCGCCTGCGGATCACCACAGGCCCCGATCAGGGCGGGTATCGTGTGATCACCCACGTGGACGTTCAGGAATTCGTCCACATCCGCGATCCATGCCCAGTCGGCGTGCGCCACGACATCCTGCCGGCGCGCATCTTTCAGCGCCTCCATCTGAAAATTTCGCCCCAGAGCGGGGTTTGGCAGATGGCAAATCAGACCGCGCGCGGCCAGCGCATCCAGCAGCCGGTCGGTCCCATCACTGCAATCGTTGGAATAGAAAAGGAAATCCGTGACCCCGACAAGCCTGTTGAACGCGATCCATTCCAGCAGAAACGGCCCTTCGTTCTTGACGCAGGTTACCGCGGCGATCCGCATGCCAATTCACTTTCTGCGTTGTGCCGTCTGCTCATCATGGGTCCGGTCCGTTCGCGCGGTCCTATCACCTCGCCCTGATACCGCTTTTTGTTTTGCAATTCATGACATTCGCGCGGGAAATCGTCAATGTCAGGGGGATATTGCAGTGGATTTTATCGGTTTGGCGGACGGAGTCCGATGATTGCGCGACCGAGACCAAGGTCGAAAGCACGCGTGCTTGACGAAACCCACCGTTTCATGACCTCTTGGGCGTCAAAGGAGTACATATGCAACTACCGCAATCCATCGACGCTGTTCAGCAGATGCTGTCGGACGAGGGCTATGTCTGCGGGCGGGCCCTTGCCACGGTTGTGTTCCTGTCGCTGAAACTGGGTCGTCCGTTGTTTCTCGAAGGCGAGGCCGGCGTCGGCAAGACCGAAATCGCCAAGGCGCTTGCCGCCGGTCTGAACCGCCGGCTGATCCGCCTGCAATGCTATGAAGGGCTGGACGCCTCCAGCGCAGTCTACGAGTGGAACTTCCCTGCCCAGATGATCGCGATCCGCACTGCCGAGGCGTCCGGCGGGGCCGATCGAGACACCCTGAACCGGGAATTGTTCAGTGCGGATTACCTTGTGGAGCGTCCGCTGCTCGAGGCGATGCGCCCGGACGAAAACGGCGCGCCGGTTCTGCTGATTGACGAGCTGGACCGGACCGACGAACCGTTCGAGGCGTTCCTTCTCGAAGCGCTTTCCGACTTTCAGGTGACAATACCGGAACTTGGAACCATTGCGGCCCCCGAACCCCCTGTCGTCAT
>CAYGNE010000127.1:0-9993 GCA_964351155.1 uncultured Rhodobacterales bacterium | reverse complement strand
CGATCTTTTCCTGAAGCGCCTCGATCTCGGGGTCGACGAATTCGATAACCTTGCCCGAGTTCATGTCGATCAGATGATCGTGATGGTCCCTTTCGGCATCTTCGTACCGGGCCCTGCCATCGCCGAATTCCAGCCGGTCCAGTATCCCGGCCTCTTCGAACAGTTTGACGTTCCTGTACACAGTCGCAATCGAAATACCCGAATCCAGGTCGCTGGCGCGCGCGTACAGCTCTTCCACGTCGGGATGATCGGTGCTGTCTTCCAGCACCTGCGCGATGATACGCCGCTGACCGGTCATGCGCAGGCCCATGGCCTCGCAACGGGCAATGATCGAGTCTGACATATCGGTCCTTTTTTGCGCGCCGGAACTGTGGAGGGTTTAGAACATCCGCCCGCTCAGGAAAAGACCAAGCCACGCCATATTCGCGCCCGAAACCCGCGTTATCCAAATGGAAACAATCATTCGGATCGGGACAAGACCGTGTTTGATACCGTGTATACCGCGATGGCCATTTTCTGGGATGAAGGCTTTGGGGTCGGAAGCCGATTGTGGCCACTCTACCTGCTGGCCACGTTGCTGATCGGGTTTGTTCTGTTTCGCCGGCGCGGTATCGAGGGGTCCTTTCTGGCGTGGCTGATGCCGAGATCGATCTGGACGCATGACTCGCATCTCGTCGACATCAAACTGTTTGCCGTTTCCAAGATCCTGTCGGCCGCCGGCCTGTTCCAGACGGTTGCGGTTGCCGCCCTTGTCACAACTCTGGTCGCAGACTTGATTCCATATCCCGGCATGAAGAGCCAGCCACATCCGATTGTTATTGCATTGTTATTGCTGATATTCGGAGATTTCGCCACATACTGGGTGCACCGGTTTCACCACGAATTGCGCATCCTGTGGCCATTTCATTCGGTCCATCATTCCGCCGAGGTCATGACACCGGTCACGGTCTATCGCAAACACCCGGTTTATGACCTCACAAAAACCGTCCTGCACGGGTTGGTGCTTGGGCTGGCGCAGGGGGTTCTGGCCGGCCTGTTCCCCGGCGGGGTCGGCATTGCCATGCTGCTGGGCGTAAATGCGGGTTACTTCCTGTTCAACATGTTTGGCGCGAATTTCCGGCACAGCCATATCTGGCTGAGCTATGGGCGCGTGCTGGAACACATCCTGATCTCGCCGGCGCAGCACCAGATTCATCATTCCGTCGCGCCGGAACACCACAACACGAATTATGGCGAGGTTCTGGCGATCTGGGACTGGATGTTCGGCACGCTTTTTATCGCCGAGGGCGCGCAGGAGATCGTATTCGGGCTTGGCGACGCCCAGGGCAACCGCCTGCGACAACGTCACGACAGCCTGACGGCGGCGCTGGTCGTTCCGGTGCAGGACAGTTGGAAACAGATGCGCAGACGACTGACTATCGGACGGGCAACTGCAGACCGTCCGGTCACACCTGCGGAATGAGCACGACATGAGCACCGGGTTTTCGACATATCTCAATCTCCTTCGGTTCGGCGCAGCGCTCGTCGTTCTGTTTTCACATATTGCCTATCCCCGCTTTTCGGACGGTGCATGGCTCTGGGTGCGGGATCTCAACCTCGGATCCGACGCGGTCGTGCTGTTTTTTGTCCTGTCAGGTTTTGTGATTGCCCTGACAGCCGAGCGAAAGGACAGGACCATCGGCAGTTTTGCCTTTGCCCGCGCGACCCGGATTCTGAGTGTTGCGTTGCCCGCGCTGGTGCTTGGCTGGGTTCTGGATCAATGGGGCGCTTCGCACGCACCAGACCAGTATTTCGCGCCATATTACGCGCCCACACCGCTTTGGGAAATGCTGCTGCGTGGTCTCAGTTTTTCCAATGAATGGGGTGGCTTGCAGGCGCGATTGGGCAGCAATGGCCCCTATTGGTCGCTCAGCTATGAGGTTGCATATTATGCCCTGTTCGGCGTTGCCTTCTATCTGAGCGGTCTGCGCCGCGCGGCGTTCCTGATCCTCGGTGTTGTTGTCGTCGGCGCGAACATTCTCTTGCTTATGCCTGCATGGCTGATGGGAGTTGGGTTGTACCACCGGCTGAAAGCGGGTCCGCATATGCGCTGTGCGAATGCCGTGGTGCTTTGCGGCCTGCCACTGATCCTCTATGCGGTTGCCTTGAGATTCGACCTGCCCGACCTGCTCCGCACGTCGGTTCAGCCCCATCTGCCCGGACATGCCTTGCGCTTTTCCGATGAATACCTGTGGAACGCCGTTCTGGGCGCGCTCTTTGCCACCCACCTGGCGGGCATGTCCTCATTGCTGCGCAACTGGTCGCCCGGTCGGCTGGCGCCCCCCGCGGCATGGGTTGCCGGGGCCAGTTTCTCGATCTACCTGATCCATTATCCGCTGCTGCAAGCCCTGCATGCGGCGGTCCCTTTCATCGACCCGGTGCGCCTCTTGATGCTGACGCTGCTTCTGTGCCTGGTATTCGCGGAGTGCTTTGAACGCCCGCTGAACCTCTGGCGCCGGCTGTTGCGCGGCGAGACGTTTCGGCGCGATCGACGCATTGCGGGTTGACTTGAACGGTGCAAAGCCTCATGTGCCACGTCAAGCGTTGTCTTCTGCCGCGTGAGCAGGACAGACCAAGAGCGGCATGAACCGCCCGGCCATTCCGTGGCCCGATAGAAAGACAACGATACCGAGTTCCCAAAATCACGCGTGGGGCCATAGCACCGGACCGGTCCGAAATGCGGAGCGTTTCCGCCGGGCCGAAGGAACGGTGCGCCCAACCCGCCATCCATGAGATGGCATCATGACCGGCCTGCCCTGCGCAGGTCCGAAAGGATATGAATTGAGCGACTTTGACATGATGGGCCTGCCCGCCAAACTGGTGGCGCGGCTCGAAAAAATGGGGATCACCGACCCAACCCCGATCCAGAAACAGGCGATCCCGCACGCGTTGAACGGGCGTGATGTGATGGGTCTGGCTCAAACCGGCACCGGCAAGACAGCCGCGTTCGGCCTGCCGTTGGTGACCCGGATGCTGGAGTTCGGCAAGAAGCCGGAAAAACACACCGTAAGGGGGCTTGTTCTGGCCCCGACGCGCGAGTTGGCCGGTCAGATCGCCACCACTCTGCGCGCGATGTGCGAAAACACACCGTTGAAGATCGGCATGGTCGTCGGCGGCCAATCGATCAATGCCCAGATCAACCGGCTTGAACGCGGCACGGATCTTCTGGTGGCGACACCTGGCCGGTTGCTCGACCTTCTGGATCGCCGGGCGCTGACGCTGGAAAAATGCAGCTTCCTGGTGCTGGACGAAGCCGACCAGATGCTGGATCTCGGATTCATCCATGCTCTACGCAAGATTGCGGCTTTGTTGCCCGAGGAGCGGCAGACGATGCTGTTTTCGGCCACCATGTCCAAACAGATGAACGAAATCGCCCAAAGCTATCTGAACAGCCCGATCCGGGTCGAGGTCAGCCCGCCGGGCAAAGCCGCGGACAAGGTCACCCAGGAACTGCACTTTATCGCCAAGGCGGAAAAGGCCAATCTCCTGATGGAACTTCTGGACAAGCATCGGGACGAACGCGCATTGGTCTTCGGACGCACCAAGCACGGATCCGAAAAGCTGATGAAGCTTCTTGAAAAGCGTGGTTTCGCCACCGCGTCGATTCACGGCAACAAGAGCCAAGGCCAGCGGGACCGCGCCATCGCGGCGTTCAGATCCGGCGAGATAAAGGTCCTGGTCGCGACGGATGTCGCGGCGCGCGGCCTGGATATTCCGGACGTGAAGCACGTCTACAATTTTGACCTGCCCAACGTGCCGGATAACTACGTGCACCGGATCGGGCGCACGGCGCGGGCCGGCAAGGACGGGGCGGCAATCGCATTCTGCGCCCCTGACGAAATGGGCGAATTGAAAGCCATCCAAAAAACAATGGGGCTCTCGATCCCGGTTGTTTCGGGTCGGCCATGGGAACCGATCGATGAGCCCGGAAAGCCCAAGCGCGGCAATGGTGGGCGCCGCCGCAATGGCCCACCGACCGGCAAACCCGCTGGCGGGCCGCGCCGACGCCGGGGGCCCAAACGCAGCAGGTCAGCCGGGCAAAAGTCGGCAGCATGACACGGTTCGGGGGTCGCGATGCGACCCCCGTTGCATTCCGGCACGCGGAGTGGATCAGGCGTAAAGCGGCTGCACGCCCATCTGCAGATGCAATGCGTTGACCATTTGCTGGTTCAACCCCAGCGCACGGGCGAGCCTGTCGAGATACTGCGCCTCTGACGCCTTGTCGACGCGGATCGACATCAGCGACATGGAGTAGACCTGCGCCTTGAGCGGCGCGGGCGTGTCAGCGGCAAGCCCCTCGACATCCACCGGCGCCGCCAGTTGGTCGCGCACGTACTGAATGTCGGATGCATCGGCATCATCGCCCAGCGTTTCCATGATCTTGGCCTGTTCCGCTGAATCAATCTCGCCGTCGGCCTTGGCTGCCTGGATCATCGCCCGCAACATCAGACCCGCCGCATCCTCGGCCTGTGGCGCGGTCTGGGCGGTATTGAACTGGTCGATCATCGCCCCGGTTCCCTTGCCGGTCATGGCCGCCGCCCCGCCAAGGGCTGCCAGAATTCCGGCCAGCCCCGGTCCGCCTTGGGCGGCGCCTGACAGCAAACCGCCCTTCTCGCCTGTCTGGCCGCCACCTGTCAGAGCGGACAGGTCGAACCCGGCCTGTGACGCCATCTTGGCGATCATTTCCTGCATGTCCCCCATGCCACCGGCGGCCCCGCCGGTCATCTGCTGAATCATGTCCTGCACGCCGCCCAGTCCGGCTCCGCCCCCCATCTGGGCCATCATGTCCTGCATGTTGCCCATTCCCGGTGCCTGATCGGCCTGTGCTTCGTTCTGTGGAATCTGGGCGCCGCCGAACAGCGCACCAAGACCCTGCCCACCGGACATCTTGTCGACTCCCCTGGCCGCCGCGTATCCGATTGCCAGCTTGGCAAGTGTCCCCATCAGGCTCATTTCATTTCCCCTTGTTCAAAATTCAGAAAAACCGCCACCAAGGTGACAGATGTTTGCAATCTGTGAAGGGGAAAATTTCTCTTTTTAAACATGCACCCCCGCTGCACGGTCATTCAACCCGCAGGTCGGCCCAAACCGGCAGATGGTCCGACGCGATATGCGCGGGTCGCTCGGCATAGACTCCGTGGCGGGTGGCCTTCAGCCCCCGCGAGAGCGCAATCCGGTCCAGCGGTCCCATCGGCCGTGGCGCCGGGAAACTTGCCCGGGGCGGCAGGAACTGCATCCTTGGCGCACAGTGATCCAGAACCGGCTGACGTGACCATTCGTTGAAATCCCCAGCCCAAACGGTTGGCATATGGTCGAAATCCTCGGATTCCTCGCTCAGATGAACAAGCTGTTGTCGGCGCGATTGCCCGATCAGTCCCAGATGCAGTCCGATCACCCTCAGCGGCCCCAGCGGTGTGTCGAATTCGACCCGGACCGCCCCACGGGGTTCGAAACCGGGCAACGCAATATGGCCGGCACGGGTCAGCGTGATCGCCTCCCCGCGCCAGATCACGGCGTTTCCATGCCAGCCAAGCGACCCTGCCCCGCCAAGATCGGCAATGCTCCAGCCCGCTTCGTTCAGAACAAAATGCGGAAGCGCGGCCGGACGCGGCGGCAACCTCTTGTCGGCTTCCTGCAAAACCACGATCCGCGCCCCCAGCCCTTCCAACACGGTCAGGATTCGGCGCGGCGCGCGTCGCAGGTCGAGCCCCACGCATTTCTGGATGTTGTAGCTGGCGAGGCGCAGGTCGCCGGGATCCGGAGGCGATAACTTCATCTGGGCGCGGTCGTCCTTATGCCATCAACACACAGTTTTGCGGATTGCGCCACCACTGTGCAAGTCTCTGATTACACAATCGCTTGACTTGCAGGACAAGTGATCATCCATTGAGCGCATGAGCGAAAAACGTGCAGTCGATGGGTTCGGCGCGACGGCCCTGATCGGCTTTGCCGCGATCCTCGCATTCAACCAGGTTGTGATAAAAGTGACCGGCGGCGGATTCGGCCCGGTTTTTCAGGCCGGGTTGCGGTCGGTCGGGGCCACGTTGTTCCTGTTGATCTGGATGCGGTGGCGGGGCATCTCGCTGACTACACCGCAGGGAACAGCGCTTTGGGGCATTGCTTCGGGTTTCATTTTTTCGCTTGAATTCATATGCATATACACCGCACTTGACCTGACCAGCGTATCCCGCGCCTCTATCCTGTTCTATTCGATGCCGGTCTGGGTGGCGATCGCCGGGCATTTGCTCTTGCCGGGTGAACGCCTGACACCGTTGCGCGGTTTTGGGCTCGTTCTGGCGCTTGGCGGCGTGGCAATGGCGGTGGCAGACCGCAGCACTGGCCAACCCAGCCTTGCCGGCGACCTGCTGGCACTGGGGGCCGCCTTCAACTGGGCGGCCATCGCGATCATGCTACGGGTCACACCGCTCTCCGCGATACGGCCCGAAATGCAGCTGTTCTATCAGGTGTCGGTGTCGGTGGTGATCCTGATGGGCCTGGCTCCGCTGTTCGGAGAGATGATCCGCGAACCGAATTGGGTACACTTCGCCGGCCTTGGGTTTCAGGCCTTCATCGTGGTGGGCCTCGGATATCTCATGTGGTTCTGGCTGCTGACAATCTATCGGGCCAACGCGGTGGCCTCGTTTTCCTTTCTGTCACCGGTTCTCGCCGTGCTGTTCGGCTGGCTAATTCTCGGCGAAACCATCGGACCTCAGATCTGGGGTGCCCTGGTTCTGGTCGCGGCGGGAATAAGCCTGATCAACCGTCGCTAGGCCGTCACGTCCCGCAGAAAGTGGCGGGTACAACCTCTTCCGGTCTGGGCGGACGCGACAGATCGGCGTGATCGGGCTGATCGTCAAACGGGTGTTTCAGAACCGTGTTCAACCGGTCAAACATGGCATAATCGCCCGCCACGGCGGATTGTATCATCTCTTCAACCCGGTGATTGCGCGGAATGAACGCCGGGTTGGCACAACGCATGACCGCTTCGGCCTCGGGTTCCCCTGCCAACCGGGCACGCCACGCGGCTTCCCAGCCATCAAACGCGGTGGGGTCGGTGAATTGATCCCTCGCATCACCCGAAATCAGGGCACGGAACGTGTTTGTGAAATCCGCCTGATTGGCTGCCATGCGCTCCAGAAAATCGGTGATCAGCCCTGCGTCCTCTTCCTTCGCAGCCGCGATCCCGATCTTTGCGCCAAACGTTCTCAGCCAATGCTGGCGGATCATGCCTGGCATCGCGTGAACGATTGTGGTGGCCTCCTCGACCGCCTGTTCCTTGTCATCGACCTGCTGGATCAGCGCAGTGGCAAACTGCGCCAGGTTCCAGACCGCGATGTCGGGCTGGTTGGAATAGGCATAGCGGCCCAGCCGGTCAATCGAACTGAACACGGTATCCGGATGGTACACGTCCATGAATGCACAGGGCCCATAGTCGATCGTTTCGCCGGACACGGACGAATTGTCCGTATTCATCACCCCATGGATGAAACCCACGCCCATCCAGGACGCGATCAACCGCGCCTGTGCATCACGCACCGCCGACAACAGGCCCATTGGCCCGACCGCATCCGGGTAATGCCGCGCAATGGCATAATCCGTCAGCTTTTTCAGGCTTCCCGTGTCGCGCCGCGCGGCAAATACCTGGAAAGATCCGACCCGCATATGGCTCGCGGCAACACGGGTCAGGACCGCCCCGGGCTGCGCCCCCTCGCGATACACCGGCTCTCCGGTTTCCGCCGCCGCCAGTGCCCGTGTCGTCGGGATGCCCAGAGCATGCATCGCTTCGCTGACCACGTATTCGCGCAACACCGGACCCAGCCATGCCCGCCCGTCGCCACCGCGCGAGTAAGGAGTCGGCCCCGATCCCTTGAGCTGGATATCCCGGCGCACGCCGTCCAGGCCGACAGTTTCCCCCAGCAAGACCGCCCGCCCGTCGCCAAGCTGTGGGTTGTACTGGCCGAACTGATGTCCGGAATAAAGCTGCGACAGGGGCGATGCGCCCTGGGGCACGGCGTTGCCCGCAAAGACCTGCGCCATGTCCATCGCATCGCCGGGCTCGATCCCCATCAAGCGGGCAAGATCCGCGTTGAATGCAACAAGGCGCGGTCCTCTGACCGGCACCGGCGATTGCTCCGAATAGAAGTTTGCGGGCAACCGGGCATAGCTGTTGTCAAACGGGATCATCAATGTCATGGCGCAAACATAGTCACCAAAGCAGCGATTGCCATAGCGATCAAACCACCGGACACCGCCCGACCCGATCACACTCCACCCGGGCACGGGCATTGGCAGGCAACCCACGCCGTCTCAAACCGCGCGGCTCATCTGTACCGTCTCGCCCCGGTTGCAGTTCGAAAGCTTTGCGCCGGCCACACCGGGATGCGACATCCACCGCTGGAAACTGCTTCAAATCCCTGCACACGATCTGCCGCCATCGCAGGTATCCACGTATTTGACCGCGCCTCCGTTCGGATGGCGCGCCCCCCCGTCCACCCTGCCGGCTTCCCTGCTTCTTTCTGGTCGGAAATACCCCGGGGGTGAGGCCGAAAGGCCGAGGGGGCGGCGCCCCCTCCCCCTGTCCCGGCTCACGCTTGCCCGGGCAGGCTTATCACGCCACCGCCCACCGCTGCGCCAACCCCGGTGGTTCCCGGACAGCTTGTCGGCAGGCCGCGCGCCACGCGCACGGCGAGATATGCAAAAGCCTGCGCCTCCAGCATGTCGCCATCCAGTCCGACCCTTTCGACCGGATCGACCGGACAATCCAATGCGACGCGCAGCATCTCCATCAGAACCGGATTTCGCCGCCCACCGCCGGTCACCAGCACACGTGAGGGCGCGACCGGACAGTGCTCCATGCCCTGCAGGACACCGGCCGCACACATCGCGGTCAGGGTGGCCGCGGCGTCGGCGTCGCGCAATTCCCCCACCAGCCCGATCATCTCTGCGAAATCGTTCCGGTCCAGCGACTTCGGCGGCATCCTGAAGAAATACGGTTCGGCCAGGAACAGTTCCAATGCGCCGTTCTCGACGGTTCCGCGCGCCGCAAGCGCGCCGCCCCTGTCCATCGGCTTGCCCAGCCGCGCCATCATCAGGTCGTTGATCGGCGCATTGGCCGGTCCGGTGTCAAATGCAAGCAATGCGCCGTCGTCCTCCGGCATGGCAAAGGACGGATCAACATAGGTCAGGTTCCCGACTCCGCCGAGATTGAGAAAACAGACCGGCGCGTCCGCCCCGATCATCTTGGCGCAGGCAAAATGGTAGAACGGCGCCAGCGGCGCCCCCTCGCCGCCCATCTTCACATCGTCGCTGCGGAAATCCCAGACCACCGGCACGTTCAGAACGTCGCTCAGCGCCGCACCGTTACCGACCTGGAACGTCCCGCGCCCCCTCGGGTCATGCGCCAGCGTTTGCCCGTGGAATCCAACTATGTCGATACCGTCGAAACCAGCGAGCAACTCGCGATGCGCCGCCTCGACAACCGCGCCCGCCGCTTCGACCTCCGCACCCTCCCATTTGCCAAGGGCGGCGCGCAATATCCTTTGCTCCGCATCGCTATAGGCCCGGTACTTGCTGGGCCCGAACCCCAACAGCCAGTTGCCGTCGGTTTCCACGACCGCGGCATCCACGCCATCCAGTGATGTGCCCGACATCATACCCAGCGCGCGCACCGGGCCCATGCGCCTGCCTGATCTTTCCGCGGCCTTATTCATGGCCTTTTCCTTTGCTCAACTGCCGCCTATACACTGCCCCGCAACTTAAACCCGAGGCAAGCCATGACCTACCATCCCAAATCGGATTTCATCGCCACGATGATCGAGCGCGGCTTTCTGGCCGACTGCACCGATTATCAGGGCCTGGATGAAGCGCTGATTACCGGGGTGGTGCCGGGTTATATCGGCTTTGATGCCACTGCCAAGTCGCTGCATGTCGGATCCCTCATCCAGATCATGACCC
>CAYGNE010000126.1:0-10024 GCA_964351155.1 uncultured Rhodobacterales bacterium | reverse complement strand
TGGGGACCAGGAAGCCCTGACCGTCGTAGTAGTTCACACCGACAAACTCGAACTTCAGGTCGACATCGCGGCTGAATGTCCAGGTGGTGTTCCGGGCCAGCAGGTCCACTTCGCCCGAGGCAAGCGCGGTAAAGCGGGTTTTACCGGTGGTCGGCACGAATTCGACAGCGGAAGCATCGTTGAGAACGGCCGCCGCGACAGCGCGGCAGACGGCAACGTCAAAACCATTCCATTCGCCATTTGCGTCCGGCGCGGCAAAACCCACCAGACCAGTTGTCACGCCGCAGTTCAGCTTGCCACGTGCCTTGACATCATCCAACGTGCCCGCCGCAGCAGCCCCCGCTGCGAGACCGGCGACCGTAAGAGCGCCAAAAAATACGGTTTTTTTCATTTTTACCTCTTCCTGATTTTCCGTCACGCTTTTCGAACGGACTGACCGACATTTCCCATGCCGGAAGATACACCGAAAAAGGGGTCATCCCCTTCAGTGGGGCCGAGTTTGGGCGCATTCGTCGCCAAACGTCAAGGGTCGGATCACAGGTTTCCATTGCAATTGCGGCAGTTGCCCTTGGGTCAATGCGGATGCGTTCGCGCAATCGTTCACTGGCACAAGTCACAATACCGCTTTGCGTGCAGGAACGCCGTTCGCTTGGATTCGGCGAGCGCATGGGCATCCTCGTCACGCCCCCACTGTTCTTCCTGCCAAAGTTCGTCCAGACGCGACAAGAGCCACACCTCGTCGGCCGGGCGCCAGTCCAGCAGCGCCGCGAAACCCAGGACCAGCGACCCGGACAGGCTCACCAAATCGTGAAATCCGGCGAGCTCATATTCGTTCATCCGGTGGACCCGGCCGGACAATTGCGCCAGCGCATCGGGATCCTGCGGCTGGTGCATGATTCCGCTGCGCGGCACCAGGCGGGCACGCAACCTGTCCTGCGCCCAGTCCAGAACCGGGTCCCAGGCCGCCGCCTGCCGGGCAACCAGCTCAACCGGGGCGTCGGCGCGGTAGCAAACCAGATCGGTGTCGCCATATTCCGCCAGCATCCGGGCCACGTCATCATGTTGCGGGCGAACCTTGTCGATCGCCGCGTTGGCGGCCCGGGTCACCGGCATGCCGAGCGGATCGACGACCTCTTCCTGCGCCGCCCATTCCGCCGCCACCGCGTCTGCCATGGCCTGCGTCGGCAGTTCCAGCGCCGCCTTCGCCGGCGTTTTCAGCCGGCGACCGTCAAGCTCGACGAAAAACCGCTCGCCTTCGCGCCCGACCGTGGCGGCGTTCCAGAACCTTTTCTGCTTCCACGCGCTCATGCGTCCGCCTTCCACAAGTCATCGAGCACGGCAGGCAGGTCTTCAAAACCATCGATCAGGCGATGCGCCGCCCCGAGATGCTGCACCCCGTGATACCCCCAGCTGACCCCGATCCCCAGAACCTTCGCCGCCCGCGCCATGTCCATGTCAAAACTCGTATCGCCGATCATCACCGTGTTTTCCGGCAATACCCCGGTTTCGGCCATCGCCGTCAGGATCATGGACGGATGCGGTTTTGACGGGTGATGGTCCGCAACCTGCCGGGTCACAAAGACGCTCTCCAGGTCATGCGCCTGCAGCAACGCCGTCAATCCGCGATGCGATTTTCCGGTTGCGACACCCAGCAACAGGTCAGGCTGATCGCGCAATTTCCTCAGGGTGTCCAGCGCACCGGGATAGAGCGGCGACCCCTGCGCCGATCCGTTTGCCAGTCGCCGGGCATGATAGATGTCCTTGTAACCCTGCACCAACCCGGCGTGATCGCGGTCCGAAATCCCCGGCGCCAGACGCGCCATCGCATGGTCCAGCGACAACCCCACAATCGACAGGATCGCCTGCCGGTCCGGCGCCTCCAGCCCGGCGGCGGCAAAGGCCGCCGTCATGGCGCCGACAATGGCTCCCTGGCTGTCCACCAGCGTGCCATCCACGTCAAACAGAACCAGCCGGAGCGGGCGGGTCATTCCTGATCCTCGAACGGATCATCGGGCACGTCCGACACCGACCACTGAAACGTGTCCCATGTGTCCACCATGTGCCCGGGCAGTGGCGCGGTCAGGTGCAGGCGCGCGCGGCTGACCGGGTGTTCCAGTGTCAGGCTGCGGGCATGCAGGTGCAGTTTGCGGCTGATGTCTCCGCCCAGATGCGCGCCCCACCCGTCGCCCAGGTTGTCCTGCCCCGACCCGCCGTACTTGCCGTCCCCGACGATCGGATGACCAAGTTCCGCCATATGCGCGCGCAACTGGTGCGTCCGGCCCGTGATCGGGCTGAGCGCAACCCAGGCCGCGCGTTTCGCGGCGGCTTCCAGAACCACGTATTCGCTTACCGCGCGTTTGGCCCCCGGCGTGTCGTCGATGTCGCGCGGGTGGATGCACAGCATCTTTTCCCCCTCGCCGCCCTTGCCGTGCCCCGGCGCCTTGACCAGGCCGGTCCGGATCTCGCCCATCTTCGGATGCGGCACGCCGGCCACCGCCGCCCAATAGATCTTGCGCGTTTCCCGGTGCCGGAAACTGGCCGTCAGCCCGGCGGCCACCGCGCGCGTCCGCGCCAGCAGCAGCACGCCCGACGTATCCTTGTCCAGCCGGTGCACCAGCCGGGGTTTTTCATCCATTCCGAATGTCAGCGCCGCCGCCAGCCCGTCCACGTGCCGGGTCTGTCCGCTGCCGCCCTGCACCGCCAGCCCGGGCGGTTTGTTCAGCGCAAGAACATGATCGTCGCGATAGATGACGCAAGCGCGGATCATCTGCATGTCGGCGTCCGAAATCCGTGTCTGCTGCGGCGCCGGGCGATGTTCACTGTCCGGCAGCGGCGGAATGCGAACGCTCTGGCCGGGCTGTACGCGTGTGCTGGCCTTGACCCGGCCGCCATCCAGCCGCAGCTCGCCCTTGCGGCACATCTTTTCGATGCGGCCCTGGCTCACATGGGGAAACATCCGCCGCAGCCAGCGATCGATCCGCTGATCCCCGTCATCTTCACCCACGGTAATGGTCTGAACCGCGCTCATGCGAACACCCCTCTCGCGACGATCAGGCCCAGCGCCAGACCCCCGACCGACAACCCGACCGACAGGGCGACGTAAAGCGCGGCCTGTCCAAGCGCGCCGCGCTCGATCAGCGTCACGGTTTCAAGAGAGAACGCCGAAAACGTGGTGAACCCCCCCAACAGCCCCGTCATCACAAAGGGGCTGAGATGGGTCAGCCCACGGTGCGCGGCGGCCACCACGAACACCCCCATCAGGAATGACCCGACAACATTCACGGCGATGATCGCCAGCGGAAATTCCTGATGCCCGAGCAACCGCACCACGCCTATCCCGCTCAGATAGCGCAGCGCCGCCCCGATCGCGCCGCCCAAAGCCACAAGTGATACTGTTGAAATCATGGCCCGTCTGTCGCGCGAGACCCGGTCGGAGTCAAGCGATCCAACAGGCGAATTCACCGTGACCCGTCACCGGTCACTCACCGGGCGGCAACCGGGGGCCGGGGTTGGTCGGTCTATTGTTCCATCTCATGGAACAACTTCGCGAAAGGTCGGGAGTTCTGAGGCCAAGGTTGGTTCGGCCAATTTGCGTATAGCGTTTAGCCCTATGGATTTTCGGCCTTTCGGCAAATCTGAAGAGGCAACGACAAAAAACTGCCATTGGTCGATTTCGCGCTGGTCCGCGCCATCGTGCCACGCAAAAACGTAGTAATCCGCCAATCGCTCTCCTGTTTCGTTGATGACATAGTTTATGCCATCAGGATAATGGCCGAGGCTGGCTTTGATGTCGAACCGCGGTGGGCTCTTTGCGGTTCCCCAAGTTTGCTCCTTTGCCGAATGCTTTACCTCCAGACGCGTGCCATCTTCGTGTTGCAGGTCCCAAGCGGCCCAATCGCCTCCGGAATACTCCCATCTTGGACCCAGCAGTTCGGCTACCATCGCTTCGACCCAAAGCCCTCGCAGGTTGTTTTGCATAACCGGCTTATCGAACATGCGCGTGATGCGTTTCAAGATGCGAGGGTTCATGCCTTACCTTTGAAGTAATGTCTTCTGAGAACAACCGTTTTCCCGAGGGCACCCTTGCAAAGGCCGCAACAAGCCCCGCTGCACGGCTGCGCGGGCCACTACTCCTCGTCTCTGAGCAACAACAGCAACGCCACCACCGTGAGCGCGATGCCGACCAGGATCAAACCCGACGGGGGGTCCTTGCCCAGCGCGATCTCCCACAGGATCACCCAGCTCGGGGTGAGATAGGTATAGGCCATGACCTTGGCCGAGGGCAGGCGAAGCGCTGCGATCCGCACCAGCAGAAAGCTGCCCGCCGTTGCAAAGACCGACACATAGGCGATGGTGATCCAGACGATACCCGGCAGCCCGGCCCAGTCGGTGGCGCGGATGTCGGGCCAGCCGACCACCGCCAGAACCAGACCGCCGGCAAAGATCACCGCAAAGCTGAAGGCCACCGCGGGTTCGCCCCGGCTGAACCGGCGCATGACGGCGGGATAGGCCGCATGCGCGATGCAGCCCCAGAAAAAGATCGTTTCGCCATGCCCGATGTCAAAGGCCGTCACGGCGGACCAGTCGGCGCGAAAGATCACCCAGAGCGCCCCGACCGCACCGATCGACAGGGCCACCGACATGCGCCATGTCGGAACCTGCCGCAGCATCAGCCAGCCAAAACCGCCCGCCAGGACCGGCGTCAGGGTGAACACCGCCGAGACACTGACCGGCGGCGCGGTCTTGAGCCCCTCGAACATCAGGACAAAGTAGACGACGTAAAGCCCGCCCAGGACCACGTATCGCCACGGCGCGGCAAAGGTGCTGCGCGGAATTCCCGTCGTGGCCAGCGCAAGGACCGCCATGATCAGCGACGCGATCGCGAACCGCGCCACGGTCAGCGCCATCGGCGCAATCTCGTTGGCCACCAGCGAACCGAGCGAGAACGACCCCGCCACCAGCGCCGAAAACAGCAACATGCAGGCATGCCCGACGGCCTGTGGCGTCACAGGGTCCAGTCCATTGCGCAGGTTTTCAGAAACCGGGTAAAGGCCTGAACCTTTGTGGTGCGGTGCAGATCGACATGCGTAACCAGCCAAAGCGGCGCGGCCCATTCCGGTTGCGGCGCCATGACCTGAACGAGATCCGAGTTCCGGACCGCCAGCCACTCCGGCAGAAACCCGATCCCCGCGCCGGCCAGCACCGCCTGCTCCATGGCCAGCGAGTTGCTGGCCCGGAACGTAATGGCCCGCAACGGAACCTGCGCCCGCAACCACTTGTTGAACGGCGCGCGGTTGTTCTCGTCGTCATGCGCAACAAAATGGTGGTTCTGGAAATCCGCAAGCGTTTCCGGCACGCCGTGCGTACTGGCATAGGCGGAACTGGCGTAGAGCCCGACCTGCAGGCTCTTGAACGGCTGCACCACGTTGTCGGGCTGATCCGGGGGCGACCCGGCGCGGATCGCCACATGCGCCTCGCCATATTCCAGCCGGAACAGCCGCTCGCCGGTCAGGTAGCGCACGATCAGGTCGGGGTTCTGGCTCTGGAAACCGGCCAGCACCGGCGCCATCAGGACCGACAGCGACGCCAGCGACGTCACCACCAGTTCGCCGCTGACCTCGTCGCCCTGCCCCTTCAGCCGCCCGGCCAGCTGGTTCAACTGGTCGTCGGTGGCCTGTGCCACGCGCAACAGATCGGTCCCCGCCTCGGTCGCGGTGTAACCGCGCGCATGGCGCTGAAACAGCTTCACCCCCAGCCGCGCCTCGATCGCGTCGATATGCCGGATCACGGTGGCATGATGCACGCCCAGCACTTCGGCGGCGCCGCTGACGGTCCCGATCCGCGCCACCTGATAGGCTGTGCGGACTTCGTCCCAGTTGTCCATTTCCGACCTGCCTTCTGTGCAAATGCTCACATTATATGTTACTTTTTGCGCGGCGCCCGGGACTGTGCAAGGTCCAATCGCACGCCCCGGCGGATGTCAGCCAGTTTCGGGATGCCGCCCTTGTGCCGCTCGGCGATTTTGTCACCGCCCGGGTGACCCCGTTGATCTGCCGGGTTTTTTTCGTTCGGCCGGCCCGCCCCGCCGCAAAACCATCCAGGTCCAGCGCACCCCGGCGGCCCGGTTGGCGGGTTGCACAGACCCGGTCCGCACCGGCGTCTCGACATGCAGCCCGGCCTGTTGCGCACCCGCCGCAAATTCCGCGTCGCGGATCGGGAACACGTCCCGCCCCGGCGCACCCGGCCCATGACGCAGCGACACGATCATCGCCGCCCCCGGCGCCATCAGCGCGGCCAGCCGGGGCAGCGCGATTTCCCTTTCGGCCGGGGACAGGTGCTGCCAGACCCCGGACAGCAGCACCAGGTCGAAACGCGCGCCCCGCGCCATGACCGTTTCCAGCGCGGGCAGTTGATCGTCGATCCAGAAGACGCCGGTGCCCGCATGCAGCCGCTGGCCCGCCATGCGGAACCGCGCCACCGGCTCCACCGCCGTCACCGCATGCCCCATGCCCGCCAACCATGCCGCATCGCGCCCGCTCCCGGCACCGATGTCGATGACCCGCGACGGGCTGTCGGGAATCGCCCCGCGCACCGGCACGTAAAGCGTGTCGCAATCGATCGCCTCATAGGCCGCGACCAGATGGCCGGCCGCCGCGTATCCCTTGATGATCCGGTTCGTCATGGACCCTCCCCGCGCGGATACTCGACCCTTGCGCCGGCCCGGTCAATCACCCCCCGGATCACCGCCGCTGCCCACCGGCCAGAGCGGGTTCGCGTTGAAGCATCGCTTTGAGAAATCCCGCTATTGGTGTAAATTCGGGCCACTTTGTCACAACACTTTTTTTCAACCGGGGGTTTTCATGGAAAACAGACATTTACAGATGCTGCTTGCATCCTGCGGCCATTACGAAGGCGGTATCGACGGCGCGCTCGGCCCGATCAGCCAGGCGGCCATTCGCGAGGTCGAGGCCAAGCACAAGGACGACTACACCTTTGACCCGACCACGACCTTCGAGGCCCGGCGCGAAACCGCCGCGGCGCAGGCCTGCCTGAACGATCTCGGCTTTGATGCCGGTGCGGTCGACGGCTGGATGGGCGTCAACACCGAAGAGGCACTGAACGCCTACCTGTTCAAACAGACCAACGGGCGCGAGGAAGAGATCGACCGCACCCCCCTGCCCGCCCCGGTCGGTGGCGGCACCATCCCCAAACAACGCGATGTCGGAACGGTCTATGGCACACCGGGATCAGACATCAAATCCAAGCTGTTGACCGTCGAACTGCCGTTCCAGCTGCGGATCGACTGGAACCTGCGGCAGAAAACGAACAAGGTCACGGTGCACCGGGATTGCGCCCCGCAACTGGTCAAGGCCCTGACCGAGGTGCGGGATCACTATGGCGAAGCCAGATGGCAGGAACTGGGCATCGACCGCTATGCCGGGGCATATAACCACCGCAAGATGCGCGGATCCAACAACTGGTCCATGCACGCCTATGGCTGCGCCATAGATTTCTATGCCGAACCCAACGGATTGCGCACCAAATGCCCGCAGGCCCTGTTCTGCGGCAACGACTACAAGGATTTTCTGGACATCATGGAAGCCAACGAATGGCTCCCCGCGATCCGGCTCTGGGGCAAGGACGCGATGCACTTCCAGCGCGCGAGACTCTGAACGCGCGATGTATTCGGGGACGGGGGCTCATTCGCCCTCGTCCTTGCCGAACAACCCTTTCAGCTTGCCAAGCGCCTTCCTGGCCCTGCCCGGCTCCGGCCGGTTGCCACCTTCGGTTTCGGCGCCGGGGGCTTCGGTTTTCGCGGTCTTTCCCTTGACGATGCCGGACAGAACGACATCCCAGAACCGGTTCAGATCGCCCGCGCGCATGGCGGCGATATCCTCGCGGTCCAGGTCCAGGCGATACCGGAATTCGCCGCTGCCCCCCGTCGCCGCAACGGCCTTGGCGAACACGCCGCCCAGAACCTTTTCCGTTGCGCCGACGCCCGGCGGCACCCGCACATCCAGTTCGTCAAATCCAAACTGCCAATCCATGTCGATCCAGTCGTCCGACAGACTCCAGCGGTCCTCGACCTGCAGCGTGACGGTGCCGCTGTCCAGCCATGTCAACGGCGCGCGCGGCACCAGTATCTGCAGTTTCGCGGCTTCGATATCCTCGAACCGCCAGAATGTTTCGCGCCCGAATTCCGTGATGCTCCGGGTCTCCACACGCAGCGGCTGCCCCGCCACCTCGGCCTGCATGTTTGAACGGAACAACAGATCGAAAAGCGCCGTGCGGCTGCCGAACGGGGCCACCTCCGCCTCCGGGATCACCAGCGCATAGGCCGGGCCTGTCTTGGGCCGCACCTCGACATCCACCCTTGCGGCCCGCATCAGTTCCACGCGAAAAGGACGGCGCTCCTTGTGCGGCCTCTTGCCCGCCTTGTCCGGCTCGGGCGGGCTGACATGGCCGGTGACCCCTTCGACCTGTGCCAGTTCGATCACCGGAAGGTCGCGCAACAGGCTCCACACATCCACATCCGCCCGCGCCATCGCGACGCGCAAATCAAAGCCCAGCCCCATTTCATCCGGGCGGGTCAGATGAATGCCGCGCAATGTGACATCCCCCGCCAGCAACATCCCCTCGGCGCTGTCATAGGTGACGCGCATGCCCGCCTTCTCGGCCGCCGTGGTCATGACATACCGCAACAGCGGCTGAAACAGGATGAAGGACGCGACAACGCCCAGTACGCCGATACCGGCCAAGATCCCGGCACCCCAGTGGATCACCCTGCGCGGTATCAGCGGTTTGCGGGCCGCCTTGCCCTTCACGGGCTTGCCCCTGCGACCCTCGGCCCCAACCGTGAAAATCCCGCCGAAAACGGCTGCCAGCAACTCGAGCAACACCCCGAAAACCAACCCGCACAGCGCAAAGACCGGCGCCATGCAGGCAAAGAGGATCTCCGCGAAAATGAAAACCAGTGCTTCCAAAAGATGCCGCTCCACTCATTGCCGCTCCGCGCGGCCTCGCTGCCCTGTCCGTCATAGACGCCGGTGCAACCCTGCGAAAGTCCCGCATGACTGTGCGCGCCTGATTTCGCCCCGGCGGCGACCGTCCGGGCACAGGTCAAAACCGCTTGAAAGACGCGGCGGTGCCCATGTTATGCTGCGCCCATGAAGGTCACCCGCAAGACACCGGAGCAGCTTGTCCTGGCCGATACGCCCTGGCTGATCGGCATCATGCTGATCGTCTTCATCCTGGCCTTTGTCGGCCCCGGGATCCTGTTGATGAGCACGGGCGGCGAAAACATCTGGTTCGGGATGGCCTTTGCACTGATCGGCGGCGGGCTGGGCGCTGGCGCCTTCTGCGCCTTCGTGCGCCGGGTGCAGGTCATATTCGACCGCCCCGCCGACCGCATCCTGATCCGCCGCCAGTCGGTGTTCGGGTATGACGCGGTCGAACACTGTCTGGCCGACCTGTCCCATGCCGAACTCGAAACCTCGACCCGCCGGCGCGACGGGCGCAGTTCGACGCTTTCGCGCCCGGTACTCGTGCTGGACAAGGGCATGAGCGCCGGGCGCCACCCGGTTGTCGCGGCCTATACCAGCGGCTCGGGCGCACGGCAGCTGGTTCGCGCGGTCAACGACTGGCTGCCGGCGCGGGTGGTTGACTCACCCGGGCAATCCGCTTAAATCCGCGCCCAACACCCGGAAGCGTGAAACCTTCCGGTCCCTTGATCAAAGGGATCGCCCTCCACCAGCGTGTCACGCCCGTGGGGGCGTTTGCGCATTCGCCTGCCCCGACCCACATAGGGGGCAATGGAAACCGGTACGGAGGCTGAACGGCCATGTTTGAAAACCTATCCGAACGTCTTTCCGGCGTATTCGACCGGCTGACCAAGCAGGGCGCGCTGTCCGACGAGGACGTGAAAACCGCCCTGCGCGAGGTCCGCGTCGCCCTGCTCGAGGCCGAAGTATCGCTGCCCGTGGCGCGGGATTTCATCAAGAAGGTGCAGGAACAGGCCACCGGG
>CAYGNE010000125.1:0-10032 GCA_964351155.1 uncultured Rhodobacterales bacterium | reverse complement strand
CGCATGACCTTGGTGTCATACCCGCGCGCCTTGGCTTCGGCCATTACCTCTTTTTGTTGATCGGCAATATCCCGTTTTTCCGCTTCCAGCCGTTCGACCCGCTCGATGAACTGGCGCAACTCGTCCGCCGTGACACGATATGTCGTATCGGTGTTTGCATCGCTCATTCCGCTCTCTCCGTGGGGCTGTTGCTGACTTGGAGTTGTCGGATAGCGCCGCCGAACTTTCGCCGCAAGGTCCAATGCACACCGGAATGCCGTGGACAAGCCGGTTGCGCGGCGTGCCGCGATCCTTTAGGCGCGGGTCAGGTATCAAAACCCGGGAAGCGCAATGTTTGAAATGATGATCTGGGCCGGTGCAGCCATATCTCTTTTGGGACTGGCGGGATTGATCTGGTGTATCCTGAGGGTCATGAAGGCCCGGCGTGCAAAACTGCCCGATGACGAAATGCGCGCCCTGCTGCAATCGGTTCTGCCGATGAACATGGGCGCGCTGTTCTTGTCTGTAATCGGGCTGATGCTTGTCGTCGTCGGTGTTATCCTGGGTTGAAAACTCAGACCGGCATATTGTCAAACTGAGCTTCGATTGCCTCGTCGACAAGCGCCGCATCCAGCCGCCGCATCCGCACGGGAACACGTTCACCCCCTGCGGCCATTCTGTCCAGGACCCGCGAAAACTGGGGCTGCAATGCCAGGCGGGTTTCGGCGCCGGCAACAGCGATTTTCTGTTCCAAATTCTCTGCGGTCTTCTTGAGTTCTTCCATGTTCATGACGGGCCTCCCCCAACTATGGCCTGTTCAAACTGACCCAGGTGCGTAACGCCCCGGTGACAGGACTACGCATCTTCAGTTTGGATTCGATGAAATCATACCTCGTGTGTAACACAACCGGAAGCAGAACTCACCTGATAGTTCAACTTTTCACGGCCAGGATCGTGGCACATTGATTCAAGTCAACCGGCCCTGATTATCGGGCTTGATACATATGCGCATAACATTATATGTTCGAAGAGAACCAGATGGAGAAACCCATGTCACCTGACGTCAAAGCCTTTTTCGATGATGCCACGAACACGGTTTCCTACGTCGTTCGCGACCCGCAGGGAAGCGCCTGCGCAATTATCGACAGCGTTCTGGATTTCGATCACGCATCCGGGCGGACAGACACCAAATCCGCCGACGCGATCATTGCCTATGTGCGCAAGGAAAAACTGACCGTCGAATGGATACTTGAAAGCCACGTGCACGCCGACCACCTGTCCGCCGCGCCCTATCTCCAGCAGGCAGTTGGCGGCAAGATCGGCATCGGCGACCAGATCACGGTTGTTCAGGACACGTTCGGCAAGGTCTTCAATGAAGGGACCGAATTCCAGCGGGATGGCAGCCAGTTCGACGCGCTGTTCAAGGAAGGCGACAGTTTTCACATCGGGCAGTTGCGCGGGGATGTCCTGCACACACCGGGCCACACACCTGCTTGCCTGACCTATGTGATAGGTGACGCCGCCTTTGTCGGAGACACATTGTTCATGCCCGACTTTGGAACTGCACGATGTGATTTCCCCGGCGGGTCTTCAAAGATGCTCTTCAACTCGATCCAAAAGATTCTTGCACTGCCTGACGACACACGGATTTTCGTCGGCCACGATTACAAGGCGCCGGGACGCGATGAATACGCGTGGGAAACAACCGTTGGCGAACAAAAGGCACTGAATATTCACGTCGGAATGGGGCGCAGCATCGAAGATTTCGTCCAGATGCGCGATGCCCGGGATGCCACGCTCGCCATGCCAAGGCTCATTCTGCCATCGCTTCAGGTCAATATGCGCGCCGGACAGATGCCGCCGAAAGACGAGCATGGCGATGTGTTCCTGAAACTTCCGGTCAACAAGATCTGAACCAATTCAAAACGCGCGAACAGAAGGACCATTGAAACGATGGAACAGGACTGGATCTGGGGCCTGGTCGGCGGTGTGCTGATCGGGCTTGGAGGTGCCGTGTATCTGCTGGGAAACGGACGCATCATGGGTGCCAGCGGAATCATTGGTGGGCTCGTCGATGGAACGGGGCGAAGCACGGCGCTTGAACGGCTGGCATTCCTCGCGGCGGTGGTGATCATGCCGATCATACTGACTCCGCTCTACAACCGACCCATTGAGACCAATCTCACCAGCAACTGGGCCGTTATCGTCATAGCCGGGCTTTTGGTGGGCGCCGGATCACGAATTGCCAATGGCTGTACCTCTGGTCATGGGGTGTGTGGCATCTCGCGGCTTTCGTTGCGCGGAATCGTGTCGACGGTTTTCTACATCCTTGCCGGCGGTTTGACTCTTTCGGTCTTTCGTCATGTTCTGGAGCTGATCTGATGCGCATTATCATCGCTTTGTTGTCAGGTGCCCTGTTCGGATCCGGCCTGTTCGTGTCGGGCATGACGGACACGACCAAGGTACAGGGCTGGCTGGACGTCTTTGGGGCCTGGGATCCCACGCTAGCTTTTGTCATGGGCGGGGCGATCCTGCCGATGGCCATTGCCTGGCGTCTCACGCTTGATCGAAAGCCGATGGCTGGCGGCGAGTTTCCCGCCCTGCCCCGGCCCGAACTGGACCACAGGCTGATCATCGGTTCCGTCCTGTTTGGCGCAGGCTGGGGCCTCGCGGGACTATGCCCGGGTCCGGCAGTGGCGTCGCTCAGTTATGGCGGCATCGGAGGGTTGGTTTTCATGCTGGCCATGCTGGCCGGAATGGGAATGGCGCCATTGCTCGGCGAGCGTCTGGACAGGCTCGCCGCACCAGCGTAGACGAAAGCGCATGGATATTCGCTCTTTGACCCCCCGTTATTCCGTGTCGCCGCAGATATCGGCGGACGACATTCCTGCCATAGCTGCGGCCGGGATAACGACGATCATCTGCAACCGACCCGACGAAGAAGTACCGCCCACCCATCAGGCCGAAACCATCGGCGCAGCGGCGCGGGCGGCGGGACTTCGGTTCGAGGTCCTGCCTTTGACCCACCAGACAATGACGCCGGAGCGGGTTGAACGCCAACGCGCGCTTGTCGAAGGCGCCGATGGGCCGGTTTTGGCATATTGCGCGTCAGGGACGCGAAGTTCGGTGGTTTGGGCCCTTGGACAGGCCAAGGAGCGGTCCGCAGATGACATTCTGGCCAGCACATCGGCTGCCGGATATCAACTTGAAGGATTGCGGGCGACATTGAACCAGCTGGCGCGGGACTGACAAGGCTGTCCCTGGACGGCTACACGTTGTTGGCTTCGCATCGTCCCGAGAGACACCCATTTCCGGGTGTAAAGACACCTCACTCAATGGTTGCCGGCAGAGCTTCTTCCTGATCCTCGTCCAACGACAAGCCCGCCAGCGCGGAAATCTCCACTGCGGCTTCTTCGGGCGACATATGCTCGATAACATCGTCCGTTTCCTGGTCATCCATGGCGCCAGAACCGATCCCCTCCATGCTCGACAGGTTCACCTTCTTGTTCATTGGTTCGTCCTGCGCATCTTCGGTTTCGTTGGGGGGCACTCCCGCGCCGGCCGCAAAGCCATCGATTTCGCGCATACCTGTCACCAGAGGCAGAGTTTCGTTTAACCGCAACGCCCGCATACCGTTGACCTGACCCAATCTGCCGGCAGCGACCTTTTTGCCGCAAATTGTAACGAGCTCCGTCCGTGCCAGATGATCCTGAACGAGAGGCAACAGGTCGCCCGGCTGCATATCCGAAAGCGCCGCCAAAGGAACTTTCATCTGGCAAATCACGGCCTTCAGATCCGCCCGAGCCAATTCTATTGCCTGGCCAAGATTAGGTTTGTCCTCTGCCCCTTCACCGATCGCGGAAGAGTCCGTGGCGCAAGGAGGTTCGGGCAACATGAGACAGAAATTGCCCTGTTGCGGACCACCACCAAATTCCAGGGTCAGATCGAATACCCGAAACCTGTCCGCCTCGAAGGCCAGCAGAACCGTGCGGGAATCCTCTGCCTTCGCGCCGAACCGATATCCCGAGAGGCACTGAACATCGAGCTGATTGTCGGCAAGTTTGGCGGCCCGGGCCAACATGGTATCGATCAGCGGCGCAGTCAGCGCCGCATCGGTCGCGGTGAACGGGCGATCATCAGGTTTTCCACCTGTCAGTTGCCCCATCGTCTGTTGCTGGATCAAAGCCACCAGGAACGCGCGATCCATGGCCACCGCGCCAGTTGCCCCATCCGGCCCGTCCAGAAGTATCAACAACCTGTCGGCAGCCATATGAGACGCCAGAGCTTTTTGTTGCACACGCGAATGGATGATGCCGATGACCGAAACAGCAAGATCGAACAAGTCGTCTGCGGCGCGCGCCATGGCCAACCGCAACGCCGCCGCAGCCGAGCGGCTACCAGTGGACTCACCCTGTTTGGATGCATCCATTTTTCGCAGCAAAGCTGATTTGGACTCCGTGGCTTGCATCGACTCCGACCTGACCTGCGCCTTTTAGCACGGTCCCGGTCTAGCGCAGGGTTGGTTACAATAACCTTTACGCACTTGGCATTCGCCTGGGTTACTGCGCCGCCATTCGGACCGACAAAGGCAACACGACACGGAACGCGCCGCCCGCGTGTCCGGGCAGATAGTTTACGGTGCCGTCCAATCGTTGCATGATTTCCCG
This sequence comes from uncultured Rhodobacterales bacterium, assembly GCA_964351155.1. Lineage (GTDB taxonomy): Bacteria > Pseudomonadota > Alphaproteobacteria > Rhodobacterales > Rhodobacteraceae > CAYGNE01. Next base: position 5,386 of record CAYGNE010000125.1, on the reverse strand, counting down.
GCTAATCGCCAGCCCAAGTCCGGCACCACCCGCCTTGTCTCCTCCGACACGCGTGAATTTCTCAAAGATGACGGCCTGTTCTGCCAACGGAATCCCGTTCCCGTTGTCGACAAAATCGACCTGAAGCGAGTTCTGCACCACTTCGGCTTGAATTCTCAGACACGGCTCATCCGAGTCGCAGTATTTCTGTGCGTTCGAAATCAGGTTGATGAAGACCTGAGCCAATCGGTCCAGATCGGTTTGCAGTTCAATGGCTTCATCCTCGCGGCGTCGTAATACGGTCAGCGGCCGGTCAAAACCCGCCAAGGCAGCGGCTTCGGCATGATCCAGAACATCGGCCAGAATGCCTTGCCCCATATTCAAGCTGACTTGCCCGCTCTCCAGCACACTCAGATCCAACAGATCGTTCAGCAACCGGGTCAACCGAACCGCTTCGTCGTGGATGATCGTCGCGTATTTTGTCTGTTCTTCGGTCTCCATGCCATTTGCATCGCGCAGGATCTCCGAAAACGCACGGATGGACGTCATGGGTGTGCGCAATTCATGACTGACCTGGCTCAGAAATGCGTCCTTCTGCAACGACAGCTTGGTCAGTTTGGCATTGGCTTCACGTAGTTTTCCCGCGGTACGGCTCAGTTCGGCCGATTTCGCCTCGAGCTGGCTCGAATACTCCAGCATCTGGGCACTCTCATCGGCCACTGCAAGCAGATCCTCAACCGAAACAGACGATCTGCCGACGATCTGCCCGACCATGGCATGCGCGGTTGCGGCACCGACTGAGCCGGCCAGTTCGCGTTCCAGTTTCTCGAGGAAGGCCGGGCTCGGCTCCGGCAGATGGCCGCGCATGCCCTGCGCCTCTGCTTCGCGCTGAAACAGCAATTGCGCCTGCCGCGCACCCAGTATGCGCTGGGACATGATCATCAGGTCTTCGCTCTGGGCCACCGAACCGCTCCAGCCGCGAGGTCCGGCCGAATGATCGAAGATGTTCACGAACTGCGCGCCCTGCAGTCTTTCAAGCGGGCTGGGAAAACTTGCCAAAGACACCGCGCAGAAAGCCACTGCGTTCAGGGTCAGGCTCCAAGCGACCGAATGCACGATCGGGTCGAGCCCGGTAATGCCGAACAATGCATCGGGTCGAAGCCAGGCGAAGCCAAACAAACCGTGTTGCAAAACCACATCCGGCAGCAAACCGCTGCCCAACGCCGGAAGCAACAGCGTGTACATCCAGACGACGAACCCCACAATCAACCCGGCGAGTGCTCCGCTGCGCGTCGCGCCGCGCCAGAACAATCCACCCAGCAGCGCCGGCAAAATCTGGGCTATGCCGGCAAAGGCGATCAAGCCGATCGACGCCAGCGCGGCGCCACCTCCGGACAACCGGTAATAGAAATACCCCAGGGCCATGATTACGCCGATCGACACGCGACGCGCCAGAAGTATCACGTTCCGGACATCGCCGGACACCGATGCTCCGCCGCCATGTGAAGAGAGCCAGATCGGCATCACGATGTGGTTGGAAACCATTGTCGACAAGGCCATCGCGGCAACGATCACCATTGATGTCGCGGAAGAAAAACCACCAAGAAAAGACAGCATCGCCAATCCGTCATAGCCCTGGCTCAGGGGCACGGTCAGTACGAACAGGTCCGGGTTGGCGCCTGCAGGCATAAGGTCAAGCCCGACAACGGCAATTGGAACCACGAACAGGCTCATCAAGAGAAGGTATAACGGGAACGCCCAGGCGGCGGTGCGCAGATGCCGCTCGTCATCGTTTTCCACGACCATCACCTGAAACATTCGCGGCAGGCAAACAAAGGCTGCCGCTGACAGGAAGGTGATCGTCGCCCAGCGACCAGGATGCACCTGCCATGTCCCGATTTCGGATGCATCGATCCGCTGCATCATCGGGCTGATGCCGCCACCCAGTTCCCAGACCACGAACATTCCGACGGCCAACAATGCAAAAAGTTTGACAACCGCTTCCAGGGCAACTGCCGTCACCACCCCGTGGTGACGTTCATTCGCATCCAGATTGCGTGTTCCGAACAGGATCGCAAAAACGGCGAGACCCGCCGCGACCCAAAGCACGCTGGCACCTTCGGAATAGGCCCCGTCAGGGTCTGCATCGGCGAAGATTGAAAAAGACAGCGTGATCGATTGCAGTTGCAACGCGATATACGGTGTGACGCCGACGACCGCCAGAAGCGTGACACAGATCGCAAGGGTATTGGACTTTCCATAGCGGGACGAAATCAGGTCGGCGATGGACGTCACCCTTTGGCTTCTTCCGATCCTGACGAGTTTACGCAGTCCCCACCACCAGCCGACCATGACCAGAGTGGGGCCAAGATAGATAGTCACAAATTCCAGGCCAGAGCGCGCGGCGTATCCAACCGCGCCGTAAAAGGTCCAGGCAGTACAGTAGATCGACAGGGACAAGGTGTAGACAAGCGGCGTGCGCAACCATGTGCTTCTTCCACGGGACGCCAGCCGGTCCGCGACAAACGCGACGACAAACAGGAGGACCACGTAGGCAAGACAGACGACGACAAGCAGATTGAGCGAGGCCACCTAGTCCCGTCCCGTCCCGCTCGGACCGTCTTCGACCGCCCAATGCTGTACCCCCCAGCCAAAACAGGCAACGGTCACAATCAGCAGGACCCACGCGCAAAACACATAAATCATCGCGCCCGACATCGTCACTGTGGCGGCGGCCTCTCCCTGCCCCGGCCTGGGCACCGGCCACAACAAGGGCACGACGAAAAGCAGGATGCCCAAGAGGGGCAATAGGCGCGCGGCATCCATCAATCGTCGGCGTCGATAACTCTGCCGCTCCAGAAACGGTGACGTCGCGGCCCGGTCTGACCGGGGCGGTGGCTGTGTCGCACCGCTCACAACCGGGATGCCTGCGCCAGCAGGTCGCGCACCGCAGTCAGGACTTCGGCATTTGAAAACGGCTTGGTCATGAACCGGCTGACTCCGGCTTTCTCGGCCATGTCCCGGTCGCGCGACTGCCCTCTGGCAGTCAGCATCAACACGGGGAGTGTGGCCAATTCCGGAATTTCGCGCAAATCACGCAGAATATCGAGGCCGCTCTTGCCCGGCAACATCAGATCAAGGATGACCAGATCGGGTTTGGCCTGCTGTATGACGTCGACCGCATCGCTACCTTCGGAGTGAGTATCGACCTCCCATCCGTCACGGGTCAGCAGAAACCGGATGGCCTCGATGATGTTCGGTTCATCCTCGATCAGCAGAACATGTCGTCCCATCTGTTCCGTTCCTCCCCAGGACACGCATGCTGCGTTCGCGTAACTTTATCGCTTTTCAATCAGCTTAAACCCGCCTTCATGGCACTGTCAAAACCCATCGCTCAGGATCGAAGGTTCGCGGCGCGCGTGGCAATCGGCCCGGGGACAGACACGGCAGCTGCTCCCGACCGGCTGAACCGGTTTTGCGCCCTCCTCGCCGCTTGCAACCGGAAGGATCAGCATTGTCGACCGGTAAAGCGGGTCGGCGTCAAAATCGGGCGTTCCCACCGGCCGGGCGACGGCAACGCAGTCAAACTGCATGGCGGACCGGCCGAGTTGCGAGACCCGTCTGCGAATTGGAACCAAGGGCCGGTTCAGCGCCGTGAACAGCGGCCAGAGCGGACAGGACGCACCGAACCGGGGCAATGCAAAGCCCTCGATCTGCTTGCGAAAGACGATGCTTCCGGACGCATCGCACACAACCAGCCCGACTTCGCCGGGCAACACGCCATCCGGCATGGCGGCAAGGCGCCGGAAAACCGCCGACAGGTCGACATCGAATGCACGGACCAGCGCCAGCGGGTCCAGCCCCAAACGGTCCAATGCATCCCGGAATGCGGCCAGAGGCATTGCCCGGGCATCTTCGGCATACTGGGCAAGAACCTGCCGCCCGATGGACCGGGCAGCCCGCGACGACAGTTCACGCGCGTTGCGGATCAGGGCGTCGGGATCGATCGTTCCGGTTTCGATATCGGCGAAATGAAACCCCTGGCCGGCAACAAAGGCTTCGACCTCTTCTTGCGGCGCACCGCGACGATCATCGGACTCTTCGCCCTCGTCCAGATAGGACACAAGGGCCTTGCTGCTTTCGGCCAATCTCAGACTGTCCTCGTTCAGGTTCTTGTGAAACCTGTCGCGCCATTCCGCTTCCAACTCACCGGTTTCCGCCAGAATGGACGCCGTTGAACGGATCGCGGCAGCCGTGGAAAGGACCTCGTGAAGCGACGCCGCGAGATGCGGGTCGTGGGTCAGTCGGTCGGACAGGATTTCAACGGTTCTCTCCAACGACGCAATTCGCCTGTGGGCACCGGCAAGCACCTCTGCCCATCCGGGAAAACGCCCGGCGAACTCGTCAGCCCGGTCGATTTCGGTGGCAACGGCCCCTGCATCCGCAGCGGCCTCTCGCAGGGTTGCGATCAGGGCGGCCTCGGCACCCTGGGTCAGCATCGATGGTTCGACCCCCAGGACCTGTGCAATGTCCAGCAACAGCTTTCCGCCGATTCTGCGGCGGTTATGCTCGATTAGGTTGAGATAGGATGCCGAAATTTCAACCTGCCGTGCAAGGTCGGCCTGACGCATTCCTGCAATCGAGCGCCTTTCCCTTATTCGGCTGCCGGTCAACGTGTCACGAGCCATATGCGACGGTGTCCCTTTTTCGCGAAAATTCAACGGCTTTCTGCAGCGCAACATAAGGTTCTTTACAAAAACCAAGAGCGCCCTGTGTAGTTATTTACAAAATTATCTTGATTTTCAAGTGGGTTATTGCGTGGTTTTCCCCTCCGGCCCAATACTGACTTTGCACAAATGTGCCCGTGCGCGTGGTGGGATAGAGACCGCGCCGCACTCATCACGAAACGGGAGGAATTCATGTCCAAATCGAACATCACACGTCGCGGCGTGCTAAAGACCGGTGCCGCAACCGGCGCCGGCGTGGCGCTTCCGACGATCTTCACCGCGTCATCCGCAGCAGCCTTCACAAACGAGCCGACCGGCGGTGAAGTCACCCTCGGTTTTAACGTCCCGCAAACCGGCCCCTATGCCGATGAGGGCGCGGACGAACTGCGCGCTTATGAACTGGCGGTCGAACATCTGAATGGCGGCGGCGACGGCGGCATGATGGGCACATTCTCGTCCAAAGCATTGCAGGGGAACGGAATTCTGGGCAAAAAGGTCACCTTTGTGACCGGCGACACACAGACCAAGTCCGACGCGGCCCGGGCATCCGCCAAATCGATGATCGAAAAAGACGGCGCCATCATGATCACCGGCGGTTCCTCGTCGGGCGTTGCCATTGCCGTTCAGGGCCTCTGCCAGGAAGCGGGCGTGATCTTCATGGCCGGCCTGACCCACTCCAA
>CAYGNE010000124.1:0-10038 GCA_964351155.1 uncultured Rhodobacterales bacterium | reverse complement strand
TCGGCGCGCGTTCCGAGGTCGTCGAAGGCTGTATCGTCCGCGAAGGCTCTGTTCTCGGCATGGGCGTTTTTATCGGCCAGTCCACCAAGATCGTTGACCGGGAAACCGGCGAAGTCATGTATGGCGAAGTTCCACCCTATTCCGTCGTCGTCGCTGGTTCCATGCCTTCCAAGAACAACGTTTCGCTCTATTGCGCGGTGATCGTGAAGCGGGTCGATGAAAGAACCCGCTCAAAGACCGGCATCAACGAACTTCTCAGGGACTGATACAGCGCTGTGCGGATACTGGCCGCCGATATCACTCGGCGGCCAGCGTCGGATGCGCGTCCCTCAACCCGGACGCATCGGCCGCGGCGGACGCATCTTCGGCGTGATGCAACAGCCAGCCCTGCAGGGCCGCCGGGGTCAGTCGCGTGTCGCCGAGCGCAACCTGGAATCGGGCGGCCAGCGCCTCTTCTCCGGGAAAGAAACGAAGGAACATCCGCGCAGCGGTTTCGGCTCCAACCATCCCAAGCTCCACCTGCACATCTGCGCGGCCCGGACGGATCAGCGCCGCGTCCAGCCGATCGCGGTGGTTGGTCGTCATCACCAGCACCCGACCTTCCTGTGCCGCGACGCCATCGATGGCGTTGAGCAAACCCGAGAAGGTTATCCCGGACACCGCGGCATCTGCTTCGCGTTCCCGAAAAGCGGCATCGATGTCCTCAAGCACGATCAGAGCGCCTTTGGGCGATGACGACAAACCGCCGCGCAGATCTTCGTCATCGAGTTTTGGCGATGCCAGTGTCACGGTGGCAATGTCGCGCCCTAGATCGGAGGCCAGCGCACGAATCACCGAGGATTTCCCGGTTCCAGGCGGGCCATAAAGAAGATAGCCCCGACGCCACGGAACACCGCGTTGCCGGTACCAGTCCTCGGCGCCGAAGAAGTGCCGCATATCCTCCGCCAACTGGTCGATCCGGTCGTCGTCGGCCAAGACCGTCTTCAGGGAGCGTTCCGGCAGATCGCACACGTGGTCCCACCATTCGCCTTTCAGCACATGCAGTGCCGGCCCAACGCGTTCCTGCGCCGCCGCGATGGCCGCACCTTCGGCAACCCAACTGCTCAGCAGTTCGGGCCGTGCGAAAAGAACCGTCAGGGTCAGCGTTTCAAGCCCCTGGCTCCTGCTCGCCTTGGCCTCCAGAACCCGGGTGTACCAGACAAACCGCCCACGCAAACGCAAGAGATGCGTACCCGGCACAGGTGCAAAAACCTCGCACCCCTTGCTGTAAAGGCCCGTTGCGCGTTGATGTCGGACACGCGCCGGCGCACCGGTGCCGTCAAGCCAAAGGCACAGATGCCGGAATGCCGCCGACCGGCTGTCCACGGTGATGGATGCCATCCAGCGGCGTGCGGCATGCGCGCGCAGCGCCTGCCAGACGAGATGCAGCCCGCCCAGCGCGACACCCAGCGCGCCCAGCGCCAGGCCACCGGCAAAAATTTCGCTTCCTGCGACTTGCGCGAGGAATTCCTGAACGGAAATGAGCATCAATAACCGGGCGCGCCACGTCGCACCCCCTTTCGAAACAAGTTCGGTCGCCGTCCCTGTCGGGACATATTCGCCCTGTCAGGGCCTGTGCTTCCGCGCGAGAGCGGAGAAACGGTTCTTGTCGATCATCTCCACCCTCCTTTCGTTGTTCGATCAGATGAAGGTTCCGGCTACCCGAGAATAATGATTCGGGTCAAGACCCGCGGCAAGGAAAACCCTTCCCATTGACAAGCGCGCCAAGGCGGACCATGCGCAGGATCAAACGGTAGGCGGGTACATGGCCAAGAATAGCAAGCAACAGATCTATACGCTGGTCGTCCAAGTTGGCCGCAAGCCTGGCGACGGCTTGCCCGACGGCAGCACCGGCGCGGCGCTGATGATATATGCCAGCGGCATAGACGAGGCCGAGGCCGTACGCGAAACCGTGGCAATCCTGAAACAGGCCGATACGGCACCGCTGGACGTGACCGGCTACGGCACAATTGCCGAACGCGAAGCGGCCGGGCATGACATCGACGCAGAGGAACGTGCCTTGATGCAGCGCGCGCTCGAGGAAAACGCTGTCATCGTGGCGCAGATGACGCCGTTTTTCGGCGATTCGAAAACCGAAGGCTGACCGCGCGCCAACGGCGCGCCGGGCCCAACGGAAGTCGGCACATGCAATGTGCCGGCGACGGGCGGGAGCCCCCTTCCGCCGGTCGTTTCATTTACCTATCGAACGACAGATGTGTCTGGCCGCGCGCTCTTGCGAGTTCGATTTGCTTCTGCCGCTCCCGAAATCGCGCCTTGTCCGTGTCTTTGGTTTCGTTCAGGCAGTGGTGGCAACTGACCCCGTGCTCGTACTCGGGCCGTTCGCGATCCCGCGGCAAAATCGGGCGCCGACAGGCATGACACAAAAGATGCGGCCCTTCCTTCAACTCGTGCCCGACGCTGACTCGACCGTCGAACACAAAACACTCGCCATGCCATGTGCTTTTTTCCTGGGGGATTTCCTCGAGATATCTCAGAATCCCGCCCTTCAGATGGTAAACGTTTTCCACCCCCTGACCCAGAAGATAGTTGGTGGATTTCTCGCAGCGAATGCCCCCGGTGCAGAACATCGCGATCTTCTTGTTGTGAAAACGGTGCTTGTTGGCCTCCCACCAATCGGGGAATTCGCCAAAACTCTTGGTTTCCGGGTCCACCGCCCCCTCAAACGTGCCGATGGCGACTTCATAATCGTTGCGGGTATCGATGACCGCGACATCGGGGCTCTGGATCAGATCATTCCAGTCCTCGGGCAGAATGTAGTGGCCAACGCGTGCCCGTGGATCCACTTCGGGCTGACCCATGGTAACGATTTCACGCTTTATGCGCACTTTCATCTTGCGAAACGGCATTTCCCGGGCGGTGCTTTCCTTCCATTCCAGATCGGCACAACCCGACAAGGAACGGATATGCGCCAACACCGCGTCAATTCCGGTGCGGGTCCCGGCAATGGTCCCGTTGATGCCTTCGCCGGCCAGCAGCAGCGTACCCCGCACGCCCTGCGTCTGGCACAGGTCCAAAAGGTCGGGTTTCAATGCGACGGGGTCGTCAAACGGGGTGAAATGATAGAGTGCAGCGATCGTGTACATGGGCGTCCTCTAGCCCTGCCGCCTTGTGTCTGCAATAGCCCGCATTGACGCGGACGGGCACCACGCCTACCCATGTATGAGATGTTTGAGGAGAATGCCATGACCCGTGCGCTGATCGTCATCGACGTGCAGAACGATTTCTGCCCCGGCGGCGCGCTGGCGGTTCCAGACGGCGACAAGATCGTTCCCGCGATAAATGCAATGATGGCCGACTACGATGCGGTCATTCTGACTCAAGATTGGCATCCGTTCGGACACTCCTCTTTTGCCTCAAGCCACGCGGCCAAGGCGCCCTATGACATGATCGACATGCCCTATGGCCCACAGATCCTGTGGCCGGACCATTGTGTGCAAGGTTCTGACGGGGCCGAATTTCACCCGGATCTGCGCACGGATGGCGATCTCATTCTGCGCAAGGGATTTCGCCCCGGCATAGACAGCTACTCGGCCTTTTTCGAGAATGATCAAGAAACGCCGACCGGGTTGGAGGGGTATCTGAAAACACGCAAGATATCGGAGCTCACGCTGGTCGGACTTGCCACGGATTTCTGCGTTCATTTTTCCGCCGTTGATGCTGCCCGGCTGGGGTTTACTGTCTCCGTGGATCTGTCCGCCTGTCGCGCCATTGATCTTGATGGATCACTCGATGGGGCCATAGCCGCGATGAAATCCGCCGGTGTGACGTTCTGACTGCTCGTCCTCAGTTTCTGGACATGCGCACGACCGCTTGATCTAACAAGGAAAAGCCAGGGAGACGGCAGTGGATATCGCAACCCGCGTCTATAATCACAAGTGGAAGATCGACCCGATCGTCAGGTCGCTGATCGACACGGATTTCTACAAGCTCTTGATGTGCCAATCGGTCTTTCGCAACAAACCGAATACCGACGTCACCTTTTCACTGATCAATCGCTCAACGCATATCCCCTTGGCCGATTTGATCGACGAAGGCGAACTGCGGGAACAATTGGACCACGTGCGCTCGCTGTCACTCAGCCGCGGCGAAAGCACATGGCTGCGCGGCAATACATTCTACGGCAAACGGCAGATGTTCCGCTCGGACTTCATGGAATGGTTCGAAAGCTTGCGCCTACCTGATTATCACCTCGAGCGGCGCGGCGATCAGTATGAGTTGACCTTCGAAGGCAGTTGGCCGGAAGTCATGCTTTGGGAGATCCCCGCCCTGGCAATCCTGATGGAGTTGCGGGGACGCGCCGTTCTGGATGGCATGGGGCGGTTCGAATTGCAGGTCCTTTATGCGCAGGCAATGACTCGTGTCTGGGGCAAGATCGAGCGTCTCAGAACCGTCCAGTCTCTTGGCATTGCAGACTTCGGCACCCGTCGTCGCCATTCCTTTCTCTGGCAAGACTGGTGCGTGCAGGCGATGATGGAAGGGCTGGGCAGCAAGTTTACCGGGACGTCCAACTGTCTGATCGCGATGCGGCGCGAGGTCGAGGCGATTGGCACAAATGCGCATGAATTGCCCATGGTGTATGCTGCGCTGGCCGATACCGATGCGGAACTGGCCCGCGCGCCCTACGCCGTCCTTTCGGATTGGCACGAGGAACACGAAGGCAATCTGCGCATCATTCTGCCGGATACCTACGGCACCAAGGGGTTCCTGGACAACGCGCCTGACTGGCTGGCCGGCTGGACCGGCATCCGCATCGACAGCGGCGACCCGGCAAAAGGTGCCGAGATTGCCATCAATTGGTGGGTATCCCGGGGCGAGGACCCAAGAAAAAAGAGGATAATCTTCTCCGACGGGCTGGACGTCGAAAAAATCATGGAACTGCATGCGCAGTTTTCCGGGCGAACCAATGTTTCCTTTGGTTGGGGCACATTGTTGACCAATGATTTCCGCAACCTTGTGCCCGACGATGCTCTGGCCCCGTTCTCGCTGGTTTGCAAGGCGGTCGCGGCGAACGGGCGGCCGACAGTCAAATTGTCGGACAACCCGGAAAAGGCCATGGGGCCAAAAGACGAGATCGAACGCTACAAACGTGTTTTTGGCGTCGGCGAGCAGGAACGGCTGCAGGTGGTTGTCTGATCAGGTGCGTTTCCGCCTCTGATCGCGCCAGATGACCAACAGCCCACCCGCCGCGATCAGAATTGCGCCCGGGAACAGAGCATCAAATGGAGCTTCGTCGAAAAACACCCACCCAAACACAAAGGCCATCGGAATTCCGAAATAACTAAACGGGGCCAGGTTGCTTTGTTCCGTCATGCGATAGGACACGATGAGACACAGAACGGCCGAGCCGCCAAAAGCACCCATGGCGATGATCCAGCCAAGGTCGGACAGGGACAGGATCGGCGAAAACCCACCGGTGCTCAGCGCAAGCAGCACCGAGCCGACCATGGCCACGACGACAGAATAAAGGTTGACGACCGGGCTGGGCACACCGGGATCGAACAGGCGCGACGTGACTCCGGAAAGCGCATAAAGAAACGCCGCTCCCAAAGGAGCCAACGCTCTGGCGTCAAAGCTGTCAGGGGTCGGGCCAACGATCATCATGACCCCGACGAAGCCAACGATCACGGCACCCCACCGCAAAAGGCCAACCCGTTCGCCCAGGATCGGAACCGCCAATGCGGTCATGAAAAGTGCATTGGCATAGGTGATGGTGGTCGCCGTGGCAAAGGGCAGTTTCCCTAGCGAGAAGTAGAACAGAAACTGGGCAAAGACGATGAAGCTTCCGCGCATGGCCGCCAACCGCCATTGTGGAATCCACAGCTTGCGGCCACCCGCATGCCAAGATCGCGTGGACCAGAGTGCCACGACACTGGGAATGATCCCGAAAACATTGCGATAAGCGGAAAGCTCCGCAGCACCGTAGCTGTCTGACAGATATTTGATGATCAGCCCCATCAGATCAAACAACAGCAGCGCCAAAAGCGAAAGAAGTATCGCCAGACCGATGCGGTCAGACGGGCGCGCAGTCATATCCGGCTAACCATGAAGCGCGGCGACGGTTTTTAGCTGCGAGAAACCGTACAGGGCCTCAAACCCCTTCTCCCGTCCATGTCCGGATTTCCCGACCCCTCCAAAGGGCAGTTCGACCCCGCCACCTGCGCCGTAGTTGTTGATGAAGACCTGGCCCGACCTAAGCGCGCGCGCAAGCCGCATCTGTCGGGCTCCATCGCGTGTCCAGACACTGGCGACCAGCCCATAATCCGTGCCATTGGCGATCCGAAGAGCGTCTTCTTCTGTGTCGAAAGGTATGAGGACCTGGACCGGTCCGAATATCTCTTCTCGGGCAAGAGGATGATCGGCAGGGACATCCGCAAACAGCGTCGGCGCGACATAGGCACCGCTGGCAGGCGCGTGGTCCACAATGTGCCCTTTGCCAGCAACCGTCAGGTCCTTCCCACGGGAAAGGTAATCTGACACGATTTCCTTCTGACGATCCGAGATCAATGGTCCGACCCGCAGGTCGTCCGTTGCCGGACCAACGGTCAGTTCGGAATAGGCCGCGGCCATGCGGTCACGGACCCGGTTGTAAACCGGGCGCTGAACCAGAATGCGGGATGAAGCGGAACAGGTTTGACCGGCGTTCTGTATCCCGGCATTGACAAGAAACGGAAGCGCGGCATCGATATCCGCGTCATCAAAAACCAGTTGCGGCGATTTCCCACCAAGTTCCAGTGTGACCGGAACCACATTTCGTGCTGCCGCCGCCTGAACCAGCGCGCCGGTGGAAACGGAACCCGTAAAGCTGACATGCTGCACACCCGGATGGCAGGCCAATGCCGCGCCAGCTTCTGCCCCCACACCCGGCACAACGTTCAATGCGCCGTCGGGCAGGCCGGCCTCTTGCGCCAGGTGGGCAAAAGCCAACGCGGTCAGGCACGCCTCTTCAGCGGGTTTCAGGACACAAGCGTTGCCCATCGCAAGTGCTGCGCCGACAGACCGGCCAATAATCTGCATCGGGTAGTTCCAAGGCACGATATGCCCGGTCACGCCATGTGGTTCACGCAGCGTATAAACGGTGTAGCCATCCAGGTACGGAATGGTTTCGCCATGCACCTTGTCCGCCGCCCCGCCGTAGAACTCCATGTATCTCGCCAACGCGACCGCATCGGCTCTTGCCTGCGTCAGTGGCTTGCCGACATCCAGCGCCTCTAGAAGTGCGAGGTCTTCTACCCTGTCCAGAACCAGTTGCCCGATCCGGGTCAGAATACGTCCGCGTTCAAGCGAGGTCATCCGGCCCCAATCTCCGTCGCGCGCAGACCGTGCGGCCCGAACCGCACCATCGATGTCGGCCGCGTTGCCATGCGCAATCCGACAAAGCTCGCTCCCGTCGGACGGGTTGACCAACAACAAGGTTTCCCCACTTTCCGGATGGCGCCAGGTGCCTCCGACCAGGCAAAGCGAGGGGTCAAACCAAATGGGATCAGGCATTTGACGGGCTCCGTTTCAGTGTTTCCAGATCGGGCAAACGCGGGGCTGCTGCGATGAGGGACCGGGTGTATGGATGTTGCGGAGAATTGAACACGGTTTCGGTTTTCCCCTGCTCGACGATCTGCCCCGCCTGCATGACCAGCACCCTGTCCGTAACGGTACGCACGACGCTCAGGTCATGGCTTATGAACAGATAGGTCAGATTGTAGGCACTGCACAGCTCGGCCAGCAGGTCGAGGATTTGTGCCCGGACGGAAACATCCAGCGCGCTGACCGCTTCGTCAAACAGGATCAGTTCCGGCCGGATGATCAACGCACGGGCGATGGCAATGCGCTGGCGCTGCCCCCCGGAAAACTCGTGGATGTATTTCGCTGCATCTTCGGGCTTCAGGCCGACGGCGATCAAGGCTTCGGCAATCGCTTCTGTTCTCTCCTTGCCTGTCGGCGGCTCATCCAACAGGTGAAACGGTTCGGTAACCAGCCGGTCGACACGATGCCTGGGATTGAATGATCCAAACGGGTCCTGGAACACCACTTGCAGCTTTCGCCGGACGGTCAGATCGGGACGGCCGTCTGAATACACCGGCGCCCCGTCCAGAAGTATCTGGCCGCCCTGCACCGGCTCCAATCCCAGAATGGCCCGTGTCAGGGTTGATTTTCCGCAGCCGGATTCACCCACCAGACCAAGTCGCTCGCCTCGGTTGAGCACGAAACTAACATCACTTACGGCACGAAAATGACCGGGATCGCCAAACAGATTTGTCCGTGGCAGGCGGTAATCGCGATTGACATGATCCACTTGCAAAAGCGGCACCGGCGCAGGCGGATCCGGCAGGTCGACCTGGTGCGCCGATGCCTCGAACAGCATTCGTGTATAGGGATGGCGCATGTCGGTAAGAAGCGACTGGGTTTGTCCGGACTCGACCACCTGGCCGTACCGCATGACCACGATCCGATCCGCCATTCCCGCAACAACCGCCAGATCGTGGGTGATCATGAGAAGGCCCATGCCGAAATCCGCGACGAGCCCTTTGAGCAGATCGAGGATCTGCGCCTGGGTCGTCACATCCAGCGCGGTGGTTGGTTCATCCGCAATCAGGAGCTTGGGACGCAACGCGATGGCCATCGCAATGACCACCCTTTGCCGCTGTCCGCCGGAAAGCTCGTGCGGGTAACGTGACAATGGAAATCGTTCCGCCGGCAAGCCGACCCGGTCCAGCATTTCGCGGGCGCGTTCCATGGCTTTTGCCGGTGGCATCGCGTCATGCACGAGAATGGTTTCCGCCACCTGATCACCAATGGTCTTGACAGGATTCAAGGCGGTCATCGGTTCCTGAAACACCATGCCGACAGTGTTGCCACGGATGGCGCACATATCCGGCTCACTCGCCCGCAACACATCCACCCCGTCTAGGCAGACGCTGCCCAGAGCCGTGGCTCGTTCGGGCAGAAGCTGCATGACGGTCAAGGCCGTCATTGATTTCCCCGATCCGCTCTCGCCAGTGACGGCCACGATCTCACCGGGGTCCACCGACAGTGACACATCGCACAAGATGTCCGTTCGCTGGATAGACAGGGACAGGTTCTTGATCTCCAGCAGGCTCATGCGCGGCTGATCCGCAACCGGGGATCGAGATAGTCGCGCAATCCGTCCCCCATCAGGTTCAGACCCAACACCGTCAAAATGATGGCAACTCCGGGGATCAGCGCAAGATGGGGTGCAAAACTGACCATGGTCTGAGCGTCGGCCAGCATGCGACCCCAGCTGGGAGTGGGGGGTTGCGCACCAAGTCCGACATAGCTGAGCCCAGCTTCGGCAAGGATGCCCAGGGAGAACTGGATCGTACCCTGCACGATCAACAGGTTGGTCACGTTGGGCAGAATATGTTCGAATGATATCCGCCCGTTCGATTTGCCCGCGACACGTGCCGCCAGAATGAAGTCACGCTCCCAAAGCGACAAGGCGGCACCGCGGGTAATGCGGGCAAAGACGGGTATGTTGAAGATGCCGATGGCGATGATCGCGTTGATCGCACCCGCGCCGAAAACAGCGGTGATCAAGATTGCAATCACGAGGCTGGGAAAGGCAAAGACGAGATCGTTGCCACGCATGATCAACTCGTCCATCCAGCTGCCTTTGCGCGCCGCCGCTGCGAGACCAAGAGGCACGCCCAGCGCCATGCCGATTCCAACCGCCACCAAGGCCACGGCAATCGACGTACGCGCGCCCACCATGATCATGCTGAACATATCACGCCCGAAATGATCGGTGCCGAACCAATGGGTTGCACCCGGAGACTTGAGCTTGTCCGGTATATTGAGCGCCGCGTGATCAAACGGGGTCCAGACAAAAGACAACAGTGCCATCAGAACCACCAGCGAAGACAACAGAGCGCCTATGACAAGGTTGCGCGTCATGAACGGGTCCTCAGTCGAGGATCGACCAGCGCATAGGCCAGATCGACGAGGAAATTCACCAGTATGACAGAG